>JBCCIW010000018.1:0-25055 GCA_039028055.1 Pseudomonadota bacterium | reverse complement strand
TTGAGTCTTTGAACAGTGCTTGCTACGCGGGGGCGGTTAGATAGGCAAGACAGGAGGAGCCGCCTTGCGCACGCTGATCGCAGGAAACTGGAAGATGAACGGCCTTGCATCCTCACTGGCCGAGATCAAAGCCATGGCGGAAGAAATAGGTGATGGCACCGAAGCTGTTGAGGCACTCATATGCCCACCAGCCACGCTGATAGCCGCTGCGAGTGCTGCAGTATCTGGCACGGCAATGCAAATCGGAGCTCAAAATTGCCATGCAGCCATGAGCGGCGCTCACACGGGTGATCTGTCCGCTGAAATGCTGAAAGATGCCGGAGCAACGCACGTAATACTTGGTCACTCTGAGCGCCGCACCGATCATGGAGAACTAAGCGCTGTGATCAAGGACCGTGTCCTAGCGGTATTCGACACCGGACTTGTGCCTATTGTTTGTGTCGGTGAAAGCCTGTCGGATCGGGAAGCCGGACTTACAGAGAAAGTTGTTCTCGGTCAGCTGGAAGCCTCACTGCCCAGAGAGGCAGAGAATTTTCCGTTCGTCGTTGCGTATGAGCCCATTTGGGCCATTGGAACTGGTCAAACAGCGAACCCCGAGCAAATTGCCGAAGTGCACGGCCTTATTCGATCGTCTCTACGTACGCGGTTCGGAGATGCCGGAGTAGATGCGCCCATCCTCTATGGCGGCTCCATGAAACCGGGAAACGCCGCTGGAATCCTCTCTGTTGAGGAGGTGAATGGGGGGCTGATTGGCGGTGCTAGTCTTAAAGCAGAAGTCTTCCTCGCCATTTACGCCGCCGCAGTGTAGAAAGGTAAGAGCTGGGGTTGGCGTGGGCAGATATTCGGCCTATGTCCCCACGCTTCGATCTCAAGGCAAGTATCTGGCTTTATGCAAAACGTTATTCTGGTAGTTCATATTCTGGCCTGTATCGTGATGACTGCGGTTATCATGCTTCAGAAGTCGGAGGGGGGTGCGCTGGGCATCGGCGGCGGTGGCGGCGGCCTCATGACCAGCCGAGGTGCTGCAGGGGCGCTCGTGCGCACGACCATGTTTTTCGGCGGCATTTTCTTCCTGACCAGTCTGGGACTTACGACTCTTGCAAACCGTACGAGTGATAGCCGTTCGGAGCTCGAGCGTGTTATTGAAGCGGAAAACCCTGATCAGGCGTCAGAGCCCGTGGATATCTTTGACTCTTCCACACCGCTCCTGGAACGACCTGTAGATGAGCCCGTAGATCTCGGATCAGTGCTGGACGCTCCGGTCGAGGACGTGGTTCCAACAAATCCTCCTGAGATTGAGGAACCTGTGGAAAATCCTGGCGAGTAAAGTGATTTTCCGGCTAAGCCAGTCGAGACAAACAATCGAATCACACCACAAAAGACTCCCATGATCCGCTATATTTTCATTACTGGCGGCGTGGTTTCCTCTTTAGGTAAAGGTATCGCGTCCGCTGCCCTTGGTGCGTTGCTCCAGGCACGGGGCTATGGCGTCCGCCTTCGAAAGCTCGATCCGTATTTGAACGTGGACCCGGGAACAATGAGTCCTCGTCAGCATGGTGAGGTGTTCGTTACCGATGATGGGGCGGAAACCGACCTTGATCTTGGCCACTATGAGCGTTTCACCGGGGTATCTGCGCGCAAGTCTGATAACATCACCACAGGACAGATTTATCGTTCGATCTTGGAGAAGGAGCGCCGCGGCGACTATCTTGGCGCGACTATTCAAGTCATTCCTCATGTCACAGATGCCATAAAGGAATTCGTTCTGTCTGATCCCGGAGAGGGCGTGGACTTCGTGCTCTGTGAGATAGGGGGCACCGTTGGGGATATCGAGGGCCTGCCGTTCTTCGAGGCAATCCGTCAGCTTGGTCAGGAGCTTGGTCCAGAACGAGCCGTTTTCGTCCATTTGACCCTACTGCCATATATTCCAGCAGCTGGAGAGATGAAAACGAAACCGACCCAGCACTCCGTAAAGGAGCTGCGCTCCATAGGCATTCAGCCGGATATTCTCCTCTGCCGTTGCAACAGGCCGATCCCTGAAAACGAAAAGAAGAAAATTGCAAGCTTTTGTAATGTGAGGCCGTCGAGTGTCATCGAGGCCAGCGACGTTTCGCATATCTACGATGTCCCTGCGAAATACCATGCCGAGGGTCTCGACAGCGAAGTTATGGAACACTTCCGCATAGACGCTGCTGAATCACCTGACTTATCGCGATGGAATCGAATTGCAGAAACGATCCATAATCCAGACGGTAGCGTCTGTATCGGACTTGTCGGCAAATATACTGACGTCCCAGATGCGTATAAATCCGTTATGGAAGCCCTTGACCATGGTGGCCTCGAGAACAGTGTGAAAGTCGACATCCGTCTGATTGATTCTGAACAATTCGACGATGGATCTACGCCGCTTGAGGCCCTCGAAGGTGTTCACGGCATAATTTTGCCTGGCGGTTTCGGTGAGCGCGGTGCCCACGGTAAAATGCGGGCTGCGAAATTCGCCCGAAACCGGAAAATCCCCTGTTTTGGTATCTGCTACGGGATGCAGCTTTCCGTGGTCGAGGCCGCGCGGTCGCTTGCAGGGATTGAAGCAGCTTCCACAACCGAATTCGGCCCGACGAGTGAACCGCTGGTAGGGCTCATGGAGGAGTGGACCCGAGGGAACGAAAAGGAAGTACGCACAGCCGATACTGATAAAGGGGGCACGATGCGTCTTGGGGCCTATCCGGCGATTCTGAAAGAGGGCAGTCTCGTCGCTCAGGTGTATGGGACCACCGAAATCTCCGAACGTCACCGACATCGTTACGAAGTGAATGCAGCCTATCTTGATAAGCTCGCCGCGAATGGCCTGATCTTCTCAGGCATGTCTCCGGACGGAAAACTCCCTGAGATTTTTGAGTTGGAAGATCATCCCTGGTTCATTGGCGTGCAGTACCATCCGGAGCTCAAATCCAGGCCATTCGAGCCACACCCTCTATTCGCCAGCTTTATCGAAGCCGCAAAAGTTCAGTCCCGTCTCGTTTGACCGCTTGCAATCCCTCTAACCCGCCGTTATGTAGCGCGCTTCGGATTTAACAGGCCGCCCCGTGCGGCTGTTTTTGATTGGATGATGCGCAATGGCTGTCCCTAAGAGTAAGATTACACCGTCCCGACGCGGTATGCGTCGGTCTCATGACCGCCTTAAGGGCAACACTTATATCGAAGACGCAGACTCCGGTGAGCTGCGTCGTCCACATCACATCGATCTGAAAACTGGCATGTATCGCGGCAAGCAAATACTTGAGCCAAAGGACGATTTCTAAACCTATTTATCTGCGATAAATTCTCAAAGATGCCCTCGCCAGCCGGGGGCGTTTTTCGTATGGAGCAGCGAAAGTCTGATCGGAGCACTATTCCATGAGCGAAATTATTGACGTCTTTGCCCGAGAAATCCTCGACAGTCGGGGAAATCCGACGGTTGAAGCTGAAGTTACCCTTTCCGATGGTGCCGTTGGCCGTGCTGCTGTGCCCTCTGGTGCCTCCACCGGAGCCTATGAGGCCCATGAGCTTCGCGACGGCGACGAGCGATATGGCGGGAAGGGCGTCTTGAAAGCAGTCGGTGCGGTTAACGGCGAGATTGCCAATGAATTGGTTGGGCTAGACGCAACTGAACAACGCTTGATCGACGAACTTCTCATCGAGGTAGATGGCACTGAGAACAAGTCACGCCTTGGCGCGAACGCACTCCTCGGGGTTTCCATGGCCGTGGCGAAGGCTGCTGCTGAAAGCTGTTCACTTCCCTTGTTTCGCTATGTGGGTGGTTCAAATGCCCGCGTTCTGCCAACGCCTATGATGAACATCATCAATGGGGGAGAGCACGCTGACAACCAGATCGATATTCAGGAATTCATGGTCATGCCTGTGAGGGCCGAGACCTTCGCAGATGGTTTGCGTATGGGGGCAGAAGTGTTCCATGCCTTGAAGAAGGGCTTAAGCGCTGCGAACCATAACACCAATGTGGGAGACGAAGGCGGGTTCGCGCCAAATCTATCCTCCACGGATGAAGCGATTGGCTTCATTATGAAGGCCATTGAATCGGCTGGGTACAAACCTGGAGAAGACATCGCCCTGGCGCTAGACGCGGCCTCAACAGAGTTTTTCAAAGACGGCCAGTACGTGCTTGCCGGTGAGGACAAGACGCTCGATAGCGCAGGAATGGCTGACTACCTCGCGGATCTCGTAGCACGTTATCCAATTGTTTCGATCGAAGACGGTATGGCTGAAGACGATTGGGATGGATGGGTCGCCGTTACAGAAGCTATCGGCGACAAATGCCAGTTGGTCGGTGACGACCTCTTTGTGACCAATCCGGTCAGACTCGCGACGGGCCTGGAGAAAGGCGCAGCCAACTCAATTCTGGTAAAGGTCAATCAGATCGGCACATTGTCGGAAACGCTGGACGCGGTCGATCTCGCCCATCGCCACTCATACACTGCTGTGATGTCCCACCGGTCGGGTGAGACTGAGGACACAACGATTGCAGACCTTGCCGTCGCGACGAATTGTGGCCAGATCAAAACGGGTTCACTGTCGCGATCAGACCGTCTGGCGAAGTACAATCAGCTTCTGCGCATAGAGGAGGAGCTGGGTGTTCAAGCGGTTTATGCCGGTCGCGACTTTATAAATGCGAGCTAGGGGCTGATGTTCTACTGGTTGAATCTGACGCTATCGGCGGCCGTGTCGGCTTTGCGACTAGGGGCGGGTTACTCTCCGGACCAAACGATATCCCATGAGCCAATGCCTGTGCTTTACGAGTTCGAAGCGTGCCCATTTTGTAGAATTACCAGGGAATCGATCAGTGAAGCCGGCCTTGTTGTCCATGTGAAACCATGTCCCAAGAACGGACTTCGTTACCGGCCAGACGTAACAATGCTTGGCGGCAAGGCGCAGTTTCCCTTCATGGTAAACACGCTGACAGGAGAAGGGCAGTACGAAAGCGCTGATATCGCACGTCAGACCGAGTCCCTTGCAGGCAGAAAGCGGCCCTGGGTTCACTGGCTTGGGCCGATAAACACGTTGAGTTCGTTTTATTCAAACCTCTTCAGGTTCTACAATGGTGGTTCCGTCGTTCCTTCTAAGGAACCCCAAAAGCCACTCCAGTACTATGGATCTGAGCTGGACCCGGGCGGTCGGCTAGTGAAGGAACGACTTAGCTCTATGGAGTTGGAATATATCTGGCATCCTGTAGCGAAAGGCCCAAAGCTGCATGATCCGAACACAGGGAAAGACGTTGTTGGCGGGGGACGCATACGAAAGTACTTGCTTGCCAGATACGCGGTCTGACAAGGAATTATTTACCTTAGTCGTATGTTGTCTGATCCGCCACGAGTAGAACCATGACATCCAAATTTGCTGGCGGCGTTTTGTCCGCGCTCATTCTATATTTCGCGATTCACACCTTCGCTGGTGAGCAGGGCTTGAATGCCTGGTCTGAACGGCAGATCCAGGCGGAGGAGCTGGAAGCTGAATTGAGCTTGCTGAGACGTGAAATTGCAGAGCTCGAGCGTGATATTGAAAGATTGACGCCAGGTACACTCGACCCCGATTTCATAGAGGCGCTTGCCCGTGAAAAACTCGCTTTCGTACGGCCAGATGAGATCGTTATCACGCAATAGTGGTTTACGCATGCATTGCTGCATAGGCTTACTGACTGGACGAGACTGACAGCTTATCGCACAACACGTTCTCTACCTTTCGGGGAGGACCCAATGGCGACAACCGCAAAACCAAATAAAAAGAAATCGCCCGGCAACAAAGCCGATATGCTTCAGCATTATCGCGATATGCTGTTGATCCGGCGGTTCGAGGAAAAAGCTGGTCAGCTTTATGGCATGGGCGAAATTGCCGGGTTTTGCCATCTCTATATTGGTCAGGAAGCGGTCGTAACCGGCGTTCAGGCTGTGCTGAAAGAGGGCGATCAGGTTATCACCGGATATCGGGACCACGGGCATATGCTCGCTTGCGGCATGGATCCAAAAGGTGTCATGGCCGAGCTGACGGGACGGGAAGGCGGATACTCCCGTGGCAAGGGCGGGTCCATGCACATGTTTAGTCGAGAGAAGAACTTTTATGGCGGGCATGGAATTGTCGGCGCGCAGGTTCCGATCGGAACGGGGCTGGGCTTCTCTAATAAATATCTTGGCAAGGACAATGTTTCGATCGCCTATTTTGGCGATGGGGCCACCAATCAGGGTCAGGTCTACGAGGCATTCAACATGGCCTCGCTTTGGGATTTGCCCGTTGTCTACGTGATCGAGAACAATCAGTACGCGATGGGCACAAGTGTTGCGCGTGCGTCTGCCGAGACCGAACTCTATAAGCGTGGCATCAGCTTCGAGATCGAAGGCGAAGAGGTCGACGGCATGGACGTCTTCGCCGTGAAAAAGGCGGCGGACAAAGCCGTCAAGTATGCGCGCTCCGGAAAAGGTCCATACATTCTGGAAATGAGTACATATCGCTATCGTGGCCACTCAATGTCCGATCCTGCGAAGTATAGAAAACGCGAAGAAGTTGACGATGTTCGTTCTCACCGTGATCCGATTGAGGGTCTGAAAGGCCAGATCCTGGAAGCTGGATACGCGGACGAGGCTGAGCTCAAAACCATCGATAAGGACATCAAGGCGATTGTGAAAGAGGCTGCTGATTTCTCACTGTCCAGCCCGGAGCCTGCCCCCGCAGAGCTTTGGACAGACGTTCTTGTTGAAGCGGGGGGTTCCTGATGCCTTTCATGTATGAATGCCTCGTATCGTCGGCGCTTTTGTTTTTGGTGATGATATTCGTTCAGGCGACGTCGGGAGCGTTGCATCATGGCCTTATTCTACTCGGACCCCGCGATAATCTGGAAAAAACCGACAGTGTTTTCATGGGACGAACAAAACGTGCGAGCGCAAACATGCTCGAGAACATGATGCTCTTCGTGCCGCTGGTAATTGTGGCGGTCGAAACCGGCCGCATGACTGCACTTGCTGAGTTTGGTGCCGGGCTCTTCTTGGCAGCGCGCGTTGTTTATGCGCCAGCCTATTGGTTGGGCATTCCTCTTCTTCGCCCCATTGCATGGGTTTCGGGCATTGTGGGCATTGGCGTTATCGCGTCTCAAGTCTTACCGTCTCTGGGGGGTGCCGGTTAATGACAAGAAATGCCATGATCTCGATCGTGTGTTTTCTCGTTATGCCTGCCTATGCGGACGAGCCGAGCTGTATTCCCTCGACATTCGAAGAAAGTTTGAGTTGCCTAGGTGAAATACTTTCGGACGACGCCAGCGCTGAATTTGCTGAGATGCCATATGTCGATCTACCGTTAGCCCATTTCGGCATTGGTCTTTGGATTAGAAATTCATGGATTCATCGAGATGACAGTCCTGTTGCTGCAGATTTGCGAGATAGAGGCTTTCTTCACCCCGATGACATGTCGGGTGTGATTATCGAAGCATTCTGGGCAGATGCCCGGGGTTGCAAATTCAATCTCGAAGAACACCGCGATTATTACGCGTCCTATTGGGCAGATATTGAAGCCGAAACAGATCGGGCTACGCAAGCAGGGGAACCTGATAAACCTATTCCGCAATGCCCATTTCCACTCGACGAGCCATCTGCATTCGCTGCGAAATTGGAGGCCCAATGATATGGCCGTTGATATTCTCATGCCCGCCCTGTCTCCCACCATGGAAGAAGGCACGCTTGCAAAATGGCTGAAAGCTGAAGGCGACGAAGTATCTTCCGGCGACGTGATCGCTGAGATCGAGACCGATAAGGCGACGATGGAAGTAGAAGCCGTGGATGAGGGCGTGCTCGCCAAGATCCTCATCCCGGAAGGCACCGAGGGTGTGAAGGTTAATGCCGTTATCGCTTTGCTGGCGGAGGATGGCGAAGATACTGGAAGCGTTGAAACCTCCAGCGCCGCATCAGCCCCCTTGACCGAAGCTCCCCAGCCATCGAAACAAGAAACAGCCATCGCCGATCCAAACCCGCGCACTATCGAACCGAGTGTGCCGCTCGGCCATAATTCTTCTGCTCTGACAGATCCCGATGTTCCCGCGGGCACAAGTTTCACCGATACGACTGTTCGTGACGCCCTGCGCGACGCTATGGCTGAAGAGATGCGCCGAGACGAGACTGTTTTCGTTATGGGCGAAGAGGTCGCTGAGTATCAGGGTGCGTACAAAGTTACTCGCGAGCTACTTCAGGAGTTTGGCGAACGCCGGGTCGTTGATACGCCGATCACGGAGCACGGTTTTGCTGGGCTCGGTGTCGGCGCTGCATTCGGTGGGCTGCGGCCGGTCGTCGAGTTCATGACCTTCAACTTCGCCATGCAGGCCATTGATCATATCATCAATTCGGCAGCGAAGACGCTCTACATGTCCGGCGGCCAGATGGGATGCCCGATTGTCTTCCGCGGGCCCAACGGCGCTGCTTCCCGCGTCGGTGCGCAGCACAGCCAAGACTATGCGGCCTGGTATGGCCATGTGCCGGGGCTAAAAGTTATTGCGCCATATGACTCCGCATCGGCGAAGGGGCTTTTGAAGGCGGCGATCCGCGACCCGAACCCGGTTGTCTTTCTTGAGCATGAACTGGTCTATGGCGAGAGCTTCGACGTGCCGGATCTTGATGACTATGTCCTGCCTATCGGCAAGGCTGCGGTGAAACGGGAAGGGACGGACGTTACGATTGTTGCCTATTCGCGCATGGTGGGCTTCGCGCTGGAAGCGGCCGAGGCGTTGGCGGCGGAGGGGATCTCAGCTGAGGTCATCGACCTGCGCACGATCCGGCCCATGGACACTCAAACCGTTGTCGAGAGTGTGATGAAGACGAACCGCCTTGTTACAGCCGAAGAAGGATGGCGCTTTATGGGCGTCGGCGCAGAGCTTTGCGCAACCGTCACCAATGAAGCCTTCGACTATCTCGATGCGCCGCCAACACGCGTGACGCAGGCTGATGTGCCGTTGCCCTACGCCGGTAATCTCGAAGCGCTATCCCTTCCGGGAGCGGAGGATATTGTGGCTGCGGCCAAGGCTGTTTGTGAGGGGATGTAAGCAATGCCCATTAATATCACCATGCCCGCGCTGTCGCCCACCATGGAAGAAGGGACGCTCGCCAAATGGCTGAAGGCTGAGGGGGACGAAATTCAGTCGGGTGACCTCATCGCCGAGATCGAGACAGACAAGGCGACTATGGAAGTTGAAGCCGTTGATGAAGGCGTGCTCGCGAAGATACTGATCCCCGAGGGTACCGAAGGCGTGAAGGTCAATGAGATCATCGCCGTAATTGCTGAAGAGGGCGAAGACGCAGGCGCTGTGGAGGCCGCGCCGCAAGGTGGCGGCGAGGTGCCGTTACCCCAGGAAGAGGATGAGACCGACCCACAGGGAGGCGGAGAGGTTCCGTTTCCTCAGAAGGAGGAGGCCGAAACGGCTGGCGGTGAAGTGCCGTTTCCAATGTCTGGTCAGTTTGCATCAGCGTCTGTTTCGGGCGACCGCATCAAGGCGAGCCCGCTCGCACGTCGCATTGCCGGGCTGAAAGGCATTGACCTCTCCGCGCTTGCCGGGAAGGGCTCCGGTCCTCATGGACGTATTGTCAAGAAGGATGTGGAGAACTACGAGCCATCTCATGCGCTTGCCACGACAGGCGCAAGTGCGCCCGCGAGCCCCGATGGTCTGATCCTGCCGCAAGTGCTGGATGACCGCGTCTATGATCCGGAGAGCTATGAACTCGTCCCGCTCGACGGTATGCGGAAGACTGTCGCCAAGCGCCTGACCCAGAGCTTCATGCAGGTGCCGCACTTCCCGCTCAATGTCGACCTGAAGCTCGATAACCTCCTCTCTGCACGGAAGAATGTGAATGCAGCGGCACCGGACGGCATTAAGGTCTCCGTCAATGACATGATCATCAAGGCCGCTGCGCTGGCTCTAATGGATGAGCCGGATTGCAATGCATCCTATACGGATGACGGAATCGCTTACCATCACGGCGCGCATATCTCAGTGGCCGTCGCGATTGATGGTGGGCTAATAACCCCGGTCATTAGGAATGCCCATCTGAAAGGGCTTGCTGAAATTTCCCACGAGATGAAGGACCTCGCCACGCGTGCCCGAGAGCGGAAACTCAAACCTCAGGAATATATGGGTGGCACCTTCAGCCTCTCTAATCTCGGCATGTTCGGTATCAAGAATTTCGCGTCGATCATCAATCCACCGGAAGGCATGATCATGTCGGTTGGTGCCGGTGAGAAGAAACCGGTGGTCGGCGAAGATGACGCGTTAATTGTCGCGACGATTATGAGTGTGACGCTGACCTGTGATCACCGCGTCATCGGCGGCGCAGAAGGCGCAAAATGGCTAGCGGCCTTCAAGCGCTACGTAGAAATGCCCGAGAGCATGTTGCTCTAGCTAGATTACATCCCTCTCAGCGTCCAAGCAAAGGCAGAGTAATGGCTGACACAAATTTCGATCTTATCGTCATCGGTTCAGGACCCGGGGGCTATGTCACTGCCATCCGCGCGTCCCAGCTTGGAATGAAGACAGCGGTTGTTGAACGCGCAGAACTCGGTGGAGTTTGCCTTAATTGGGGCTGCATCCCGACGAAGGCACTGCTCCGGTCAGCGGAGGTGATGCATCTGGCCAAGCACGCAACAAACTTCGGGCTGAAAGAGCTAAAGCCAGAGATCGACCTTGATGCAGTGGTGAAGCGTTCCCGCGGTGTCGCTGCTCAACTCTCCGGCGGTGTGAAGTTCCTTATGAAAAAGAACAAGATCACGGTTATCGAAGGCGACGCCCGATTAGAAAAAGGAACACCGGCACCGAAGGTGCTCGTTAAGGACAAGGCGGGTACTGATAAATCGTACGCGGCTAAACATGTCATCGTCGCGACGGGCGCGCGCGCTCGAAATATTCCGCAAGCTGGCTTAGAGCCCGACGGTAAATTCATTTGGACGTATCGCGAGGCGATGGTGCCGGATGTGATGCCTAAGAAGCTACTCGTCATTGGTTCGGGGGCGATCGGTATTGAGTTTGCGAGCTTCTATAATGAGATGGGTTCGGACGTGACGGTTGTCGAAGCCGTGGATCGAATTCTACCTGTGGAAGATGAAGAGATTTCTGGTCTGGCGCGGAAGCAGTTCGAGAAGCAGGGCATCAAGATCCATACGGGCGCGCAGGTGAAGTCTCTCGACAAAGGAAAGTCGAGCGTGAAAGCGACGATCGATCTGGGCGGCCGCAAGACCGAAACGGTCGAGGTAAATCGCGTGATCCTCGCTATCGGCATTGTGGGTAATGTAGACGGGTTGGGACTCGAAGAAGTTGGTGTCAAAATCGATCGTACACATGTTACCGTTGATGGCTTCGGGCGCACCGGGGTCCCGGGACTATACGCGATCGGCGATGTGACCGGCCCGCCATGGCTTGCGCATAAGGCGTCGCACGAAGGCGTGCTTTGTGTTGAAGGCATTCACGGTAAATACGAAGCGCACCCATTTGACGCGTCCAATATTCCAGGATGCACTTATTCTCATCCGCAGATCGCAAGCGTTGGCCTGACTGAAGCCGCAGCCAAAGAAGCTGGCCATGACATTAAAGTGGGCCGGTTCCCATTTGTCGGGAATGGCAAGTCCATCGCTTTAGGCGCTGGCGATGGCTTGGTGAAAACCATCTTCGACAAGAAAACAGGTGAACTGCTGGGGGCTCACATGATCGGGGCAGAGGTAACGGAGCTCATTCAGGGCTATGTGATCGCGCGAGAAGGGGAGCTAACGGAAGAGGATCTGATGCATACGATCTTCCCGCACCCAACCCTCTCAGAAATGATGCACGAGGCTGTGCTCGATGCCGAGGGCAGGGCGTTGCATATTTGATGGTTGCGCCGATAAGCGCATTCTCATGATGCGCCAAAGGGACGGCTGCTCCTATTGTACCAACTAAGTACGAGCCACTTTAAATGTCGGTGCCAGCATTCTATGGAAAAGATATATCACTGACGTTCAAAACCTGCCCAAAAGCCTGCCGCCAGACTGTTTCATGGTGTTTGGCAACCGTGCCGGCAGATAGCTCATCAGTGTCGAACGTTGCATGAGCGCCAGATGCCACAATGACTTCATAGCCATGGTCCACCGCTGTTCGGACGGCCGTATCTACGCAGAATTCCGTCTGCATTCCGCATATGAAAAGGCGGCGAAGATCCAGAGCTGAGAGCACATTATCAAGTTTTGTTTTATGAAACATTCCACATTCCGTTTTTGACACGATTTTGTCTCCTGACCACGGAGCTATCTCGTGCGCGATTGCGTAACCCGGGCTGGTCTTGGCCAGTGGCTGATCACCGGTTCCCTGGTGCTGAATGTAAATGATGGTGCAGTTGCTATGTCTCGCTCTCTCAATGAGAGTGTGAATGTTGTTGAGAAGCTCGTCTCTTTGGACTGGCCCCATTCCCGGTAAGCCGAACATGCCTTCCTGGACGTCCACGATCACAAGAGCGGTTTTTGGCTTTTGCTCGATCATCCGCGAAGTCCTGTTTGCTTTTGAGGATCCGATCATCCTGAATTTTGTCCGATCAAGGACAAGTGGAAAGGGTTCTAAACCTCAGTCAGCTCCTCGGCCATCTTCTGGATAGCACCATAGTCCAGCTTACCAGTCCCAAGAACTGGAATTTCGTCGACGGTCAAAACCTTCCTGGGTACAGCCAGTTCCGGCGTGCCATGGTTCTGGCACCAGGCAAGAATGTCGTCCCGGTTTGCATCCTTTGAATCAGAAAGAAGAATGATCTGCTCGCCTTTGCGAGGGTCTGGGAGGGTCGCCGCAGCATGCAGGTTATCCGGCCAGATCGCACTCGCGCAATTCTCGACGACAGCAAGCGAAACCATCTCTCCACCAATCTTGGCGAAACGCTTCACACGTCCCATGATACGGATGAAACCTTCATCGTCGATCGCGACGATGTCTCCGGTGTCATGCCAGCCTTCCTGGGGTTTCTCTATCACTCCCGGATTGGAGGCGCGCATGTATCCCAGCATGACATTGGGCCCCCGAACTTTGAGCCGGCCACCCTCATCAATGCCTTCAACGGGAACAAGTTCGCTTTCCATATGAGACATGAGTTGCCCGACTGTGCCCGGCTTGTTGGCTTCAAGCTTATTGGCGGCAACAACAGGTGCTGCTTCAGTTGCTCCGTAGCCTTCGAGAATTTCGATATTGAATTTTCTCCGCACGAGCTGCCGTGTCTCGTCGCGAACGCGCTCAGCGCCGCACACAGCCAGCCGCACGCTGTCCAGATCACCTTCTGAACCGGCCCTCGTATATTGCGATATGAACGTGTCCGTCGCGAGGAGGATGGTTGAACCGGATTTGCGGATTCGTTTGGCAATTTCCTTCGGTTGTAGCGGACTTGGATGACAGATGGCTTTTACGCCAGCGGCCAGCGGCAACACTGCTCCCATCGTCAGACCAAAGCAGTGAAACGTGGGCAAAGGATTGAATACGGCATCGGTCTCATCGCTGAGGCCAATATGGGCTCGAACCTGCTCCACATTTGCGAGAATGTTCTCATGACTGAGCACCACGCCTTTTGGCTCGCCTTCAGTACCCGACGTAAACAGTATAACGCCCGGCTTTTGATGATGCGGTGAGCGATGAAAAAAACTGGGCAAATATGGACCGAGCGCTCCTGCGATCTTATCCCGAAGAGACAGCTTTTCCCTTACATCCTCTAGGTATACTATCTCTGCTTCGTCTTTCAGCTCTTTTATCAAGGTCTCAAGGCCGCCGAGTTCGATAAATTTGTGCGCTGTGACGATCCGCTTGATTTCGGCAGCTTTCAAAGCTGATTTGATATTCTTTGGCCCGGCGGTGAAGTTCAGCATGGCTGGGACTCGACCTGTCGCCAACACTGCGTAGAAGGCAATAATGGCACCCGCGCCGGTCGGTAGCAGAATGCCAACGTTTTCCTCGCGCTGAGTGCCTTTTTTTAAGGCAGATCCCAAGCCAAATGCCGCCCGGATAATCTCGTTGTAAGTCAACTTTCGTTCGTCACCGTCTACGACCGCAATTGTGCCACCACCAAATTCACTTCGCGCCCTCATCAGGCCGGAAAACAATCCGGTCTGGGATGCTCGTGGATTGTATATTTTAGGCTGAAGAACCGCTGCTTCGCTCATGTGAACGCCTCCGGTGTTTCTCTTTTTGGGTCGCGCTCAATACGACCGATTCACTCAATACGCTTGATAGATGGTGATTCACACATCATTTTGCGAGTTATGGCCGGATGGATCAATCACCAGCATCAGCAATTCGCAACCGTCCATAATTGTCTCAGACGATTGATAACCGGATCAACAGGACTAGGTTTTGCGCCATGACAGGCCACATAGAACATCTGATTGTTCCATATACCCCTGAACAGATGCTGTCTCTTGTTGCGGATATCGAGACGTATCCGCGCTTCATAAAATGGGTGAAAGCGCTACGGAAAAGTCGGCCGAGAGTTGACGGAAATATCCACCACTGCATTGGAGAGGCTGTGGTCGGCTTCAAGGGCTTCACAGAGCAGTTTTCAACCACCGTTGCCGTCGACAAGACAGCCATGACCGTCAAGGCACGGCTCGTTCGCGGGCCCTTCAGGAAGCTGGAAAATGACTGGCATTTCGAGGCAACGAATTCAGCGAGCACACGGATTACTTTCCGGATTGATTACCAGTTCAGTAATCCAATCCTGAGCGCGCTTGCTATTAGCAATCGTGACAACGCCGTTCGCAAAATAATGGACGCGTTTCTTGATGAGGCTGCAAGGCGATATGCGTCTGTCTCGGTACCGACAATGAATGAGGGTTCGGGAGACCCGACCGTTGCACAGAGCCTAGGGGAACCGCCTACCGACTGATCTGTTCCTGTAGCATATTCAAAGCTGCCTCAAGCGTCGCCAGGCGCACTTCCGATCTACCGATATCACCAAACTGACAAAGCTCGTGCATGATCGCGTGGTTTTCCCGGGCGCACGCAATATGCACTGTTCCTACCGGTTTCATCGGTGTTCCGCCACCTGGGCCAGCAATGCCGGTTATGGCTATGCTTATATTGGCGCGGCTTTCTTCCAGTGCGCCCTCAGCCATAAGGCGAGCAACGGCTTCAGATACGGCACCGACATCGGCAAGGAGATCACCCGGCACATTGAGCACCTCCTGCTTCGCCCGATTGGAATAGGTCACAAATCCCCGTTCGAAGACATCCGACGATCCAGCAAGTTCGGTAAACAAGCCAGAGAGTAAACCGCCGGTACAGCTCTCAGCGGTAGCGATCCGCAGTCGTTTCTGCCGCGCGTCATCGGATACGAGCAGAGCAAGATTTATCAAGCGTTCAGAGTACATATGGAGATCCTAATCGACCATTGGCTTGGGCGTCAAAACCGCGGCCGCTTGGCCGGCGATGCCTTCCCTACGTCCAGTGAATCCGAGCCCTTCTGACGTCGTTGCTTTAACGCTTACGAGATTCAGCGGAAGTTCCAGGAGTTCCGCCGTTCGCGTGCGCATTGCGTCACGATGGGGTTTGATTTTGGGTTCTTCACATATCAGCGTGATGTCGACATTTCCGATTGCGTAACCAGCATCGTCTGCAAGCAATTGCGCATGCTTCAGGAATTGCCCGCTCTCAGCATCCTTCCACTTCGGGTCGGATGGCGGGAAGTGATCGCCAATATCACCGAGGGCCAGCGCACCGAGAATGGCATCTGTGAGGGCATGCCAGCCAATGTCCGCATCAGAATGGCCGACCAGACCCTGAGAGTGAGGGATTTTGACGCCGCACAGTATTACATGATCACCAGTACCAAACTTGTGAACATCATAGCCTGTACCCAAGCGCGGAGTTGGTGCATTCGTCGAAAGGAGACGGCTCATTATTTCGAAATCATCTTCATATGTTAGTTTAGACAACCGCTCATGACCTGCGATGAGCGAAACTTTAGCGCCGATGGCTTCCATAGCCGCAAGATCATCTACAAGATCTTTCTGTTGCTCGAGAGCGTCCACTATAGAGCCTAATCGAAACGCCTGCGGGGTTTGTATGCGTCGAAGGGGAGCTCTATCAACTGCGCTCAGCCTATTGTCGGGCGCGACACATTTCAGGGCATCGGGCACAAGAAGAGCTGGTGCAGATGCGTCAGCGTCATTCAATGCTTCCAAAAGAGAACTAATTACTTTGAGAGACAAACCGGGCCTGGCTGCATCATGGATGAGCACAGGAGAGTCGGCGGGCAGATCAAGCGCGTTCAAGCCAGCGCGTACAGACTCTGTACGCGTCGAGCCACCCGGGACGACCTTGACGTCGCTCCCAACTATGACCTGCATCCTCTCGGTACTGTCTCGCGGGGCAACGATAACCAGCTGCGCGATCGATTCATGTTGTAAAAAAGCCTCAGCGCTCCAGGAAATCACCCGCCGCCCCAGAAGCGTCCTATACTGTTTCTCGGGGCCTGACCCCATCCGAGACCCTTGTCCCGCCGCAACTATCACTGCACCAGCCTGCTTCATGCAGCCTATGTACGAGGTGCAGCGGAATTATGCCAGACGTGTTGAAAGGGTTCGCTTTTTCAAAACGTCGATTATAAATTGTGCAACGCAACATAACAGTTAAGCAGTGATGGCCGGGAAAATCCAAAGACACATACCACTCGTTTGGCTTGCGCCTATGTCTGGGGCAACGGATGCCCCATTTCGCCGCCAAGCTGTGCGATTTGGTGCCAAGGCCGTTGTGTCCGAGATGACTGCCAGCGAGCAACTTGTGCTGGCGAGACCAGATGTTGTCCGACGGGTGTGTCGACACGATCCTGGTAGCCCATGGATTGTGCAACTTGCCGGTCGGAACCCAAAGCATATGGAAGACGGCGCGCGGCTGCTGGCGGAAACAGGTGTTGACCAGATCGACATCAACATGGGTTGCCCGGCGCGTAAGGTAACGGGCGGATTATCTGGGTCCGCTTTGATGCAGCACCCCAAACTCGCGAAAGAGATTATAGCCGCGACAGTCGCAGGAGCTGGAAATGTACCGGTGTCCTTGAAAATGCGGCTTGGTTGGGACCACTCGTTGCTGAACGCTCCAGAGATTGCTGAGGCCGCGGAAGCGCTAGGTGTTGTTATGCTCACGGTGCACGGTCGTACTCGTTGCCAATTTTACAAGGGAACCGCAGACTGGGTTCGGATTCGCGACACAGTCGATGCCGTAGCCCTGCCTGTGATCGCGAATGGTGACATCGGCGATGTCCGTGACGCCGAAAATGCCCTGAACGCATCTGGAGCAGACGCTGTCATGATTGGCCGAGCTGCGATGGGTAAGCCATGGCAGCCAGCGAAAATCGAAGCGCAATTGAAGGGTGAAACGTATAAAGATCCTGATCTCGGTATACGTCTATCTTCACTCATTGAGCACCTTCGAGATGCGGCGGAGCTGTACGGCGAAAAACTGGGTGTGCGTGTTACACGCAAGCATGTCTCGGCGGCGCTCGCGACTGCACCGCTGAACTTAAGTGACCAGGCCAGGCGAGAAATGCGAGGTGCAATCTGCCGGATCGATGATCTTGAGACAGTTATAGCGGCGCTTACCGATGTTTTCGGCCAGCCCTCAATGGAAAGGGAGGCTGCATAGTCATGTCGTCCGTTGACACACTTCCACTTTCAGTAGACCCGGATATGTTTCCGACGGCGCTCCTGCAGCTCGATCGCAGGCGCCGTGTTACGGCGGCAAATTCCGAAGCGGAAGCTCTCCTGAAAGTCTCTCGCTTAGCGCTCCGCGGCAGATCGCTCACTGATCTTTTTTATCATGACTGTGACCTTTTCGCGCTGATTGACCGGGCCGAAGAAACCGGTGGTCGCGTTACATCAGCGGGCTTGCGACTGGATGGCCCTGGAGTTTCTGAAAAGAACCGATCAGCAGTCGTGGACTGCCTGTCAGATCGCTCATTTGCCATTGCTTTAATGGCGGGTCCCGATTCTAGCCCCACGGTTCCAGATGCTCCTGGACTTGCTGCCTTCGGACGAATTCTAGGGCATGAGGTCAAAAATCCCCTGGCAGGCATCAGCGGAGCGACTCAACTGCTTTTAAGGGGAGCGAAGGACAGTCAGGCAGAGCTTTTAGAGATGATCCTGGCAGAGAGCAGGCGCATTGAGCGTCTCATCAACGAGTTGTCGGCCTTCGAGCTATTTTCGGCACCGAGATGTGACGCTTGCAACGTTCATGAAGTATTGGATCGGGTCATCAAGACTGAGGAATTGGCGCTCGGCCCTAACGTCACTTTAAGCAGAGTATTCGATCCATCACTTCCAGACTTATACGCCGATGCTGATCATCTTCACGAGGCTTTCCAGAATCTTATTCGCAATGCAGGTGAAGCAATTACCGGGTCAGGTCATGCGGGACAAATTCGCGTGCTTACAAGATTTGCGATCGACCGTCGGATAAAGCAGCCTAAAGCGGGTCAGAGCGGTCGGATGATGAAGATCGTAATTGAGGACAACGGTCCGGGCATGTCGGAGGCAGAGACTGAGAAGATCTTCAATATGTTCCATACGACCAAGTCGAACGGCAGCGGGCTGGGTCTGACCGTAGTCAGTCAAGTCGTTGCCGCTCACGATGGCTCCATCGAACTTGACAGCATGCCGGAACGGACCCGGTTTTCCATTTTTCTTCCGATCGCGGGGTAATACTGAATGTCAAAGCCGACCATTCTTGTCGCTGAGGACGATGCCAGTATCCGGATGGTGATAAGCCAGACGCTGACGAGCGAAGGATACGCAGTTCGTACCACAAGTTCTCCTGAGGCTTTGCAACGATGGATCAGGAACGGTGAGGGCGATGTGGTTGTCACCGATGTTTACCTCGATGATGACCCGATCTTTGATATTATGCCGTCAATGCAGCTCGAACGACCTGAGCTTCCAATCATTGTCATGAGCGGTCAGAATACGATCCTGACTGCAGCGTCAGCTGCGGAGCATGGCGCATTCGACTATCTTCCCAAGCCATTCGACATCGAAGCCTTATCGGGGCTCGTTGCCAGGGCCCTGAAGAAGCAAGTAAGCGGAAAACGGGTGGACAGGCAGACACGGCAGGCTGAACAGGATGCCGTTTTGCCCTTGATTGGCCGATCTGAGGCTATGCAAGAGGTTTATCGCGTCGTTTCTCGTGTGATGAACACCAGTCTGACCGTCCTCATTGAGGGCGAAGCGGGCGTCGGCAAGGAACTGACGGCTCGCGCCATTCATGACCTTGGGCAGAACAATCAATCGCCCTTCGTTCTCCTGGATCTTGATGGGCTGAACACGGACGAAATGGCAGATGCCTTCGCCGCTATCCGGGAAGATGCTGGAGCGACCATCTACATCGATGAAGTTGCGGGCTTGTCAGCTGACGCGCAGGCTAGGCTGGTTCGGCTGTTGCGTCGTCCGGGTCATGCAAGACTCATTGTATCCACGAGCCATGACCTTGATGCGCTGGTGATAGAAGGCACATTTCGACGTGATCTATTCTATCGGCTGAATGTCGTTCGACTTGCACTTCCGCCGCTCCGGGATCGCAGGGAAGATTTGCCAGATCTTGCGCAAGCATTCCTGGTCAGAGCTAGGGACCAGGGGTTGCCTGCCAAACGGTTTGACCCGTCCGCACTTGATTTAATGGCAGCGTATGAGTGGCCGGGCAATGTCCGGGAACTCGAGAACGTCATATTGAGATTATCAGCTTTGAGCCCGGATTCAACCATTTCTGCCCGGGACGTAGAGTCGGCGATGCGTCACGATTTGACACGGGCTGCACCAGCCTCTGAAGGCCTGGAACCGGAAATCGATCAAATTCTCAAGCGCTATGTAATGCCGGAGCTTATGGCAGCGGATCCGGACCAGCAAAATCGAACTTATCATTCCGTATTGGAGCAAGTCGAAAGACCTCTAATAACGCTGGCATTATCGATAACGTCCGGAAACAAGGTGAAGGCTGCAAGCATCCTCGGTCTGAACCGGAATACGCTGCGAGCCAAAATTAACGCACTGGGATTTGCAGAAGACTAATTGACCATACGAAAAGTGTGGCCCAAAGTCTGCACCTGTGGCTTTTAGGCTACATTTATTAGAGTGCGCGAGCGAATATTGCCTTACTTTGACGGAATAGCAGCGGCCAGGTCGAATTTGAGCCTGTTTCAGGTTGTTTTCGTAGCCGCCGCTTTAATCGCACTCTTTCTCACATTCTACACGATTTTCAGCGTTGATCCTACGCGGCCATTTTCAGGGATGATGCCGTCCCTGATCGGCGTGAATTTTGTGCTAATCGCCGTTCTGGGTGTGCTCCTTGTCCGGCGTTACCTGAACCTCCAGAGAGATCGGACGATCGAAGAAGGCAACCGACTTGTTCGCCGGTTCATGCTTCTTTTCGGTTTATCATCCGTACTTCCTGCAACAATTGTCGCGATTGTACTCGGAGCGACGGTTACCAGGGGACTGGACACCTGGTTCAGCTCTCGCATCGGCACAATTGTGGAAGAGACTGCCGAGCTATCCCGCGAGGGGCTCGATACTGCCAGTTCAGAGATTGCGGTCCGTGCGCAATCCGTAGCGAGTGTAATTGACTATCCTGATACTGCACTTGCTCTACGAAATGATTCAGCGCGCTTTGCAGAGGCTCTAGGACTGGAATCTCTGGTTTGGGGTTTCAGAGCAGCCTTTATTGTGAATTCAGATGGAGAGCCCGCACTTACGGCCACGGTCGAACAGCCAATTGCATTCGTGCCGCCAACCGAAAGCGCGCTCGGGGAAGCTGATCAGGGCCTTGTCGGTCAAACGCTATACGAAGGCATTGGTCTGGTATCTGCGACCATCAAGCTGGGCAATATGCCAGGCCTTTATCTGCATCTCCTTACAGAAGTGAACCCAGAAACCCTCAGTCGGCTCAGGACGGCAGAATCTGCTTTGACGCAATATCGGCAAGCGGAGGCGGTGAGCGGCCGCCTACAGACTTTTTTTGGTATCGGTTATGCGCAGATAATTGCATTAGCCGTTCTTCTTTTTGGACGGTTGGGTCTGGAAGCAGGTAATCAGATTGCAAGACCAATTGGCCGCCTCGCTAACGCCGCACAAGCGGTGCGCGACGGAGACTTCTCGACCCGCGTCGCACCTCCGCGAAACGATGATGAGATCGACGCGCTGACGACGTCATTTAATACGATGACAGCTCAACTTGGGTCCCAGCGCAAAGCACTGGAAAAAGCGCGCTCGGAATCAGAAGATCGTCGGCAGTTTCTGGAAACCCTTCTGGCGGAAGTCAGCGCGGGAGTTATCCGCACAGACGCGAGCATGAACATTGTTCTTGCCAATCCTTCGGCTGAAGCCCTGATTGCCAAAGGAGAGCTTCAGGGTCGAACGCTGCATGAAGCCGTTCCCGAATTCCGACCACATGCGCACAAAGCGGTGCGTGACGGGGGAACGGATGACGCATCACTTGAGCTCAGTCTTGGTGGAAGCATACGCTACATACGTTTGCGAAGCGTCGCTGACGATGATGGCGGCTGCGTCCTGACATTTGATGACGCAACCAGAATTGTTACTGCCCAACGCCACATGGCATGGCGAGACGTAGCGCGACGCATCGCCCACGAGATCAAAAATCCGCTTACGCCAATCCAACTCGCCGCCGAGCGATTGAGCCGACGTTATGGGAAGACCTTGGGAGAACAGGATGATGTGTTCGAGCGGAGTCTGGAGACAATCACCCGACAAGTGGCCGATATAGGCCGGATGGTTGAATCCTTTTCAAACTTTGCTCGAATGCCGAAACCCCAGATCGAGAGATTCAATCTTTCAGCTATGCTTAAGGAAACTGCTTTTGCCCGTGGAATGGTAACTCCAGATATCTCCATCGACGTGCAGGTACCTGAAGTCGAACTATGGTACTCAGGCGATGAACGGCTTTTGGATCAGGCTTTTGGAAATCTTCTCAAAAATGCAGCTGAAGCGATCCTGTCTGCTCCGGAAGAGAAGGAAGTCGCTGGTCAAATTGACGTATCCCTGAAACAGGTTGGTGAGAAGATTGAAATTGAAATCGTAGATAATGGGCCGGGCTTTCCAGTCGAGGATCGCGATCGATTGCTCGAACCTTACATGACGACGAGAGAACGAGGTTCGGGCCTTGGGCTGGCCATTGTCAGTCGTGTGATGATCGACCATGGCGGATCTATTTCGCTGCACGACAGGGCTGATGGGCTTGGCGGTGGGCGCGTACGCGTCACCCTTCCAATACTGGAGAATGACCCAGAGGCTGGGAGCGATTCCTCGGCAGATGCCAAAACGAACAACAAGGAGCTTGCGTAATGGCTGGCGACATTCTGATCGTAGATGATGAGCCCGACATCCGCGAGTTGATCGGCGGCGTTTTGGAAGACGAGGGCTATAAGACCCGCATGGCTGCAACAGCCGAAGCTGCTATCACTGAAGTGAGGAGCCGTACGCCGTCGCTCGTTATTCTAGATGTGTGGCTTCAGGGAAGTGGAATGGATGGGCTGGCCGTCCTCCAGTATTTGAAAACAGTAGATCCGCTTCTTCCAGTAATTGTCATCAGCGGGCATGGAAACATAGAAACAGCCGTCGCAGCTATTCGCAGGGGCGCTTATGACTTCATAGAGAAGCCGTTCAAGAGCGACAAACTGATCCTTCTCATTGAGCGAGCCCTGGAGGCGACCCGGCTGAAGAGGGAAAATGCTACTTTGAAATCGAAAGCGGGCCTCAACGAACAGTGGGTAGGCTCGAGCCCGCCCGCTCAAGCGTTGCGCAACTCGATAGAAAAGGTCGCACCGACGAATTCGAGGGTTTTGATCACTGGTCCGGCGGGTGTGGGCAAGGAGCTTGCGGCCAAATTGATCCATGAGCGATCGGCTCGAGCTGACGGTCCATTTTTAGCGGTGAACGCCGCCAGTATATCTCCGGATAAGATGGAACATGCGCTTTTTGGTGAGGAAACGGCAGATGGAACACCGAAGCGCATCGGTCTGTTTGAAAAAGCACACGGGGGCACGCTTCTGCTCGATGAAATCGCGGACATGCCGCGCGGCACTCAGAACAAGATCCTTCGTGTGCTTACGGATCAGAGATTTCAGCGCGTTGGCGGGCAGTCGGATGTTGTTGTGGATGTGCGCGTTATCTCAGCGACAACGAAAGACCTTGAAAGGGAAATAGAGGCCGGGCGCTTTCGCGAAGACCTTTACTACCGGCTAAACGTTGTCCCGCTGCAGGTCCCATCCCTTGCACAAAGACGCGCCGATATTCCAGAGCTGGTCGACTACTTTTCCAGAAACATAGGCGAATCGTCTGGTTTACAGCCTCGGCCGTTTTCTGGTGAAGCCACAGCTTTCCTCCAATCTATGGAGTGGCCCGGAAATATTCGGCAACTCAGAAACATCGTTGAGCGCATCATGATTTTGTCTCCGTCGGACAATCCCCGGCCGGTAAGTGTCGATGAATTGCCCAAAGAAAGGGACGCGCTTGCGAGAACGGGTAACTCCGCCGGCTCCGCAGAATTGGTCGGTCTGTCACTCCGGGACGCGAGGGAACAGTTCGAGCGTGAGTACTTAGCCCTTCAAATTACGAGGTTTAATGGCAATATATCGCGCACTGCAGAGTTTATCGGCATGGAGCGATCAGCGCTGCACAGAAAATTAAAGGCTCTGGGCTTACAGTCCAACCAAGTTCGTCAGGGCGGCTGATTCGGCCCGCCGGGCAAAGGAAGCGAAGCCATGCGCGTTCTGATTTGTGGGGCCGGTCGGGTCGGGCAAGGCATAGCCCGACGTCTGGCAGAAGAAAAGCATAGCATTACGATTGTAGATGCGAACCCCGAACTGGTGGACGCAATCTCAACAGATCTCGATGTTCGCGGTGTCGTCGGTCATGCGGCGTATCCGGATACACTTCGTGCCGCGGGTATTGAAGAATGCGAGATGATCATCGCTGTTACCGCTCACGACGAAGTAAATATGGTGATTTGCCAGATCGCACACACCTTGTTCGACGTTTCCACGAAGGTGGCCAGAGTTCGCGCGCAGTCGTACCTCAAGAAAAGCGCGGGCGATCTTTTTTCCAGGGGCGGGTTACCGATCGATATGGTGATCTCCCCGGAGGTCGCTGTCGGTGACGCTATCTTGCAACGCATTAAATCTCCTGGCGCGCTCACCAGCGCCAGTTTTGCGAGGGATCGCCTGAAGCTGCTCGGGTTTGATGTGGCGGGAGACAGCCCGCTAATGGGAACAGCGCTCGACCAGATTGACGGACTTTTCCCTGACATTGAAGCGCGAGTTGTGGGAATTGGTCGCGGCGATGTGGTCTTCTCACCACGTTCGAATGATCGTCTTCAGGCCGATGACCGCGCTTATCTTGCGGTCAAGACGGATGAAGCGGCCAAATTGACCCAGATCTTCACCCATCAAACCAAAGAACTACGGCACATCGTCATTATTGGTGGCGGGAACATCGGCGCTTACCTCGCAAAGAAAATAGAAAAGGAAACTTCAATTCGCGTGCGATTGGTCGAGGCTGATCCAAAGCGCGCTGAGGCGGCTGTCATGCAGCTGAAACGAACGATCGTCATCCAGGGCGACGGTCTAGACATCGAAATTCTGGAAGAGGCGGGAATCAAGGGTGCCGATTTCGTTGTCGCGCTGACAAGCGATGATAAGTCGAACCTTCTGATCTGCAATCTGGCGAAGCGTGCCGGAGCAGCGAACGCTCTGGCCCTCGTAAACGATATCAATCTGGCGGCGCTGAGCGACGATCTACGCGTGGATATGGTACTCGACCCCCGCGCTCTTACGGTCTCTCAGATTCTACAGGAGATCCGGCGGGGTCGTATCCTTCAACTGCACTCGATCGAGGATGGTAGAGCCGAAGCCGTCGAAGGTGTTGTCCTGGACAGTTCAACCTTGATTGGTAACGCATTGGGGTATGACGACTTGCCAGAGGGGATTACTGCCGCTGCTTATGTTCGCGGAGACGAAGTCATATTCCCGAATGAGTCGACGGGTATC
>JBCCIW010000017.1:0-25092 GCA_039028055.1 Pseudomonadota bacterium | reverse complement strand
TGGTGAGCACCCTGCGGGAGCGTCATGCATCTTGCAAGCTGAGCATGCACTGATCATCGAAACCGGTGTCCGACTGCCCACCAAAAGCGATTACAAACCGGGCTTTTTAGGCCGCGCAGCCGGGGCTGTTGTGTCGAACCATAACCCTAGGCGTCTTTGATCAGATCCGACGGCCAGCCGACTCGGACCAGAAGCCCGTCCGGTGCGTTGATGCCAACTTCGTACAGCCCCCACTCCCGGTGCCTCAGAATACCGCCGGGGCGAATGACCCGGTCGTCGGCACGGGCGGCAATCTCGTGCACATGGGGCGTGCGAATGAAGACACCGAAGGGGTTATTCTCTTCCGGCACGCGCCACGGGCCTTCACCTGCCTGGGTCAGATGCACTTCGCAGTCCCAGCCCCGCATGATGACGTAATTGCCCGCTCCACCGTCGCGCTTGAAGCCGAGCTGCGCCCAGAATGGTATGGCGGCCTGCAGGTCGTTGCTGGGAACAATGGCGAAAGCACCGGTAGTAGGTTGCTGAGGCATGCCGACAGTCCTTTTCGAATGGAGCCAGGTGCGACCTGTTAAGTCCCGCAGGATCGCGGTGTCAAATCAGGGCTAAAAACTCTGTGGTGGCGAGAGATTGACTTCCCCGGCGTCGATCACCGAGATGTCTCAAGAAATACAAAGTGAGGTCAGCACATGAAAGTCGCAGCGGTCAAAAAACCGGGGGGCCCCGGCAATCTCATCATAGAAGAACGCGCCGATCCAACCCCGGGACCGGGAGAGATTCTCGTACGTGTTAAAGCGTCGTCGCTGAACTACCATGACTTCGTGGTGGTCATGGGCGGTATCCCGACCGATGACGGCCGCATTCCGATGTCGGACGGCGCGGGCGAAGTTGTCTCGGTCGGCGATGGCGTCACACGGTTCAAACCGGGCGACCATGCCCTGAGCCTGTTCTTCCCGGACTGGCAGAAGGGCGCGATTGATGGTGCAGGCTTCGGCGGCGTGCCGGGCGATGGTGCGGACGGGTTTGCAGCCGAGTTGGTCGCCATGCCCGAAACGGCCTTCACACGCATGCCTGAAGGATACTCCTTCACCGAAGCGGCGACGCTGCCCTGCGCCGCCCTCACCGCCTGGCGCGGCATGTTTGTCGAAGGCAGCGTGAAGCCGGGTGACTGGGTCCTCACCCAAGGCACTGGCGGGGTCTCCGTATTCGGCCTGCAGTTCGCCAAGGCCGCAGGCGCGCGTGTCATCTCGACCTCGTCTTCAGACGAAAAGCTGGCGCGTATGACATCGCTTGGGGCCGATCATGTGATCAACTACAAGGAAACGCCGCAGTGGGGACGAGCCGCCTTCGAACTGACAGGCGGGCGAGGTGTCGATGAAGTCGTCGAGATTGGTGGACCGGGCACCATGGCTGAGTCGATTCAGGCGTGCCGCGTCGGCGGGCACATCTCCCTGATCGGCGTGCTCACCGGCGTGTCGGGCGAGGTGCCAACCGCAGCCTTCTTCTCGAAGAACCTCACCATGTCCGGCATTACCGTCGGATCGCGTGAGCACCAGGAAGACATGATCGCCGCTATCGAAGCGAGCCAGATCACGCCGGTGCTTGATCAGGATTTTCCCCTCGACAAGATCGCTGACGCGTTCGCGCACCAGGCAAGCCAGCAGCACTTCGGAAAGATCACCCTTAGCCTCTAGGGAACGGTCGCCGCCCCCAGATGTGCTTCATCGCTTGTGCTCCGGGCTGTGGAAGTCCGTCTTGCACCCGGCATCCCAGACTTCCGGCTGGTTACCATGGGCTGGAAAGCCGCCCTGATCTTTCAGCCACCGCGCCACATGAAGCGTGTTCCAGACCAGGAAGGTGGTGTTGCGGTTCGTGAAGTCGTTCTCCGGACCACCGGAACCCGGATCCATGTAGGACGGACCAGGTCCCGCCTCCCCCATCCAGCCGGCATCGGCCTGGGGCGGCACCGTGTAGCCAATGTGTGAAAGTGAGAAGAGGACGTTCATGGCGCAGTGCTTCACGCCGTCCTCATTCCCAGTGATCAGCACACCACCGGTCTTGCCATAGTCACGGTACTGGCCGCGATCGTTGAATTTGTGGGTGTAGCCATACATCCGCTCGAGCACGCGGTTGCATACGGAGCTTTTCTCCCCGAGCCAGACAGACGTGCCGATGATTAGAATGTCGCAAGCATCAATCTTCGCCTGGATACCGGGCCAGTCATCCTTCTCGTATCCGTCAACGCCAGCGTAATCGAGATCGAGACCGGCCGGGATATAATAGTCCACCGGGCGCAGGATTTCAGTCTTCACACCGTTTGCCTTGTAAATTCCCTCGGCAATTTTCAGGAGCCCTTCAGTGTGGGAGAGATTTGGGGATCGGGTCAGCGTGCAATTCAGCATCAACACGCTGAGATCATCATACGTTGCCGGGGGTTGGTCGCACTGGTGCTCGGTAATCTTGTTCAGCTGATCGGTCACGGTTTGTCCTTTCCTGCAGGGGCAAGCGCGCGAGCACGCAAGCCGATTTAGAAATTAGTGGGACAAATCCGCTAGCTTAGCCATGCAGATTATCGGATTTTTCGTGTCTAGCAGCCGAGCAAGCCGAGATCAGCTTGCGAAATCCTCGGCAAGCCGCGGATCATCTGCAGCGATCGGCGTCCATATCTGGGTCTGGCAGAGGGGCCCTATACACCCCTTCACGGTCAGGTTCCCATCGTCGCGGATGTTGATGCCCGAACCGTAGGTCTTACCGTCTTCAGCATTGTAGATCGTGCCGCGACGCCAGCGCTCGCCTCGGCGCCGAAACCCCGACAACATTTCCATTCCGACGATGGGACGGTCCTGAAGCGCTGGATCCGGATTGTTTATGTCGGTGTGCGCAGTTGCAGTCTCCCGATCGTACCAGACGACGGTCCCGCAGGGCGTCGTATCTCCACAATCGGCGATTTCCACAATCGCGCCTTCAGACTGGGTCAACCAGAACCCCGCGACGTCCGAGGGATCAGCATGGGCAGTGGTTGCAAAACCTGCCAGTGACAAAGCGATCAGAAGTCGGCGCATGTTTATACCTCTCGATACGTCATTCAATCCAAAACGGATATCAAGACCCATGATTTTCTAGCTCAGGCCCGACACATGTTCAATAATACCGAGCACCTCATCTGAACTGAATAATTGCACCCCGACAAAGACAGGAGCAAAAGTTCGCAGACATGATATTCAAACACGTATACTGAAATAATCTTTTCAACGCCTCGCAATGCAGAAAGCAAATGGGGAGAAGTGCACTTACCAGATTACTTGTTCTCAGTTAAATCGACCCATTCGAAGTTCTCGAATGAGGTTTCACAAACACGATCGTAATGGTCTGAGACGCTTTCGCTTTGCGCGGCGAACACATCCTCGACCGCAATTTCCGGAAAATAAGCTTCGCCTACTCCGTTCCTAATAAATATAATATTTGGTGATATTCCACCAATGTGCCCAACCAGCCGGTAGCCTTTTCTCTTGCATAGATTGACATATGCTCGAACGGATGCGCCCGAATACATCCGAATTTCCCGTCCGTCGAACTCATGGGTGCCAACCACAAAATTATCATCATAAGGCACAGTATATTCGCGATCAGGTCCCAACATCATTTGCGCCTCGAGTATAATTACACGTGGGCTAATGACGCTGAGCGCATTTAAAAGCCAGTAATCATTTCCATCAATATCCAATGAGAACAGATCAATTTCACCCGAGAATCCATGAGACGCTATTAGCTCGTTTATATTTGATCGGGTGATCCACTCATTCACCAGTTTAGGATGACGAAATGACGTTACAGCATTGTTGAAGAATACTTTTCCATTCGAGATATTCTTCTCATCTCCGTCAAATAGGAGCCCGAACCAATTATGATTGATTATCAAATTTGTCGCATTGCACTCCGTCGCCTGTCCGCAACACATTTCAACAACGAGTTTATTTGTTGTCCCGATAAGCTCGAATATATATTCAAGTACGCCGTCTTCGCCGAACTGAGAGAAGTTTGAATACGCCACATCGCCGAATTGGTGTATTTCCCCCTTAGCCGCTTGTTCCCGATAGATTTGCATCAGCAATTTTGCTGACACAGGATCTACGCGCGCTGGATTATTTCTGACAAGGTCCCATGTCCGTCCATGTAGATGGCGGTTCCTAGCGCGAAAATCATTGCGAAGCTCTTTTATCTCCTCGGACAGTTCATTTATTCGCTTCATCAACTGCTCGTTAGACGGCATTATCTTTGCTCCTTTTCGGTAGAGCGATTAATCGTAGCGAGGAACAACTGATAGTGACGCTTTCAGCGGTGACCATTGTGCGCAATTGAAAGACCTTATGGATTCTGCTCAATAAAGTCGCGCAATAGCCGGACGAGTTCTTCTGGCTGATCATCCTGTATGAAGTGGGAGGCGTTTTCTACCGTAACATGGCGCTGGCCTGCAGCACCCGGCACCGTTTCCTGCCAGATGACATCACCGCCCGCGGTAACGGGATCACTGTCTCCGAATGCTGTTAGGAATGGCTTGTCCCACTCGGCCCAGAACCTGTTCATGGCACGCTGGTTCTGGCGCAACTGGCTGGCCACGAGATAAGGAAACACCCTTGCACCCGCCATATGACTTTCATCTGCAAACGGGGCCTGATAACCGGCGAGCTCCTCATCGGACAAGTCGCGATACGTTGCGGACTGGAACAGCGTTTTCATATCAAAATTATCTGTCGTTTTCGCGAATGCGACCCAATCGAGAAAATCAAGTTCGCCGCCTTCGACATCGAGCGCCTGCACCTCGCCCTTCCGCCAGACACCGATACGGAAAAGAGGATAGCCGACCCAGCCGCCAATACCGCCAGCACCCGGGAGGCCGGTATTCGAGATCATAACGCGGGCATAGCGATCGGAATCTTCCGGAATGATGCGGAGCCCAATTAGGCCGCCCCAGTCCTGAGCGAAAAGCGTGATGCCCTCAAGATCGAGCTGGGAAACGAACGCCTCCATGATGTCGATATGCATCTGGTAGGAATAGTCAGATTGTTCGAGCGGCTTGTCCGATTTACCGAAGCCCACAAGGTCCGGCGCGATCACGCGGTAACCCGCCTCGGCAAGGGGCGGGATCATGTGGCGGTAGAGGTAGGACCAGCTCGGCTGGCCATGCAGGAGAAGAATGACCTCACCGTCACGCGGCCCTTCATCGACATAGTGCATGCGATAGCCGAGCACTTCCGTGTAGTTTGGCGCGAAGTCGTAGTCCGGAAGGCTCTCAAAGCGAGTCTCTGGCGTGCGTGCCACCTCTCCCACTGACCAGCTCGTGGAACTCTGAAGGGCAAACACAAGGATAATGAGCCCGACAAGAAGAACCCCGAGCGACCGAACGATAATCTTAATCATGGTATGCCTCCAACCGAACTAATCATGCGCCCTCAATCCGCTCGTGCCAAGGCATCGCGGATCAGCTTCGTAGTTTCCGGCACACCATAGAGGGCAACGAAGCTACCGAAACGCGGTCCCTGTGACTGGCCGAGAAGCACTTCATAGATCGCTTTAAACCAGTCGCGCAGGTTCCCGAATTCATGGTCCTTGCCGACGGAGAAGATAAGCGTCTGGATGGCCTCCCCTTCCACCTCGCCGTCATAGGTTTCCAGTCGCCCGGCAAGGTCCTCCATCGCGGCGCGTTCCTGTTCATCCGCCGCGCGATAGACTTTGGCGGGCTTCACGAAGTCTTCGTAGTATCGGATGGCGTAGCCTGCGAGCTGGTCGAGCAGCGGATGAGTGTCAGGCGAAGCTTCCGGCACATAGCGGGAGATGAAGCCCCAGAGCAGCGACTTGTCCTCTGGGTTGGCAACCCCCACCAGGTTCAGCAACAACGCGAAAGAAACGGGCGATCCCCATTGCGGCGGCTGGCCGTTATGGATGTGCCAAACCGGATTTTCGACCTGTCGGGCAGGTTCTTCACTATGAAACTTGTCGAGGAAGGTCAGATACTCATCTACCGCCTTTGGGATGACATCGAAATAGAGCTTCTTCGCCGCGCGGGGCTTCTGAAACTGGAAGAGCGACAGGCTTTCCGGCGGCGCATAGGCGAGCCACTCATCGACGGCGATACCGTTCCCTTTAGACTTCGAAATCTTCTCGCCTTTTTCATCGAGGAAGAGCTCGTAGACATATTGCTGCGGCGGGCGCGCCCCGAGGATCTTGCAGATCTTCGAATAGATCGGCGCATTGTCCTGGTGGTCCTTGCCGAACATTTCAAAATCGACGCCGAGGGCAGCCCAGCGCATGCCAAAGTCCGGCTTCCATTGAAGCTTACACGCACCGCCGGTGACCGGAATCGTAATGTCGGTCCCGTCTTCATCCTCGAAGGTGATTTCGCCGGTAGACGCGTCGACACTTTTCATCGGGACGTAGAGGACACGGCCGGACGTCGGTGAGATTGGCAGAAACGGTGAATAGGTCGCCCGGCGCTCTTCCCCGAGCGTCGGCAGCATCACATCCATAATGTCCTGATATTTTTCCGCGGCGCGGATGAGCATCGGATCATAGGTGCCATTCTTGTAGAAGTCGGTCGCTGACGCGAACTCATATTCAAAGCCGAAACCGTCGAGGAATGCGCAGAGCCGCGCATTCATATGATGGCCGTAGCTCTCATGGGTGCCGAAAGGGTCTGGCACATCCGTCAACGGCTTCTGGAGGTGAGGCTCAAGACTCTCCGGGTTCGGAACCGTCGGCGGTACTTTGCGCATGCCGTCCATATCATCGGAGACACAGATGAGCCGTGTCGAGATCTTATCGTCCGTCAGCGCACGGAACGCATTGCGCACCATCGTCGTGCGAACCACTTCACCAAACGTACCAATATGGGGAAGCCCCGACGGACCGTAACCCGTCTCGAAGACCACCGGCCCATCCGCCGGCTTCCCTGCCTTCTCCATCTGCTCGCGGCGCTTCAGGATCGCGCGCGCCTGTTCGAAAGGCCAGGCTTTCGCAGATTGGGCGAGGGTTGGGAGGTCAGACATCTCAGGCTCCGTTGATTAGAGCGCTGGCCTAGGGGGCACCTGATAAGAGGTCAAGCTGAACAGCGAGGCAAGTTACCCATATTTGCGACAGCGCAGCACTTGACATTCATTCGCAGCGCCATGCAAATGGATCGCATGATCATTTGCATTTGCAATAACATCAATGAACGACGCGCACGGCAAGCGATCGAAGCTGGAGCACGCAGTCCGCGCGAAGTTCTGGCAAAAAATGGCTGCAAATTTAACTGTGGTACTTGCAAGTGCGATATGGGCGATTTTATCGCCTCTGAAATGGACCAACACATTGAAAGTAAAGTACTTATTGCTGCCGAATAAGCGCGACTGAATTGCACTTTCCCTGAGACTGCCTCTCACTATCATAGCAATTTGTTTTTATTGAACTTTTTAGTTTGAAATGGTGTTGTTTTTCTAATTCCAACCTCTATTTCCGGTCCCACGTTATACACCGGAATGGGAGTTTCCTATGAAAGGCAATCCAGAGATCATCGCGTTGCTGAATGATGCCCTGAAGAAAGAACTGACAGCCATCAACCAATACTTCCTGCATGCCCGCATGTTGAAAGACTGGGGCGTCACCAAACTCGGTGAAAAAGAATACAAGGAATCCATTGAAGAAATGGAGCACGCCGATTGGTTGATCGAGCGGATCCTGTTCCTCGGCGGCCTTCCCAATCTACAGAAGCTCGACAAGCTTAAGATCGGCGAGAACGTGAAAGAGATCGTCGAGGCAGACCTCGCTCTCGAACTGGAAGCTCATCCGATGTATCAGAACGCCGTGGCAAAGTCAGAGGAACTGAAAGACTTTGTCAGCCGTGATCTGTTTGCGAAGATTCTGCAGAGCGAGGAAGAGCATATCGATTATCTCGAAACTCAACTCGATCTGATCGATAAGATGGGCATCGAGAATTATGTGCAACTTCAGTCGCACTCGGTGGACGAAGCCGAGGGCTAGAAGATTGCAAAATCTCTAGGATTGAACGCCATTAAACCGCTCCTTCAATACAGCCAGTAAGGCTGTGTTGAACGCGAATCTAGATTGATCCGGCAAAGCCTTCAGCGTCTCAGCCATGTCGGCGCGGGCCCGAATGTCCTCGAAAGGTGTGCCATCCGCCCTGCCCGGCACAACACCTTCGCGCCACAGATGTTGCGGTGAGTAGCCGGTCAGGATGAAGGCACTGTTCCAGTCGAGCCCGGCAGTCTTCGCCAGCTCGTTCGTGCAATTCGAGAAGAGCGTATTGTAGAAGCGCGGCGTCTCATAAAGGCTGTTCGTCTTGTTCACGAGCGCACCGAAAAAGGCCCGGCGATCCGATGCGCTTAAGTCTAGCGGGTAGAGAAAAATCTCGTGCTTCAGGTAGCGTGCCCGGCGGGTGAGCAGGTCCCGTGGCTCTCCCCAGAGATAAACAAGCTCGAAATTGTTGAGCGCGCCCTTGAAAGCCGAGTAAATCTCCCCTTCTTCTTTCCGCGCTTCAATGGTGAGCCCGAGAAGGCGGTCATCAGAAAACTCGAAAATGACGAGCGTGTGGGCGATAGCGTCGGTCCCGCCGAAGGGCTCCACCATCAGCCATGTGCCTTCAAGCTGGGAAACGTCATAGGTGCCGCTGTGATAATCGAAGGATATCGGGGCATCTTCGGAGTACGTCCAGTCGCGTATCTGGTCGATGGTGAAGATCGATCCCGATTGCTCGACCTGCGGCATGATCGAAATTTCCGGTCGCCAATCCCGGTCATGGCTCGGCTGACGAAGACCGATAAACAGGACCAACGCAATAAGCCCGGCCAGCACCCCCAGACCAATCGTGAGCATTGGCCGCCGCTTCAGCTTCGCCGGATCAAATGGCCAGGGGGCAGCTTGATTTTCGTCCATCGTGGCTCTCCCCGAATAGGCTGATCTCGACCCTACGATGAAACGCCGTCGTCGCCCAAGAGCGGACTTTGACTTACAAAGCCCTATATGAAACATCGCTTTACAGGGATCGCGGAGTACAATTCACCATGTCAGCAAAGATTTTCAGCTGGGTTGGGCACCCAGCAGAGACGAGCGTGTCGCATATGATGGCCGACGCCTATGAGCGTGGCGCGCGTGAGCAAGGCGCAGAAATCCGGCGCATGAATATCAACGATATGGAGTTCGACCCGAACCTCGCCGATGGCTACAATACCATTCAGCCGCTCGAAAACGATCTCGAAATCTGGCAAGATAATATGGTCTGGGCTGACCATGTGGCCTGGTTCTATCCGATGTGGTGGGGGTCCATGCCAGCCAAGATGAAAGGCGCGCTTGACCGTGCCTTATTGCCGGGCTTCGGGTTCAAGTATCATGATAATGATCCCTTCTGGGATCGACTCCTGAAAGGGCGGTCTGCCGATGTATTCATGACAGCGGATACGCCAAGCTGGTTCGACTGGCTGACAAGCCAGTCGCCCGCCCGCCGCCATGTGAAAAAGAAGGTATTGGAGTTTGTGGGCATCAAACCTGTCGAGACCCACTATTTTGCGGCTGTCAGAACCGCTAATGAAGATACGTTGAAGAAATGGAAGCGACGGGCTCACGTCATTGGAGCTGACGCAGGTAGGCGATGAAAACATCTGAAGACACCCACGTTGCCCTTTCGAGTTGGACCGAGCGCCCCCTTGAGGAAATGCAGGCACGCGCCCGTGACTTTCACGAGAATATGGCGAAGCGGCGATCCGTGCGCGCCTTCTCCGACCGAGCGGTAGACCAGAGCGTGATTGAAGCCTGTGTTTCGGCAGCGGGGACAGCGCCGTCTGGCGCCAACCACCAACCGTGGTTCTTTGCCTGTGTCGGGTCAAAGGACGCGAAGCAGAAGATCCGCTCGGCGGCCGAGGAAGAAGAACGAGCGTTTTATTCCGGGCGAGCGTCGGACGAGTGGCTCGACGCCCTCTCCCCCATCGGCACCGACGCAAACAAGCCTTATATAGAGATTGCCCCATGGCTAATCTGCATCTTCGCCCAACGCCGGGGCGGCGTGACGTCCGGCGAGGACAAGAAGAACTACTACATCCATGAGAGTGTCGGCATCGCGACAGGCATCCTCATTGCGGCTTGTCAGAACGCTGGCCTCGCAACTCTGGTTCACACGCCGAATCCGATGAGCTTTCTTAATGACCTCTGCGGCCGCCCAAAAATCGAGAAGCCGTTCCTTATTCTCGTGGCCGGTTACCCGGCGGACGATGCAATGGTGCCAAACCATGCGCTCAAGAAAAAACCCCTAGACGAAATCGCCGCCTTCCTCTGAGCTCCACGTCTCTGGCGGGCACACGAAAGTGATTTGCGCCCTGTCACATGGGTCGCCCATTAAGTGCGCAAGAGACTCGAAAGGATCTGCCCATGTCACTCGCTGCTGAACTCGAACAAATGGCTGCAGGCTCTGCCAAACGATTCCCACCAGAAGTTATGGCAATCATGAGAAAGGCTGCCGACGATCTGGAAGCACAGGGCGTCGGCGACAGAGCACTTGGAGCGGGCGATCGTCTGCCCGAAGCGGCCCTTACCGATGCGACTGGAAATCCAGTCAACATCGCCAGTCTCGTCGAAAAAGGCCCGCTGATCATCAACTTCTACCGCGGCGGATGGTGCCCTTACTGTAATCTTGAACTCAAGGCCTATCAGGATCAATTGAGCGACATCCACAGACTTGGCGGCGAGCTCGTCGCCGTATCGCCCGAGAAGCCGGATAACTCGCTCAGCACTGCGGAGAAAAACGAACTGACTTTTCCCGTGCTCAGCGACGACGGAAACGCCTTCGCTCGAAGCCTCGGCATCGTATTCGAACTTCCACCGGAATTGCAGAATCTCTACGGTCAATTCGGTATGGACCTGCCACAGCTGAACGCAGGAAGCGGTTGGACCCTGCCGATCCCGGCAACATTCGTTGTCGGCTCTGACGGCATCATCAAACTCGCGGACGTAAATCGTGATTATACGAGACGTCTCGAACCAGCACTCGCGCTCGATGCCCTGCGCGACATGGCAACAGTCGCCTAGATCGCGAATTCAGCTTTGGGTGAACACGCAGCCCGGCTGCAGACATCAGTAAACGGCGACCTATAATCTACTAATGCCTGAGTTGCCTGAAGTTGAAACCGTTCGTCGAGGACTCGCGCCCGCCATGGAAGGCAGGCGGATAATACGCGCGGATGTACGTCGCGCAGATCTCAGATTTCCATTCCCAGAGCGCTTCGCGGAACGCCTTGAAGGCAAAACAATCACCCACTTGGGACGGAAGGCAAAATTCCTGACCGCGACTCTGTCCTCCGGCGAAATGCTGGTTATGCACCTCGGCATGACGGGGCGATTCACCGTGAACGCTGGCAAGACAGCGGAGTTCAGATATGAGACCGGCTGCGACCCGAAACACGACCACGTCGTCCTGTCGGTCGAAGATGATACGACGATCACGTACAATGACCCCCGTCGCTTCGGATTTATGGAATTATGGCCGGTAGAATCGTTTGAAAAATATCCACGGCTAGTATCTCTCGGCCCAGAACCTCTGAGCAATAGTTTTAATGCTGACTATTTGAATGACGCCCTTTCAGGCAAGCAGACACCCATAAAGAGCGCACTCTTGGATCAGTCAATTGTCGCGGGCCTCGGCAACATTTATGTCTGCGAAGCGCTCTATCGCTCAAAAATCTCTCCCCGCAGGCGGGCTTCAACAATCCCAGGAAAACGTAGTGAGCGCCTCGTCCCTGCAATCAACTCCGTCATCGCCGAGGCCATCGAAGCAGGCGGTTCATCGATTTCCGACTTTGCAAGCGCTAGCGGAGACCTAGGATATTTCCAGCACAGGTTCGCCGTCTACGACCGAGAGGGCTACGCTTGCAGGAATTGCGGCGGAAAAATACAGAGAGTTGTCCAATCTGGGCGATCAACGTTCTTCTGCAGCAACTGCCAGCGTTAGGGCCATTTATACAGTGCACACATCATTCGATCAGCAAGAATCAAGTCAGCAATAAGTTCACTCCCAATTTTTGGGGAGTTGACCTCCGCACGCAGATTATTTTTTATTAATTTGATACAGCCATTTCCAAATGGCTTATCCACCGAGCCGATTGGGTAATATCGGCATCGATTTACTAGTATACCCTGAGGGGGGCTAATACTCAGTATACTTAACAATCTCCGTCCGAATGACGGAGCAGGAGGACCTATGTCTAAAACAGAATTGCCAGAGACTAAGCAGGACTCTGGCATAGCGATCTCGCGACGCGACATACTTCGCGGGGCGACGGTTGCAACAACGCTTGCAGCCGCAGGAGCGACGCTAGCCCCGCCGGCTTCAGCCTCGGTTTCGCTTGGCCAGTCACTTGCCCAAGACCCTAGAAGCAGAGCACAGGACGCCGCCCAATTACGCCGTCAACGCGCAAATGATAACCGCAGGGATGCTCCTCGCTCGCCGCAACCGGTGAACAATGACGAAGTGCGCCTGCCTGATTTCATAGGAAACTTCTCCAAAACGCTGAAGCATAACTCTCGTGGCGAGGTAACAGAGGCCTCTTACATGTCTTTCGTGACGGCGCTTGCCAGCCGAGACGATGCAGACTTCGAGAATATTCTGGTCGGCCGGGAGAATGATCCTCTTCGCCAGCGACTCGTCAGCCCGCAGGGCGCATATGCGTTCGAGCTGTCAGGCCTTGATGGAAACGCCAATCGCATCAATCCTGCGCCGGCGTTCGATGGAGACATCACCGAAGCAGAAATGGCTGAACTCTACGGTTACTCGGTAACGCGGGATGTTCCGTTCATTGAGTATGACACGAACAACAAAATCCAACGCGTCGTAGATTCGCTAAATACTTTCCCGGCAATTGCAGATGCCGTTCCAACGGATGGCGGCGTTGTAACCCCGGGGAATTTTGGCCGCGGCGGTCTTCCGACACAAGGACTACGCCCGCTAGGAACGGATGTGGGCCCATTTGTGAGCCAATTCCTTGTACTGCCATTCCAGATTGGCCAGCTGCAGGTCGAGCAGCGCTATCCACGCCTCGAGCGGGGTGGTGCAAATCAGTTCATGACGGAGTTCCCAGAGTGGCTGGCAATCCAGCGCGGCTTCGCACCAAACGCACGTGCGCCAGGAGGAAACGCATCGGTCTTCACAGATCGCGTCCGGTTCATCAGCAAGATGCGGGATCTTTCCGAGTGGGTGCATCGCGACTTCCCGCTACAGTCACCGCTTCATGCGCTGTCTGTGATCTTCGGATTTGGAACCGATGATGCCTTTGAATCGACCCTGCCATATAATCGGGTGAATAGCTCAACTCAGGAAGGCTTTGTGACCTTCGGCCTGCCTGATATATCACAGCTAACCGTACACGCGCCTCGTCAGGCACTCACCGGTGCCTGGTACCAGAAATGGCTGAACCATCGCCGTGCTCGCCCAGAGGTTTATGGCGGACGTCTGAATGTTCAGGCTCGCGGGGTCCGTGATTACGGTCTCGGCGATCGCCTGATGGATTCACGTGTGTTCCGCATGGCAGCAAACGAAAGCCGTCGCGTGAACGGCACAGACAGTTCAGACACCAGTGCAAACGGCCTTCTGCCAATGGGCTTCCCCGAAGGATCTCCCGCACACCCAGCCTATCCAGGTGGACACTCCGCTTTCGTCGCGGCTGGCGCTACGGTTCTGAAAGGCTTCGTCAACGAAGACTTTGTGATCCCGAATCCGATGCAGGCCAACCGCAATGGAACCGAGCTTGTGCCTTGGGGCGGTGCACCGCTGACGCTCGGTGGCGAACTCAACAAGTTGGTCGCAAACGTGACCCACGCTCGAGACGCAGCCGGTATGCACTGGCGGTCTGACGGTGAAGGCAATGTTATCGGCGAAGCCGTCGGTATCGCGCTTCTCGCAGACTACAGCGTGACGTACAATGAAGAGTTCGACGGCATTACGCTTCGTAAGTTCAACGGCCAGCGGATCCGGATCCAGAATGGTACCGTGACTGAAATCGGTGGCTAGTTTCCGTCCTTTTCGTATTACTTAAATTGCGCCCGGCGTTTCAACACGCCGGGCGTTTTCTATGCGTGCCGCCACACTCCAGTGGAAATGCCATCCAGCGACCACTTCCCTATCGAGTGCCGAATGAGCCTGAGGGTTGGATACCCCACTGCGGCCGTCATGCGGCGAACCTGACGGTTGCGTCCCTCCTGGATCGTCATCCTGATCCACGTGTCGGGCACTGACTTCCGCACACGAATGGGCGGAAGTCGAGGCCACAGGCAAGAGGGTTTATCCATGCGCTCGATGATCGCTGGCTTTGTGGGGCCATCCTTAAGGACAATCCCGTTGCGCAATCGATCAAGCGCGGCGTCATCGGGCTCACCCTCAACCTGGGCCCAGTAGGTTTTGGGCATCTTGTGCTTCGGATTGGAAATACGCGCCTGCAATTTTCCATCGTCGGTCAGTAGCAGTAGCCCTTCGGAATCCTTGTCCAGTCGGCCAGCCGGATAAACGCCTGGGACATCTATGAAGTCGGACAGGGTCTGCCGCGATGCACCATCATGTTTTTCATCCGTAAACTGAGAAAGCACGTCAAACGGCTTATTGAAAAGAATGATCCGAGCCATGACCTTCCCGAAACACTATCGAAGTAGGCTGCAGACGGAGGGCCTGGAGAGCAGGTTTCTCCGATGCGGTTTGAATGAGCGCACCGTCAGGAATTCCCTGCGGGCGAAATGTCCGTGCACCGCATAATGTGGCTATCAAACACGCCGCCGACAAGCATCTGTCCATTCCAGTAAGGCCCCGTGGCGGAGCCATTGATTTCGCCGTCAATAGCCATGAACACCGTCTCCACCTCGCCGGTCTCCCGGTTCATTCGTATAACTTGTGACGGGGAATTCTCGTTAGCATTTTCGGCATGTTTCACGAACGCAAGCAGGTTCGGGTGACTGCCAACATAGAGGTTTCCGTCCGTACCTATATCGATATTGTCCGGAGCCGTCCCGGCCTTGAAACGCCGCCGGTTTGAGAGCTCACCCGTGGGAGCATCGCGATCAAAAACATTGATCTTGCGACCAATCACTTCTGCCACATAAAGCGTATTCCCGTCAGCAGAGGCGTTGATTCCATTGGCATAGCTGAAACCGTCAACGACCTTGCGACCAGTGTCCCCGTCAAAATAAGCAACGTCGGCGAGCGGTAGACCGAGATAAAGCTCCAGCATCTGGCCGAGGCCGTCTCGGTAGCGCCTATCATTCGAGACATAGAACTGGCGTGGCCCCACCGCCACGACATCATTTGGCGAATACATGTCATCGAACGAGACACTTTCCTGATGGATGAGCATCCCGTCCGTACCGATATCGAAAATTTCCACTGTCTCAGCCCCGACTGGATGATTAATCACGAACAGTCGTCGCGTGCCGTCTTCACCTTTCCAAAGGCTGAGGCCGTGGGGGGAAAAATCGGCAGGCACATCGCCAAGCAGATTTATCGGGCGCGCCTCGGGGATGTTGAGATCGAGGCTGTAAATACCGCCGCGTTCGCGACGCTCAGGGTTACGCCTCTGCGCGGCAGATATGAAGGCGATACCTGTCTCATGGTCAATTTCGATGTCCTCCGGACCGGGCGCGACGTCCACGCGCTGACATTGATCGACGGCAACGCTCTCAAAGTCTGTGAATGCACCGGAGGCCGGAATAACTCGTGAAAGCACCCTATAGCCGATGGCAGCGAACAAGACGACGACTGAAATCAATACGATGCGGCGCAATATGCCCTCCCCTCCCCGATCGGCTATCTAATCGCAGCAGTTTATCCAGCAAAGCCGAGATAAGCTATTCAAATTGCAACCGGTAAGGCGCTGGCGTCAGTCCCCGTCCATCCTCAATGCCGCCACGAACGCCTCCTGCGGAATTTCAACCCGCCCAAACTGACGCATGCGTTTCTTGCCCGCCTTTTGCTTCTCCAGAAGCTTACGTTTACGCGTGGCGTCGCCGCCATAGCATTTCGCGGTGACGTCTTTCCGCATGGCCGAAAGCGTCTCCCGGGCAATGACCTTCGAACCGATGGCGGCCTGGATCGGGATCTTGAACATCTGGCGGGGGATAAGGTCTTTCAACCGCTCGCACATCTGGCGGCCCCTGCCCTCGGCTCGGTCTCGGTGGACGAGCATGGCAAGGGCGTCGACGGGCTCTTCGTTAACAAGGATGCTCATCTTCACGAGGTTTTCGGCCCGGTGGCCGATGATCTCGTAGTCGAAGCTGGCATAGCCCTTGGAAATCGATTTCAGGCGGTCATAGAAATCGAATACCACCTCGTTCAGCGGAAGCTCGTACTTCACCATCGCGCGTGCACCAGCATAGGTAAGCTCTTTCTGGATGCCGCGACGGTCCTGGCAGAGTTTCAGCACGCCGCCGAGATAGTCGTCGGGCGTGAAAATGGTAGCTTCGATCCAGGGCTCGCGAATCTCAGCGATCTTCACCACATCCGGCATGTCGGATGGATTATGTAGTTCGGTTTCAGTGCCGTCCGTCATAGTAAGTTCGTAAACCACACTTGGCGCGGTTGCGATCAGATCAAGATCAAATTCCCTACTCAATCTCTCCTGAATTATTTCGAGATGAAGAAGGCCGAGGAATCCACATCTAAATCCCATACCCAGGGCGGCGGACGTCTCCATCTCCCATGAGAAGCTGGCATCGTTGAGACGGAGCTTCCCCATGGCGGCGCGCAGCTCATCAAAGTCGCTGGCATCGACCGGGAAGAGGCCGCAGAATACAACCGGCTGCACATCTTTGTAGCCGAGCAGAGGTTCGTCGCAGGGCTTCTTGTCCTCGGTGATCGTGTCCCCGATCGAACAGTCCGCGACCTCCTTGATGGACGCCACGAGAAAGCCAACCTCGCCTGGGCCAAGCTCGTCCACATCGGTGGGTTTTGGGCCAAAAATTCCAACCTTATCGACTTCGTAAGTCGCGCCGGTCTTCATCATGCGGACTTTCTGTTTCTTCTTCAGAACACCGTCAACGACACGAACAATGACCACGACGCCGAGATAGGGGTCGTAGTAAGCATCAACGAGTGAGACCTTTAGGGGCGCTTCGGCATCGCCTTCCGAAGGTGGTGGAAGGCGCGTGACAATGGCTTCCAGAACGTCTTCGATGCCGATACCCGTCTTGGCCGAGGTCTGGATGGCGTCGGTCGCATCGAGACCGATCACGTCTTCGATTTGTTCTGATACACGATCGACGTCTGCCGCCGGAAGATCGACCTTATTCAAAACGGGAACGATTTCATGGTCCTGATCAATCGCCTGATAGACATTGGCGAGGGTCTGAGCCTCAACGCCCTGGGAAGCGTCAACAACGAGCAATGACCCCTCGCAGGCCGCAAGACAGCGCGACACTTCATAGCTGAAATCGACGTGTCCAGGTGTATCCATGAGGTTAATGGCGTAGGTCTCTCCATCGCGCGCCTTGTAATTCAGACGGACGGTCTGAGCCTTAATGGTGATGCCCCGTTCCTTCTCGATATCCATATTATCGAGCACCTGTTCCGACATCTCCCGATCGGACAGGCCGCCGCAATGCTGGATCAATCGGTCAGCCAGGGTCGATTTGCCGTGATCGATGTGGGCAATGATCGAGAAGTTTCGGATCTTGTCGCGCGAAATTGTCATATGAGCGATATAGCGGTGTGCGCGAGGCGCGGAAAGCGCCTAAGTGACACGGGCCCCAGTCAGCCTATTGGACCAGAACATCAAGTTCAAATAGGGCACGCGGCGGCGTGCCCGTCGTCTGAGCAGCAAACATACCGCCAGGCTGAATCCGAACGTGCGTAACAGCGCCATCCGCCCCGTTACCACCGGGCACCGGCTCATAGCCGAAGCTCGCTCCGCCATCATTGGAAAAGTCGACGCTATCCGTCGCGCTGTCGAGGCCGAAAAAGTCGAATACGAGACCGCTCGGCACGGCCCCGTCGACAAAATCCACCGGGCCACTCCCCGGCCCATCGATATCTGTTACCACCAGGGCTGTTCCAGCGGGTACCGAATCCACAAGATCGATACTGTCCGAATCCACGGTCCCGTTCCCTGTATTCTCGATCTCGAACGTATAGCGCACGCGCGCTCCCGGAATCGCAAAAGGACTGGACGTGCCGTTGATTGGGTCCTGGACGATTAGACCTGTCTTCCGGACTTCCAGATCTGGCTCAAAAAGCGCATGAAACGAACCCGAGAAAGCGAAAACTCCAGCCACCTCAGTTGTGTGATTGGACTCAGCATCGTTACTTATGTCTTCCTGGATGGCGAGCCCGATTGATGTCCCATTCAAGGAACATTGCCGCAGCCATCCCCCGTCGGCCCCATCGCGCGTGTTCTTAGTTGCAACAACCCTCGGTGCCGGAAAGGTGCTGCTGGAATAGGTGACGGTCGTGCAGGCCTGTGGGATACCGATTATGGCATCCGCCGATCGGGTCGCGCTCCACGAAATGGATGTTGCCCCGAGCGCGGAAAATGTCCCGGAGACACCGGCTTCAGCCGCAATGAAGCCAATCGTTTCGGCCACCACGGTGCCCTCATCCACTTCACTACGCTCAAGAGCGAACTCGGCACTACTCGCTGAAGGATTCAGTATGGAGACGGTCAGCCAGGGTTCGGACGGAATGTCAGGATCGATCCCGGGCTCACTATTGGTCGTCTGGATGGACGCCACTACAGCGGCCTGACCCCCGAAGGTTGCGCCGAAATTCACGAGGGTTGAGCCGGCAGGGCCGCCTACGGCCGAATTACTTCGCTGGATCTGATCGGTTGTCACGCGGTCAACAATGATCGTCCGCCCGTCAGGAGTGCCATCGGGCAGCGAATGAACGCCAGGCTCGGCCGCGACATAACTCACGGTCATCGATACGTGCGCGCCATCGTTTCCCGGAGGTTCGAACTGACTGATCTCGAAGCCGGTCAGGCTCACGTTTCTGATGCGCAACGCACTTGAGTCCCCACCAGCGCTCGTTGGCAGGGCGACAACGACCGGCACCACGTCGAAAGGCTCATCAAAGGTAACAGACGTAAAGGACGGCACGCTAAAGGTATCGTTCAGCACAACCTCCCCCGCCTCCAACCGCCATGCGGATGCAGAAAGGGGCAGACACGCACAAATCAGTGCGGTCAGCAGCAGTCGACTGGCAACAATCGCTGCAGTGTTTAGGCCGCGATACATTGGGAGAGAATAACGAAAAGCGAGTAGCAGAGTCTTAAGATACAAAGGCAAGTCCGACTTATCAGCCAGCGGTGAGACAATGCCGCAAACCCCGGTCACCACAATCTACTAATAAATTAGTTGACTCCACACAGGAGCATCAGCATAAAGAGACAAACTAAGGAATTAGTAGATGCCAAGACCCAAAACTCCAGATCTTACAACAGCCGAGCAGCGCATCATGGATGTGCTTTGGACGCGGGGCGAAGCGAGCGTCCGTGACGTCGCCGACGCCCTCAAGGACAAGCACGACCTCGCTTACACGACCGTGATGACAACGATGAAGATCATGGCGGACAAGGGCTATTTGAGTTTCAGGAAGGAAGGCCGCGCGCACATCTACGCGCCGAAACTCAGCCGCCACGGTGCCCGTCGCTCGGCGCTGGCGGGGCTTGTTTCCTCACTGTTCGACGGGTCGCCCCGCCACCTCGCTCAACACCTCGTCGAAGACGAAAAACTCACCCTCGAAGACATCGACGCCCTGCGCGCCGAACTGATAAAACGCCAATCTCAAGGAGAAGACACATGAGCCCCGAAACGATCCTCTTAGCAGCTGGTTTTGTTTTGGGAGGGACGCTCTTGCTTGCCGCCATAGTGCGCGGGCTGGATGCAGTTCTGCCCGACCGCTTTATTCGCGAACGCCATGACATGTCGCTCGCGGCTCTATTGATTGTGCCCGTAATGTTCGGGTTGACCTTCCTGCCGGCACAAATTGAAAACCACATCATCACCGTGCCAGAGCTTGTCGACCACGGCCCGATAAATCTGATCGGTCCGGATTCGGAGGAAGCGGCATTTGTCGCGACCCCGACACTTATCGCGCCAGCTGTAACCACAGTTGATGTGCCTTGGGCAAAGCTAGCCTTAGCGATATGGGCCGTCGGAACCCTCATTAGCCTAGCTGTGCTCGCAACACGTCTCATCCGCTTGAATCAGCTTCGTAGATCGGCGCGTCCTGTTGATTTGCCGAACGGTATGAGGCTGTCCCGCCCCATAGACGTCTCCGAACATGACCAGATCGGATCGCCAATGCTGGCCGGATACTTCAAGCCGAACATCATAGTGCCGGCCGGCTTCTCATTCGGCGCAGCAGCCCGCCCAGTGCTGGAGCATGAAGTGGCTCACGCCGCGCGCGGCGACAGCTGGATCACGCTGAGCCTTCATCTGCTGAACACGATATTCTGGTGGAATCTGCCACAACGCCTAATCACACCGCTCTACTACGCAGCTCGCGAAAGCCTGTGCGATACGCGCGCAGCCATCATCACCGGCGCGCCGGAAACACTAGCGCAGGCTTTGGTCGATACAGCCGTCGAGGCAAACATGCGAAGATCGCCGGAGCTCGCCGCAGCCGCCCACGGGACCGATCTAAAAGCAAGAGTGCGCCGTTTGATGTCTCCGACCGGAGCCGTGGAACGCTCGCCTATGGCAACCCTCACCTTCATTCTACCAGTCATGATAGGGATTGCCGTCGTCACAACACCGGGCCTTGGCGCGGCAGATCCAAGCTCGGGCGGAAACGCGGAGCGCTATTCCGGCAATGATGATGACACACTCTATGGCGCGGCCATCAGAGGCGAGATAGCAGATGTACAGGCGCGGATCGCTGCTGGAGCTGATCCAAGTGCAGCCCTTCCCGGGGACGGCACGCCTTTGATGGCTGCTATCAGAGGCGAGGAAGATGAAATCGTGAATCTGCTTCTCGAAATGGGCGTTGATGTAAATCGCCCCTCGCAAGGAGACGGAACAGCACTAATCTCAGCAGTCCGCGCGGAACGTGCCGATTATGTCGAGAAACTTCTCTCAGAGGGAGCCGATCCAAACATTGCAATCGAAGGTGATGGATCAGCCCTTATCTCCGCCGCCATGCGCGGGAACATTCAGATCATAGATCGTTTGCTCGATGCAGGTGCCGATCCGAACATCGCTGTACCGCGTGACGGCAACCCTCTTATTGGAGCGGCACTCCATGGGGAGACTGAAGCGGCGAGCAGACTTCTGGCCGCCGGAGCAGATCCGAACGGCTATGTCTTCCGGGACGAAACACCGCTTATCAATGCAGCGCAGCAAGGAGAGCTGGCCATGGTCAAACTCCTGGTTACAGCAGGCGCTGATGTGTCCTTAACAGTTGAAACGCCACACCATGATCCAGGTGGTGCCTGGCGTTCACCGCTTAGCGAAGCCGAACGCAATGGGCATTCGGACGTCGTTCAGTGGCTTAGGGAAATGGGAGCTGAACACCGCCCTGGGAACTAGCACGAATAACCACGAACACCGCTCCATCGCTTCTTCGCGTTGGGGCGGCACAATCTTGTCTTAACTACCTTACCTCACACTCAGGTTCATGGACGTGCTTCCCTCCTTCCTAACCCATTTGCGCGATGAGCGCCGTATGGCCGTAAAGAGTGTGGAGGCCTATGGCACGGACCTCGCAGGATTTTTTGGCTTCGTCGCCGGGCATACGGAACGCCCCGTCACAGCAAAATCCCTAAGCCAGCTTGGAGCCCGCGACATCCGTGCTTATCTCGCATTACGGCGGCGGGACGGATTGGCAGATAGCTCGATTGCGCGGCTGCTATCGTCGATCAAGGCGCTCTATCGCTGGCTAGATCGAGCGCATGGATTAGCCAATGCCGAGGTCGACTATCTGCGCGGACCAAAGCGCCCGGCACGCCTGCCCCGCCCGGTCTCGGTGGATGCTGCGAAGGACATGATCGAAACCGCCGAAGACGATCCGGACAAAGCCCCCTGGGTTGGAGCGCGTGATGCCGCTGTCCTTTCGCTTCTTTATGGCGCCGGGCTTCGGATATCGGAAGCACTTGGACTGACAGGAGCAGACATACCGCTGGGGGATCGACTTAGGGTCAACGGCAAGGGTGGCAAAGTACGCATCTTGCCGATCATACCAGCCGTGCGAGATGCAGTCGCCGAATATCAGCGGCTTTGCCCCTATGATCTGAAACCGAAAGACGCCCTCTTTCGCGGGGTAAAAGGGGGCCCGCTCAATCCGCGCCTGATCCAGGGCCTTGTACAGAATTTACGCGGCCAGCTTGGCCTGCCGCAAACGGCAACACCCCATGCGCTCCGCCATGCCTTTGCGACTCATCTTTTAGCGAACGGAGCCGACCTCCGGGCGATCCAGACCCTGCTTGGGCATGCCTCACTCTCAACGACACAGATTTATACGGGCGTCGATGCCACGCGGTTGAAAGAGGTCCATGCAGCCGCCCATCCCCGCGGATGAAAACACGGACAGAGCAAAGACAATCTACCAACGGTTTTGGGCGCGGTTCACGGTCCAAAGCACACGAGCTGTAAGATCGTAAGCTGCGGCAGACAGGAGGTTCAGTCCTGGAAGACTGCCAAGATAGCCAAGCCAGCCGAAACCCGGCGTTACACGCCAGAGGGCTGCAATTGCTGGCCAACCCCTCAGCGCTTCACCTTCAGGGGTAAGGGCGTGGAGTTTGAAGCGGACATCATCAAGCGTGATACCCTGCGTCACGAATGCAGCGGGATCTGCCGAAACGTCCACATACTCCACGGTATCGGTGCTTTCCCGAGTACGCCGCTCGAACATGCAAATTCCTTCCCGGCAAACCGGGCACACACTGTTGTAAAGGATACGCAATGGAGCTGCCATAGTGGGGATATGGAGTTGGGACGGTCGGAGCAGAAGTGCGACCCTGTGGCCCTAACGCTTCGGCCACGACCAAGTCGGTGTCTCGCTGGTCTGAGCAAATGTTTCACCGGTGTCCTTGTAGAGCTCGACCAGTTCAGCATCACACCCCATCAGGCTCGTGACGAGACTTCGATTGTGAGAAACGACAATTATCTGGCTGTCTTCAGCTGCCCGGGAGATCAACCCAGCCAGAGCGGGCATTAGCGAGCTGTGAAGGCTGGACTCCGGCTCATTAAGCACCATGAGCGGTGGCGGCCGCGGGGTTAGTAAAGCTGTTGCGAGAAGGACAAAGCGTAGAGTACCGTCGGATAACTCTGCGGCACCGAGAGGCCGGAGCATTCCCTCTTGCTGCATCACCAGTCGAAACAGCCCCCCTTCCGTCACCACACCGAGCTGCGCGCCTGGAAAAGCTTTATTAATGGCGCTGTTGAGAGCTTCAGTATCCCCGATCTCATGGATTGTCTGGACCGCCGCGGCCACATCTTCACCCGTCGGCGAAAGGGACAGAGTACGTGTGCCAATTTGCGGGCGACGCGCTGAGGCATCCTGATCCGTGCGGATGTGATCATAAAATCTCCATCCAGCAAGGCGTTTCCGAAGGTGAGCGAGTTCCCACGGGGCGTCCGGACCAGAGACATGTCGAACCATGGAATCATAGGCCGGAAGCGCGGTTTCCAGCTGCACCATCTCATGATGATCGTTGCGTGCTCGGATGCCGGGACCCCGTCGGTCGGCAATGATCTTCGAAGGGGATGGCTTGTCGCCGTGCCATATCAGCTCGCGCTTGATTTCCGGGTCGCCCGAAAACAAAGACATGACATTTGTCGGCAGCCCCAGCTCGATGCTGTAGGACAGATCATCATCCTGAAAGCCGAGTTGTAGGGCGACTGGGCCCTTCCGGACCGTGCCCTGTATCGGCGCATCGCCGGAGCGCATCTCTCGGGAAATGGTCTCCGGGCCAGCCCAGCGAATACTCTCAAAGCCCCCCTCCATTGCAAGCGAGCGAATGGCTCGATCATCTGCGATATCAGCGAGGAGCCGAAGCGATCGATAAATACTCGACTTGCCCGTTCCGTTACCGCCGGTCACCACCGTTAGCTGACCAAGCGGCAGCACGATCTTTCGCAGCGATCGGTATCCGGCAATGGCAACTTTGGAGATCATTTGCGATTGAAGGGATTAAGCTTTCCAGCGTTTCTCGGACCAGTGGGCCATGTGATCCATGGCGCGCCGTGCATCAGACAGCATCGCGTGAAACACCTGAAACACGTGGATCATACCGGGCCAGATCTCCAATGTCACATCGACCCTTGCGGCTCCTGCTCTTTCGGCAAGAGTTGTAGAATCCGATAACAGCGCTTCCTCGGAGCCAACCTGAATCAACATGGGCGGCAGGCCCGATAGATCTGCATGAATGGGTGAGGCGATCGGATTACCAGCGTCCGCACCATTGAGGTAATTCGCGGCCATATCGCTTAGGCCATCATAGGTGATCATGGGGTCACGGCCGTCCATCACGGAGAAGGCCCATCCGTCACACGCCATATTCACCCAGGGTGAAATTGGCATCAGCGCCGCTGGCTGAGGTAACCCTGTTTCTTTGATCTTTAGTGCTGTGGCCATTGTAAGCCCCCCGCCCGCGCTGTCGCCGGCGATAATGATGTCCGCCGCATCAATTCCCATGTCGAGCAAGCCCCGATAGGTGGCGAGGCCATCTTCAGGAGCAGCGGGAAATGGCGCTTCGGGAGCGAGACGGTAGTCCATTGAATAGGCGGTAGCTTTCAGACGTGTCGTCAGTTCTGAAACGAAGGCCCTGTGGCTCGCCGGTGATCCGAGAATGTAGCCGCCGCCATGAAAGTAAAGGAGCGTTCGCGCGCCCAGCGTTTCAGCGGGCGTGATCTTTAGACCGGATACGCCGCCGAGCTCGACATCTTCCACAGAGGCGCCTGTGGCCAGAGGCATGACGTCGCCAAGCGTATCCATCCCCTTGCGGCGATCCTCAAGGGAGGGGTTGTCTCCGGCTGCCTCATTCGACTGGGTCAGAAAGCCCAGCACCATGTCCATTTCAGTTTGTGTATCCGCCACAGCTATCTCCCTAATTCTGTTGAGAGAAACTCTAGCGGTTTGGGCAC
>JBCCIW010000016.1:0-25183 GCA_039028055.1 Pseudomonadota bacterium | reverse complement strand
CTCAGCAATCGGATCGGTCAATCGCGCGCTTTGGACCAGCTCGACCTCCAGAGCGGAATGTCGCTGCATGAATTCAACCACGATTGTTGAGAAATTGAGACTTCCCAGAGGAAGGGGCGTACTGATCCGCAAGCGACCTATAGCATCGCTCTTTGTTGCAGTTAGAGCATTCTCAGCTTCTAGAAGATCCTCAAGGATCAAACGCGCCCGCTCATAGAATGCTCGACCCTCACTCGTCGGAGCGACATGGCGCGTTGATCGACTGAACAATTGCACGCCAAGGCTTTCTTCCAGAGCAATCACGAGCTTGTTGGTCTGAGATCGTGACAGACCGAGCGCCCTCGCAGCCGCAGCGAAGCTACCCTCTTCAACGACGCTGGCAAACGCCCTCAAACTGTTGAATTTATCCATGCGCGAGTTTTGTCGCAAATAGAGCGACAATCAAGACTACCAAAAGCAGTCGGAGAATACCGCTCAGGGTCTCAATCTGTAATCAGCGCGAGCCATCAACAGCTGCTCAAAGAGTTCAGACCAGCAATTTTAAGATGGAAGGATGGTGGGCGGTAACGGGTTCGAACCGCTGACCCTCTCGGTGTAAACGACATAATAATTTAGCAAATACAGTGGACTCACTACAAACCGCCTCTTATTTTATTCAATAAAATCAATGATTGATTTTAGTGACTGTTAACCAGGTCGATAAATGAACAATGAGCGGCGGAATTCAATAAACATCTCTCTGATAGCGCCCATGTTTTTTTAAGCCATCGAGATATTCAGCTGCGCCTTCATCATCACTCTTAAGCTCGCGCTTGATGAGGTCTAGAATTGCCTTTTCTACATCTGCGGCCATCCGCGAGGCATCTCCACAGACAAAAATTACGGCCCCTTCTCCAGCCACTTGAAAAATGTCTCTCCTTCTTTCTCGATAAGATGCTGCACATAGACTTTATTGTCCCCATCGCGGGACCAAGCAAGGTCGAGTTTGGTAAGAAGCCCGCTCGTTTGCCAAGCAAGAATTTCATCCCGATATAGAAAATCAGTCGATTCATGCCGGTCACCAAAGAACAGCCAGTTTTTTCCCGTCGCGCCTCTCATTTCACGTTCCTCGAGAAAGGCGCGAAAGGGCGCAATGCCTGTTCCGGGGCCAATCATGATAACCGGAATCGCGTCGTCATCCGGCAAATGAAAATGACTCGACTTGTGAATGTAAACGCCAACTGCCCCGCCCGAATGTGCGATCGTTTGTGTTGCTGACGACATCCACGCCCGGCTGGTGGTCAAATGGCGACCGGCGAATGGAAAGACTGTAGTGTCGTTCGGGGCATCCATAATAGCAACAGTGTTCCAGTGACAGCTCCCGGAAACAGACTTCCTCGTCTTTGGGGTACCCATTCGCGCAGGACATGCGCGCCGAGGTATCCCCTTCATCTATCGCTGAACTTGCGCGTCTCGCACTACACTATAGCCCTATTGGGAAAGATCTGACCCATCCTTTGGAGCAAGAAATGATGCACAATTTCATCCTCTTAACGGCAGCCGCGAGCTTATGTTTCATCGCAGGGTGTTCTCAGGGATCTGTTTCTACTGATGAAGAGACATCGCCAGAGAATACGTCTGCTGCGATAGACGAAAACTCTGTGACAAAACTTACCTTAGGACCATCGCTAAACGCATTGGAATTTGGCGGTTCAGACCTCCTCTTTGCCGCTAGCAATGATGACGGCAGCGTTTACGCGTTCAAGCTTGACCCGGACGAAGCGAACGAAACGATCGATGAGCCGAGGCCCTACAATTTTGAGGATTTCGGTTCCCGGATTTCCGAGTTTCTCGGCGTTTCACCATTGGATATCACCTATAATGATCTTGCCGTTCATCCGCTTTCAACAGCGGCATTTCTGAGCCTCACAGTCAGACATACTGATGGCGATAAGCCAGCCCTCTTAAAGGTCAGGCAGAGTGGCACCCTTTCCCTGATCGACATCAATGCGCTGGAAGTCACGAGCGTAGAGCTAAATGAACCAGCGAGCACTGATGTCGTCTTCTGGCGCGACATTCCGGCAGCTTCACTTACTGTGACCGATTTAGAGTATAGTGACGGAAAGCTGCTGATTGCTGGACTGTCTACCGGCGAATTCGCCTCGACACTGCGCCAGCTGGAATATCCTTTTGAAGAAGCGGCCCGCTCTTCAAGCATCGAGATGTTCCATACTGCGCATAACCAGAACGAAACGCGCGCGCCAATTCGCGCTATGGCCATGGCGTCCATAAATGGGGAACCGACGCTTATTGCAGCATACACATGTACACCCCTCGTCACCATTCCAGCTGCGAGCCTCGTCGATGGCGCGCATGTGATGGGCAAGACAGTCGCTGAACTTGGATATGGGAATGTGCCGGTCGAGGTGCTCGCTTTCACCGCCTATAATCCGCAAACTCAGGGGCTTGAAGACTTTGTCCTAGTTATCAATCGCGAGATGAGCGCCAATCTTATCCGCTTGGAAGACCTCGCAGAAGCTACAACAGGTCCGGGCCTGACAACGGCATTCCAGGGATTAGGCGATACAATGGGTGTTGAGAATACGCGCCATCCCATGGGCGGCGTCATCCAGGCGGATAATCAAGACAGCCAATTCCTCCTGGTCCTCCGCCGAAACATAGACACAGGGGAGATAGAACTCATTTCACAGATTAAAGGATCGTACTTTCGTTTGTCGGACTTTGTGAGTGAGTATAATTTTCCAGACTATACGTATCCAGAAAGCCAGGCGGCGACGCTGGGCTTCCACAATATGGTGAAGCCCATGGAAGGATACCCAGAGCTGGTTAGGCGTTAGTCGCTTGGAGCTGGATATGGTCAGACGCACATTTCTATATTCGTCGGTGCCGTTCTTGCTATTGTCCTGTGCAGAACCGTCGACGCTTGCTCAAGCGTGCGAGACCGAACCGCTTGTCCAAGTATCCGAGATCTATCCATCCGCGAACTCCATCCCTTCGAACATTCTACGGTTCTACATCTATTTCAATTCGCCGATGCAGACTGAAACCGTCTTCCCCGAGATCAAGCTCACGGATGACGGTGGAAACAACATCGAAGGCGTACTTTTGGAGAACCGCTACGATTTGTGGTCGCGCGATGGCCGCCGTCTAACACTCTTGCTCAATCCAGGGCGCGTCAAAACTGGAATTGAGGCGAACGAGCAATTCGGCAGTGCACTTGAAAAAGACCAGCGCTACAAACTTACAGTGGGTGCCGGTGTACTGTCCGCAGACGGCTGCTCGATGACCGCCCCCTTCTCCAAATCCTTCGTTGCGACGACCCCAGACACAGCGTCCCCCTCACCCATGCGTTGGGAGTTTCAAACTCCAGTTTCTGGAAGCAGGGATCCGCTACAAGTGCAGTTGGATGGCATCCATGATCATATGTCACTTGCCTACAGGGTTCGCGTTCAAACCCTTTCCGGAGATCAAATCGCAGGGCGCATCAATGTCAGTGATGGAGAAACAGAGTGGCGCTTCACACCAAGCACTCCCTGGCAAGATGCAGAGTACTCATTGGTCGTACACCCTCTCTTAGAGGATGTCGCTGGCAATCGCACAAACGGTCTGTTCGATGCTCCTTCCGGACAAAGCGGCTACGAGACGACCACAGCTTCGATAATTGTCCCTTTCTCAACTCGCATGTCACAACAGAGGTGAACCAGAAGCGACGAAGGCTCGTCGCTAGATAAAGGTGCGCAATGCCGAAGCCATCACTCGTGATACAGAGCGTTAGAGATCCGCTCGTCTACTTCTTGCTAGCAGGTGGTCTGTTATTCTTCTTCTCAAGTGTTTTTCGATCCGGAGCTGAACACCAGATTGTATTGACCAAAGCAGATCAAATTGAACTTGTACGGAGCTGGCAGAACGAATTCGACCGCCTCCCCACTGAATCGGAATTTGATACGCTTGCGAACCAATGGGTCAGAGACGAGCTCGCCGTTCGAGAGGCAGAACTTTTGGAATTGGATCGCGACGACCCCGTCATACGCCGCCGCCTCATCCAGAAACTAACCTATCTCATAGAAGAGCGGTCAGTTCAGGACATAACAGATCAAGACGTCCTTGCACATTATGAGATAGACCCAGCACTCTACACCGAGCCTGCTACGTTTACCTTCACACACCACTTCTTCAGCAATGAGCGGCGTGAGACACCCGAAGAGGATGCGAAGGGTGCACTCTCCCAACTATCTTCCGGCTTCGAGATTGCAGATGACCCATTCATCCAGCATCGAAACTATAATCGACAAACGTATCGGCAGATCAGCGAAGTCTTCGGGTCGCAGTTTGCTGCTCGTTTGACAGAGGCGGCTCGCGATTGGTCACTCAGCGCTCAGAATGACGTCACTTGGCAAGGCCCGTTTGAGTCGTCCTTTGGGTTCCACCTTGTTCAGATTCAAGCGCACACCCCTCGCCGGTCGATAGACTTTGAGGAGGCCTATGAACAAGTCGCGATTGATCTTCAAGCCAGGCGACGGGACACCGCCAAGGACATGCTCTTCAACGATCTTATGAACAGATACGATGTGGTGATCGAATGATGAGACTGATCGCCAGTTTGTGTTTCCTGTTGGTACTTGCAAGCCCGGCTGTCGCTCACGAGGTTCGGCCCGCCTTTCTGCAAATTACTGAGACTGAACCGCTAGAGTACGAATTTGTATGGCGACGTTCGATAGATGCGAACGACCTCGCTCGTATCTCACCGATCATCCCAGAAGATTGTTCGGTTGCCAATGAACCATTGGTGTCAATCGACAACCAATCTCGATCCGAAACTTGGACGCTCAAATGTGAGAGCGGGATACTGGAATTAGAGTTCAGCGGCCTATTAGGAACATCAAAGGAAATCTTTCTTGATGTGCGGTTGATAGATCGGGCTCCCATCAGCACTCTATTGCGATCAGGATCTTCACGCATCGACTTTGACAATGCTCGGTCGGGAACTCTCGCGTACTTCAGAATTGGGGTTGAGCATCTGATCTTTGGGGTCGATCACGTCTTGTTTGTTATCTGCCTGTTCTTATTCGTCCGAACACCGATCGTGCTGATACAAACGCTTACGGCCTTTACGATTGCGCATAGTCTGACTTTGGGGCTGTCAGTCCTCGAGATCGCATACTTGCCTCAAAGACCGGTCGAGGCGCTGATCGCCTTATCCATTCTCTTCTTATGTCGAGAGTACCTGCTCCCGGACGCTAAGCGCTCCCAACTTACAAAGAATGCACCCTGGCTTATGGCGTTTGGTTTTGGCTTGTTGCATGGATTTGGATTTGCAGGTGCCTTGGGAGAGATCGGGCTGCCAAAGGATCAAATTCTCCCGGCCCTTTTTCTATTTAACATCGGCATCGAAGCGGGACAGCTTATTGTCGTCGCCAGCTTAGGGGTGATTGGCGCAATCGGGTTCGCCGTTCTGAGGGAAAGAAACGTGTATCTGGAGCGCAGCGTCATTTGTGTAACAGGCTGCTACGCTGCGTTCTGGACAATCGAGCGGGTCGCACTTTTAACGTAAGAGTACGTTGGCACAATGATAGAATTCGAGAGATAAGAAGAGGAAAAGGGAGCAAAGCAGATGGTGAAGAAGCGCTATATATTGATCGGAGCTCTCGTGGCGTTGGTTGCCGCCGGCTTCCATTTCAGTTCACCCTACCTGACAACGCTGCGCGAATATCAACAATTGCAGGAACTACGCGATGATGCGATCCCGCTCTCCGATCTTCCTGAGAGAATCCTGGACGTTAATGAAGACATGGTGTCGGTCAGCTCCACGGGATCCAAGAACACTTATCAAAGCCGTCCCAACTCCGACCGCAACGCTTATTTTGGGGACCTCCACGTACATACCGCTCTGTCATTCGACGCATACGCATTTGGAACCACAGCGTCACCATCAGACGCCTATCGATTTGCCCGCGGAGAGGCCATTAGCCACCCGTCAGGTTTTGACATGCAATTGGAGCGCCCGCTCGACTTTTATGGCGTAACAGATCACGCGATGTTTCTGGGGGTCGTACAAGAAGCAGCCGACACTTCAACAGAGTTCTCCAAGAACGAAATCTCGGCCTACGTCCATAATATCAATAGTAACGGCAGTACCCATTGGACTGACCAGTCCAGACGCTATTTGGCCTTTGCGCGGTTCATACCAGAAATGATTGCAGGCATCCGCGATGGATCCATCGATCGCCAGGAGGTTGCCCAAATCACACAAGATGCCTGGGCCGACACGATCAGCGCCGCTGACACCTATTACGAGCCCGGAACATTCACCACCTTTGTCGGATACGAGTACACCACATCCAGCAACGACTTTGGGAACCTGCACCGCAACGTGATTTTCAGATCGTCTGACAATCTTCCAAAAGAGCCTTTCTCCAGATTTCATTCTCAAAACCCCGAAGGCCTTTGGGATTGGATGGATGGCTTGCGCGCGCAAGGTATTGAGAGCCTCGCAATCCCCCACAATTCCAACGGGTCGAACGGCCAAATGTTCAAACTGGAAGACTGGGCCGGTAATCCCTTGGATGATGATTATGCCGAGCAGAGGCTTCGAAACGAGCCCTTGGTCGAGATTACCCAAGTTAAAGGGACGTCCGATACCCACCCTCTCCTTTCAACAAGGGATGAATGGGCCGACTTTGAGATTATGCCCTTTCGCGTGGCGACCGTCCTAGAGAGTGAACCGCAAGGTAGTTATGTCCGAGACGCCTATCTTCGCGGGCTCACATTGGAAGAGGACGGTGTCCTCAATCCTTACAAGTTTGGACTGATCGGATCGTCTGACACGCATGTCGCTGCACCGTCCCTCGATGAGGAGACCTACCACGCAAAGGTTGGAGTATTGGACTCAAATCCCGAGGACAGAGGTTCAGTACCGCTCACGGGCATTCGAGAGAGCTTAGCCAACCGGTTCTTGCCTTCGCTCACAAAGGAAATCGATGGGCGAAGCTATGTTGCCGCACGCGGTTACGACCAGTGGGGTGCATCCGGATTGGCAGGCGTCTGGGCCGAGGAAAACACACGTGAGGCCATCTATGATGCCTTTCGACGGAAGGAGACCTTCGCAACCTCAGGACCACGGATCAAAGTTCGCTTCTTTGCTGGACACGATTGGACAGAGGATATGCTCCAATCCGCGACCCTCATCTCGAATGCCTATGCGACGGGTGTGCCGATGGGAGGGGATTTGCTGAATGAAGACAGCCAGCCTCCAAGCTTCCTGGTTTGGGCTGTTCGAGACAGTTTGGGTGCACCTCTTCAGCGCGTGCAGATCATCAAAGGATATGTTCGCGACGGCGAGCAATTCGAAACAGTCTTTGATGTTGTTTGCTCCGATGGAATGATCCCAGGCCCAGAGACCCACAGATGCGCTGACAATGGCGCTCGGGTCGATCTGACCGACTGTTCGATAAGCAATGATCGAGGATCCGATGAACTTACCCAGCTTTGGCGCGATCCAGAGTTCGACCCCACACAGGATGCGTTCTACTATGTTCGCGTACTCGAAAACCCAACTTGTCGGTGGTCTACCTGGGACGCTCTGAAACTTGGCGTATCGCCGAGATCTGACCTACCGACGACGATCCAAGAAAGAGCCTGGTCCTCGCCAATTTGGTATGTGAACCCCTGGGCCGAAGAACGCCCGGCGGATGCGGAGTAGTTGGAAGGTGAACAAGTGTAAGCTCTTAGGTGCCTAACACCCCCGCGAATGAAACCAGATTGATGCGAACCCATCTGGTTGGTGAGATCTGATCCACCCCTCGAAGATCACCGCTTCGCCCTGTTTGGGTGATGGTTCACAATGGGGCAGATCCGTAACACGTATTTTGATCCAATCTTCGCGCGCGCCGCCAGGATGGATGTCTAAAACCGTAATGTCGGGCACCCATGAATCCAACGTGATCTCTATACCCTGTATGGCTGGGCTGAATGCGATTGTGCTCGTTGGTCCACCCGGTGTGTCGGCGAATGAGATTGTAGAAGTGGTCAAAGAATTAAGACCATTAGAAATCAGAGCCGTGTAAGGAACAAATTCGTCTTCAGCGTTCATTCTAATCCAGATCGGTAGTTGATTGACCCACACCTCAACCCAGGAGCCTCGCTTCTCAAATATAGCAATATGCGGCTGCTCATATTCAGTCTCGACCATCAGGAAGTCAGGGAGTGAAATGCCCTGCTCAGTCGTCTCTGTAGCAACTCCCGTAGAGCTCACGCTTTTCCCGACGGCATAGAGCTTCGGTGTAGCTTCTGCTTCCCCCCAAGCCGCAGCAAACCAATCTTTGGGGACACCCAGTACTGCCATCGGCTCGCCACTATAGCGGCCTGAAACATCTAGAACACCGATCAGATTCATTGGGTCGCGACTAATCTCTGCGAAACTGCACGGGACCATAATCGCGTACGCCGCCAGCGTGAGCATCAAATGCCTGACCATTGTCTTTCACCACCCATCTTTTGTTGGCAGTAAGCCGGCACGCAGCAATGGAGGTTACTCAAGATTGGCTAAACCAGAAGCCGTGGAATCTGTGAGCGATACAATAGTCTGTAAGGCTTCAGAGGCTTCTTGGATCTACTGGATCAGTACCTGCCTGAAGCTCGCTGCGATCATCAATTCCATCCCCGTCAGAGTCGGATTTATAGGGAAACGTTCCTGCCGCGACTTCCTGCGCATTCGCAATACCGTCGCCGTCGATATCGTCATCGAGGTCATCTTCTATTCCGTCTCGGTCTGTATCGGCCCACCGAGTAGGATCGCTCGGAAAACCATCGAACGCGTCTTCGACGCCATCGCCATCCGCATCAACGGCAAGGGGTACATGGACACCTATCCACTCACTGATGCCATCAGCGACATCTCCGGCAAACAATTCACCGGCCATATACGCATTGAACTGGCTCATATGATAAGGGCGTTGCTCGTTCGGCAAACCGGTATGTATGCCCGCATTCCACCCCGCCGGTCCTAGGTGTCTCAGCGTCCAAGACATACTTCTCTGGTCGGTAACCGTCGCTTGCGATTGCATGACCGTCGACAACCATGGCGTTAGGACAAGCGTCGCGATGATCTCCTGGATAACTTCATTTGAGTAATGTCGCCTGAGCTCTTCGATATGAGCCGCTGTGGTACGACCGGGAGACGTCCCGGCGTCACGCGCCAGACGGAACGCCGCCTTTTCACCGTCTGACAAATGCGCCGCGCGCTCAAAGTCCATCAATGATCTGATTTTGGCCGCGACAACAGGAAGCTCAGCTTGAGGCACTTCATCATAAAGATAGTCATCTTCTATCTCTTGGAAGATGCCGTACGCGCCGTGCGCTTGGCAGTGAACACAGCCGCTTGCCAATTGATAGACGAAGAAAAGCGACCACTTCATCTCTAAGGAAATGGCACGGTCCCTCTGCAGCAAATACGCATCCATGCCGAGCGTTCCGAGACCGCTTTTTCGGCTCCATGAATTGTCGAGCTTATGCCGGTCACTGAATGGATAGGTCGTTTCTGGAACGGAGGCTGGCGCGAAGAACGTATAATCGTAAGCCGACACATTGAAAGCCGGTGTCCCAGCGGGAGGAAGGTTGGCAGCGTTTGCTTCAGGGTCTTCCCAGCGAAGATAATCGGTTGGATAGAAGTCAAAAGGCTCCGCGACACCATCCTGATCCCCATCAAAGGTGAGCGGAGAAATGCCGTACCCTGTAATTTGATTGAGAAAATCCGTCGTTAGTTTTGGTGCCCTTGCGGTGAGATCGCCGGGCGTCCAATCTGCAACAAACTCATCGTGAAGGGCCTCAACCATGCCTCCAACAAACGGATTGGCTCGCTGCTCCTCAGGGGACGCTGCATTGTGACCGGCAGTCCATCCAACACTTGCGAGATTGGCATTTGCCCAGTCTATTGTCTCTTGGTCAGTTGCGATCGGTAAGATCTGATCATGAACCGCCATAGCCGCATTGATTCCGGTCAGCTCGAACAATTCTACAATCTGACGATCAGGAAAACGCAATCTCAATGCGGCATGGGTGTCAGCCGTTACCCGCGTTGGAAGAGTTGCTGCTGCGTCCAAATATTCAAACGCCGCCCGGATACGCGTGTCGGTTATCGACGTCACATAATCGGCTGACCAGAGCGCGATAATTTCGTCGCGAGGTACGCCAAGCAAGGAGAGTTGGTAGGCGCTGCGAGCCTGGTGATGATTACTCCCAGCCCGGATCATTTGGTAGAGTGTTAGCTTCCACTTTGTTTCCGCATCGAACATCGCATTGGCATGTATCATGGCGTCCGCGATCAAGAGGTTTTCATAGAAGTCTCTGAGATTGGTGACATCGATCTTGTGGCGGTCATAATAGCGCATCTCGACATCTTGCGCCGGTGGAGGCGGCGGTGTTTGAGCGAATGCAGAAAGGGCGAAAAGTGTCTGACCAGCTAGACACGACGCAGCAAGGAGTGAAACGCGTTTCATGTCTTATTCTCCTTGGAAGAATTTGACGAACATCCCGTTCGCGTTTGCAGAGTGTGTGGGGACCTGTTGGAGTACATCCCAGTGCTCTTCAACGCGTCCGTCAGGCCCAAAAAAATACATATCAACCGCTGCCGTTCCGAGATCATCAGGTTCTGCATTGTCGACATTTCGAAAGTTCACGTGAGCCATGGCCCAATCACCGACAACAATGATCTTGTGAACATCGATTTTTACATCGTACTGAGCCACCGAAGAGGCAAACAGCATTGCGATCGGGTTTCGTCCATTCGGAACACCCGTGCTGTGCTGGATGTATCGATCTGATAGAAACGGCCGCAGCGTTTCGCCCGTTGGGTTAGTTGCGAATACTTCGTAAAGCTCCATGATCCGCTCTGCCCGTGCGCGGCCGGCGTCGTCTGCTACAATGATGTGAGTTTCGAAGTCCTGTGGAACGGTGTTCCGTTTATCCATTTGTTGGTCTTGCGACGTCGTCGGTGGCGCGAACGCCTCGTCGGCCAATTGAGGAACGCTGCTTGCGGCGGGCGGCGCTACATCAGGTGTTTGAGCGCAGCCGCTAAGTTGCGATGACAGGCCCCCAAGCAGAACTGCCAATATCATGTGATTGGAGAGCTTCTTCATGAGAGGGTCCTTCTTCTGCGCAAATCATCTTGCTGACTGTTTTGACGAGACTGACGACCGAGCTGCTGCATCGTAGGAGTCCATTGCGAGCCCGTTCGATCCCAATCTCGTAGGGCACGTTGGCGTAGCTGGGGTGTGGCTCAAAGGTCCACGAATGCACACGCGCTGCGCGCCTCGTTAACACCTAAAATGATGAAGCGGTTTCGACCTCAGATGCGGGCTTATCATGCAGGTCTAGCCTGCCAATCATCCCAGTGCGTATCGGTCCGACAATTCTGGTTTGCACAGCACATGCGCACCACAGTGCCTTGAGCCACTGATACGCTGCAGTCAGACCTTTAGCCTGTCTCCTCGCCACACCAAGGGAAGCGAAAAAGGCTAATGTCGACATTCCGTCCGAGCACAAACTCTTCGAGACTGATCTCGCTAGCTACCATGCTCTTGGTACTCAGCCCGTCTGTTGCGATTGCTCAATCAACTGATGATGACGAGGTAACAGCGCTTCGCAAAGAGGTCGAAGAGTTGCGAGCATTGGTCGAAACTCTGATTGATGCGCAAGCCCATCGGTCGGGCGATGGCTCAAGCGCTCAAGATATAGACCCTGATACGATCGTGAGAGTGCCCGCAAGCAGCGCCCCCTCGCCTACCGAAGCTGAAACGGACCCAGAAGACAGTGTTCTGTCGCGCGTATTTGCGTCTCGTCAGCCAATTGGACGGTTTCCAGATGATGCGTTCGTCACAGCTGGAGATTTTGATCGCTCCATCACAGTTCCAGGAACCGGAGGGTCTTTTCGAGTAGGCGGTCTTGTTCAAGTCAACGCTAACTTTGATCCCGACAATGCCGGCTTTCAGTTTATTGGCACGCCCCCAACTATCCCCTTAGATGGAACAGTCGACGATGGCACGGATCAATTTGCGATTCATGCGCGTCACAGCAGGGTCAATTTCGACTTTCGAGCCCCCACAAAGCTCGGCGATTTTCGTACATTTGTTGAGTTTGATTTCTTTGGCGACGGCGATGAATTCACCAACGACTTTGATCTGAGATTGCGCCATGCCGCCGCAGAATTAGGTCCGCTGAAGATCGGTCAATTTTGGTCTGGATTTGTCGATGTGTTTTCGTTCCCTGAAACGGCTGATCCAGGCGGCCCCCTCGCGGTTCCAGTCCTCCGAAATCCAGGCATCTACTATGTTCGCGGGGAACGCCAAGGCTCCAATTGGGGGATCGGTATCGAAAACCCTGCCGCAGACCTTGGAGGTGCAACAGATCTTCTGGCGTCTGAATCAGTCCCGAATTTGGTCGCTTTTGCCCAGCTTAGACGTGATTGGGGATATCTTCGCATCGCTGGTCTAGGCGTTCAGCTCAAATCTGATACGGACACTGACTTTTCAGGCGGCATCCACCTCTCCGGGAGAGTTCAAACGCCTTTCACAGGATCTGAGAAAAACAATATCTCTTTCGGCACCCAATATGGATCTGGGTTCACACACTACTTTTCCTCTTTTGTTGGCGGTTTGGACGGGATCATTGCCGATGATGGGGAAGTTGAATCAACAGAAGTGCTTGGCGCTTTTGTCGGGTACCAACACTTTTGGACAGATCGCTGGCGGTCAACGGTTACCGGAAGTTTCTTCGATTTAGATGGACCCGTCGGCTCGGGCGACCTCGACTATTCCAGCGGTGAACGCATCAGTGCAAACCTCTTTTACACCCCGATTGACGGCGTCACATTCGGGCTGGAGGGCATCTACAATACGATTGAGACATTTGATGGTTCAGATGGTGAAGGTGTGCGTATCGAGCTCGTCGGCCGCTTTGATTTCTAAGCGTCAACAATGGAAATTTTCGACCAAAGTTCTCACCTCACGCATGTTGTTCGGCATCTACGTTAGCGCTGCGCGCAGACCGTGCGCGTTGCAATCTCTGTTTCTCAAATCCCTTCTGTGCGACCGATGGAATGTGATCGCACCATTCCGGTGAGCGAAGAGGCGAGACTTTTGACGACCTTAGAAAGGAGCTGATGCCGTGATCATCAATGCCACTCTTAGATGCGGCGTCGTACTATTGGCGACCGCAGTACTGTCTGCATGTACGTCGTCTGCGGAGATTGATGAGAGCCATAGTGCCGAGGCTGAGACCTGGACAGAATTCTCCTACGAGCCATACCCCCTTCCCTATTTTGTTGAGGACGAAGATCGCTATCCAGCAGCTGCACCACCAGCCGGTACGGTAAATCGTCATGGTGAGCTGGAGTATCTCGGAGATGGGGTCTTTGGTGCTCATTGGTTCGTAAATCCGGACGACGCCGTATGGCACTTTGTGAGCGCAGGTGATCCGGCAGATGAGGCTGTACTGCTTATCCATGGTCATCCAGATACCTGGTACGCTTATAGCAACGTGATGGCTGAGCTGGCAGAAACCTATTATGTGATCGCCGTCGATACGCTCGGTTACGGACAGTCAGACAAGAGTCCAGAATTAGACGTGAGTTACGCAGCCGTCGCGCAAAGCTTGATTAAGCTTCTCGACAATATCGGCATCACCGACTTCAATCTGATCACACATGATCGGGGCAGCGTTATTAGCGATCATTTGATTGCCGCCGATGGCATGCCTGACCGCATACAAGCTTTTCTGCGCATGCAGCAATCCTTTGACAAACCCCACGGATATCCACGCCCTGCTCATGAGCAGATGGCCACCGCCGAATGGCAAGGCGGCAACGTCGTTCGAGGGATCTATGACAGCAACTATGTTTCAGTGCATGTCCCCGAAGATGAACTTGCTCGTCTTGAATGGGAGTTCCAGTTTCCTGGGACACCCGAAGCGGCTGCGCGGACGTTTCAAGGAACGAGCTTCGAAATCGAACGAGAATTTCGTCTAGAAAACACGATCCCAAATATGACGATGCCCGTCGTCATCCTGCAGGGAATAAGAGACCCTGGGCAGCACCCTGAAGAGTATTTTGATGCACCTGATCTTCTGCCGAACGGCCGAGTTGTGTTTGTCGACGCAAACCACTTCATCCACACCGAGGACCCTCAGACCGTCGCTAGAATTGCCCGCGACCTGTTCGCGTACAAAAACGAGAGCCGACCGAACAAAGTATCATCTGAACCCGTGTCATTCCTGTACCCAGAGAAACGTTGAGTCCAATACGATTGCTGGACGCCATGATTGGGATAATTGCCTCTAAACTTTGGGCAATGATCTCGATCTCGGAGAGAAACCGACCGGGTCGAGAACCTCGTAAATTTCGTTTATTTGGATCGTGCCTTCATGGGAAAAACACACCATGACGTTGTCGGCGAGAAACCATGAACCCACTGTCTCCTTGAACACGTCAGGCTACAGGGCCTATCGTTCAGAAAAGACAGCAACTCATGATGACACCCTTTTCCATCCTACACAAAAACATAGAAGAGGCAGGCATTTCCCTTTCACCCTCTGAGTTGAGCACCTGCCTCGGGAGCTATAGCGAAAAGGCGTTCCGACCAAAGGAGGTCGTCAGCCGAAGGCGCGTGAATGGTGATTTTCCAATCTCATCTGAAAAAATCCTGTATATTACCAGCGGCATAACCGCCGCAGAGATCACAGGAAATGACGGTCAACGCGTCATACCGCGCTTTCACGAAGCCGGTGATATCAGCGCACCTTTGCCAAAACTCACCCCTAAAGTCACTGAAGGTGGTCGCATCATCGGTGACGAAAGCGAGATTGTTGCGATTACACCGGTCGAAGGCGTGTTGATACCGCTCGAAAATTGGCACCGAGAGTATTTGGAGGGCAATGCATTTGGACAATTCGTTCGGCAAAAAATGTTTGAGGGGTATCTACTGAATGCCGCCATCTCGCACGTTAGGTCGCTCAACCGAACAGCCGAGTCCTATAACTTTTTGAAGACGTATCAGCCTGACATACTAAAAAACGTACCACAAAAGACTGTCGCTCAGTTCATTGGAATTACCCCGGAAGGACTAAGCCGGTTCCTCAAATCAAACGCTAAAACCTAAATGTTCGATACCTCAACTGAGGATCATGGAGACCAGATCGGCATTGGCACAGATAGACGAGCACCAATCATGAAACTCCTACTAGGTTACCTGGGCGTTGAAGCTTCACGAACCAAAGCTTCTTCGTATTCGGGCAGCGCCAACACGCTTTCAAAATGTGAGCTGACATTCGAATAGCGTTGAATGTCTAGGCCAGCACTTACAGCGGTGCTTAGACACCAATGAAGATAGACATCAATAATCGACCACTCAGCTTCATACCACCAGTCGCCACTATCAAAACGCTCTTCCAGTAAATCCAGCAAGCCAGATATCTTTGCTCTACCATCGGCTTCGACGCCGGCTGTATCACCCGTCGTAAATCGGTGTGGTGCACGAACCTGTCTCACCATGGGGTGAACCGTCGACGCCACCCAAATCAAGTCTGATACTTGCTGAGCTTCTTCTACAAGGCCGGAGACCTGCGGAAGCAGCCCGCCTGTCGGATAGAGATGGTGCAGAAATAACAGGATTGATGCGTTTTGTGTGAGAACTTCCTGGCCCACAAGCATAGCCGGGACCTTACCATCCGGATTTACCGCCAGATAAGCGGGTGATTTCTGCTCCCCCTTTGTGATGTCGATGATCTCGCTCTCATACTCCAAGCCAAGTTTGATGAGCGCCGTAACTGTGACCCGAGAGCACGCACCCGGAAAATGGTAAAGCTTCAGGGCTCCATAGGACTCAGGCATGTTGATCCTCCACGTTTTGTTGGCTCAAACTTTTGATCTGTACGATTGATCGATGGGAATTGCGTTCGCTCAACCGATCATTCCATTCAACTGAAACAGATGATCTCTGGCCTGATCGCCGCGCACAAGGTGAAGCACCGCACACAAGATGCGCAGACCTAGTCCTTCATAATTTGAAGTGCTCTGCCTATGATCACCATGGTCTCGAAAGGAGGACCCGCGATGTCATTTGACGACAAGAGCGAGCGCCTCGTGTGGGAAGCGCACACCTCGATGGTCGGGCCCGTCACCGTTCGAAGGCCCCTGCCCACAAGAGCAGTCCCATCGGTAGGGCCGTTTGTTCTCCTCGATCACTTTGGTCCGATACCTGCCCCACGAGAGAAACTACCCGCACACCCACATGCTGGTATCGAGGTTATGACCTACCTCCTAGATGGCGCGAACGAACACACAGATAGTCTCGGAAACATTGGTCAGATTGATGCTGGCGGTGCCCAATGGATGAAGGCCGGTAGCGGCATACTGCACACAGAGCGAAACCTACTAGAACGCTCAGATATCATGCATGGCCTGCAGATCTGGGCGCGGCTCCCGGTCTCAGAGCAAGCAAGCGCGCCAGACTATCGCGCCTATCAGTCTGACGAGATGGCAGAATGGAAAACTGACGGCGTTCGGATCCGACTCATTTCTGGGGCATTGCATGGTCACCAAGGCCCTATTCAGCTCGCCTTACCGTCGGTTATGGCTCATCTCTTTCTGCCTGGCGGTTCTCATGCTGAGATCGCACTGACCGAAACTGACCACGAATATGCGATCTACATAATCAGTGGTGATGAACCCATCACGGTCAATGGGTCAGATAAGATCTCCGCCGGGTCGATCATGCGTTTTGAAAACTCCAGTAAACAATTGGAGTTTAGAACCAATGACGGAGCCGAAGCACAGATCTTCCTGCTTGGAGGCGCACCCGCGCCTCAACCTCTCGTTTTTGGTGGGAGTTTCGTCCTTGATAGTCAACAAGCTCTCGCTGATGCGAACAGGCGGTTCCAGGCAGGAGAAATGGGGACGTTGGACGGGGTGCCGTTTTAATGGCACAGCAATCACACTCTATGTCGTGACCAATTCTGTTCTAGTGCATTGAATGGCATCGATAGCGGCCGAGCATGTCTTGGCCATCGATCACGTCGAAAAACATGACGCTCGGTGTGCGGTCCATTCAATGTGCGGATCGGGGGAGGGAAAATATCCGAATAATCGAATGGACCGCCGGGACGTTCGCTAAAATGATCATTGTTGCGACACCATCATTGTCGTCGATCTGGCGGAAAAGGTAAGTGCCTACAATGCGCACTGGCTGCGCGATCCGAACGCTGTGATCCCGTCTTGATCAGAGCGGCATGTTACAATGTGCGACGGCGCAAAGACGCCGAAAGGGTGCAACGAATAGTGTATCTCTATCGCGCAGGCGGTCGACAAATTCTGTCAATTGTCTCGCCAGATATTGGCTGGTCTCATGATCCCCATAGCAAAATCGGGTCCGTCATGTTTAGAGCCGCGCATAATCTTTTGAGCTTTGTATTTGTCTTCATATGTCTTGAGCAATTAGAGGCGATTGCCCAGGACAATGTTTCAGATGAGTGCGATGAAACTTGTCAAGCAACCCGGGACTCCCAAGACCCAACAGCCGCTGTCAATGGTGTGTTCTTTAGCAATTCATTTGGCTTCGGACCGACGGGGGACGACACATTCTACAATCTGCAAGTCCAACCGATTGCGACCGTCGCTCAAAAGGACTGGGGTGACGTTATCCTGCGAGGGGTTATCCCTATTCTTGGTGTGCCAACTCCCAATGAAAGCGGAGATGGCTTGAGCACGAACTTTGGGCTCAGCGACACGGTCCTTCAAGCGTTCTACATTCCGTCAAATCAAAGAGGGCCCGTAAAGTTCGCGATTGGTCCACAGCTCTCCGTGTCGACACATACAGATGATGAAACGCAGTCTTCAGGCTGGGGTGGAGGCATCGCCGCTGCCGGGTTTGGATTTGCGGGCAAACTCTCATACGGCGCACTCGTCAACCATCTTTGGGGCGAGGACGATTTCAGCACCACGACTGTACAACCTATCGTCTTCTACAACCTCAAAAGTCCAGGCATTGGCGACTGGTTCGTCGGATACAATAACTCCATCACCTATGACTGGTCAGCAGATAGTGGTGATGCCTGGACGGTACCTATTGGCGCTGCTGTCGGAAAGACATTCATCCTGCCGTCCAAACAAGCGGCAACTCTCAAAGTTGGCGGTTATGCGCTTGTAGAAGCTCCAGAAGGCAGCAATGATTGGGAACTCACGGTCAATCTGAATATACTGTTCTGACAGTATATTATGAGACTGCCTGGGGTGTATAATTTGAACAAAACTCTACAAATTGAGCACTAGAATTTTGCTTATCGATCGCATTCATTGACATAGATTGTCCCGCGCGCCGAATGCTCGGCAATTTTTTGATTAAGCCAAGGAAATTCTGTACCTTCGCACTGCGATGTAAGTCGACATGAGTCACGACCCAGATCGGAACGACCCAATCAGGACGTGGTGGCATAACTTCTGTTAAGAATTCTATTCGTCGGGCGAAGAAGCGTGGGAGAAAACCAGCGCCTAAACCAGACAGCACAGCATCATTAGCACCGCTAGTTGAAGCGGACGTCAGAACAATTTGATCTTGAGCGATGTTCTCATCAATCCAGTCTTCTATAGCAGCACCATAAACTGGCGTTTCAGATCGAACGAACCCACGTCGGCATTGCGCCTCAGATGAATTTATTAATTCTAACCCGCTTGTGGCATCGCGAACAGAACAGAAGAGACCGATCGGCATATCCATTAAATGGCGAACAACATAATCAGGATGATCGGGGGCATCACCAAGCGTCAAAGCAACATCGGCATCGCCATATTCAAGCTTCAATACTTCGTCACTCGGCTTGAAGTGGACTGAGATTTCTGGATGCATAGATTTAAATGCCTTGACGCATAGGAACATGTGGTAATCCAAAGTCTCGGGGCATGACACGACAAAGTCGCCGGTAAGGTCGTCATCTTGGGACTTTGCCCTCACTAAGAGAGACCTGAAGCTGTCGTCCGATTTTTCAGCGACGCGGATCAGTTCCAACCCAAGCTCGGTCGGCGTATAGCCCTTTGCATGACGTTGAAAGAGCTTGCCGCCAAGCTGGGCTTCAAGGGATTCCACTCTGCGAATAACAGTAGCCCTGTGCACACCAATTGCATCAGCCGTCGCCGACACCGTTCCCATTTGCCCAAGCAGAAACGCCGTCTTTACTTCCGTCCAGTTCTCCATTTCCACTATCCCCTCGATAGATTAGAGCGCGCCGTTTCACGGCACGATGAAGCCACCCTTCTTCTTGTTGCATTCTTGCACATGCACCGTGCGCAGCCATTGATGTCGGTTAAGATTGTCCGACATTTTTGACTTTACGCACCTCTGCTCAATACCAACCAAAGCTGATCTGCTGAGGGGGACGCCGCTTTTAGACTAGGCCCGCAAGATGTATCAGACCCGTCCGCTGCCATTAGAGCGAAACACAAGTGATGGAACAACGCCCCAGCCAATAAGTGCAATGTAGTAGATTGGCACGGGTACCACGCCAAAGACGTGGGAGGCGAAGAGGCCGCCGAACAGTAGAAGATGTCCAATGAACCCCCAAAGAATGCCGGCTGCAATCAGGCGCAGACTGACCGTGCCCGATGCATGCAACGCTCTAAAGATGGTGATGCTCAAGGGTAGAAAGAGGACAAGCCCAGTCGCTAAACCGGAATTGTATTCAAAGGCGATGACGGCATTCAACATGTGGGCAATGCCATTCACGAACATTATTCCGGCCATGGCGAGGGAGGGAAAAACCTGGTGCGGGCTCGTTAGGATCGCCAAGAAACCTGCTGTCCAGACCATGCCAGCATTGATGTAGAAAATCCCCTCGCGCGTTAGAATTCCATATTTGTCTTCCCCAAAGAAAGACGCGATCAAACCGTTCAAAAACTCATAAAGAGGATACGGACGCCCAAGCAGATCAACCCAGTGTTCCTCTACTTGATGCACCAAGTAGGACGCCGTCAGTAGGCAAGCCATGAGCGACACATCCATGGCCCAGTTCGACATATCGTCAGAGCGTGTTTTGAACCCAAAGAAAATGAGAATAGGGGCGAGGAAAGCGCCTATCTTCATCCAATGATCGACCATGAAGGATTGCTGGCCTAGTGGGAGCCAAGCCATTGCAAAAAAGGCGAGCAGGCTGATCGCGGCGATACGCGGGCTTGTCACCGATCTGGTCAAACTACTTCATGGCTCCAATTATGCATTCGGATTTCGACCAATCTCCCCACCAATGCTTTAAGCATCCACGCCGACCACCCTCTTCACGAATGACGTCAATAAGCTCGATAGCTCTTCAGATTTCACCCGGTCACGGATGTGTCCTTTGTCCTGGTCAAAGGTCTCGCCAAAGCTTGGAAGGGAGATGATCCCGCAGACATCACCGCCGAAGAATGGCGCGCCATTTGCCGCGATCTCCAAAACGCCGGCACCTCCCCTTTTTCCAGGGGATGTTGACATCAAAAGAAGTGGTTTTCCTTGGTATACTTTCTGATCAATTCGGCTCGCCCAATCAAAGACGTTTTTGAACGCCGAGGTGTAGTTCCCATTGTGCTCCGCGAAGGAGATGATAATGCCATCTGACGACCCGATTTCATCGAGGAAACGCTGAGCGAGATCTGGAACACCGTGTGCCTCTTCTCGATCCGGTCGATAGATCGGCATCTCGAAATCGTCGAGACGCAGGATTGGATACGCCGCGTTCTCGCCGAGTTCCGCCTGGACAACCGACATAGCGTGCCGAATTAGCGCGGCATTAATGGAGGTTGCACTATTTGTTGCTGGTAAGCCGAGAATTCTTAGCATCTACATTCCTGTGTTCATTGGACGGCAATTCCAGTTTCGAGCTTATGCTCACCGCGAAGTATTCCTTCGACAAGTGATCTGGATGCACATTTGGTGCGCAGAGCACACCGATTGAAGATGTGAGGTCAAACTCGCATCTCCAAGCCTCCTCCCGGGGCGTCAGATCATTCTCAAAATCTGTTTCCGGGCAAGACCAAACGTTGTCCCTCCCAAAAGCCCCGAACCTCCAAACATCAATATCGTCCAGGAGTGCTTGAGCAGTTCCCCCGCCATGAGCTGACCCCACTGACCGGTACCTTTGGGCAAGGACAGAACATCCAGCATAACGATCAGCCCGGTGCCCAGTCCGAAAAAGGCAAAGCGCAGTGTGGCTTTGTTTGGGTCACCTCTTTGCACAATGAGCGTTGCTATGATCGCCGGAATAAGGGCGAACACCGCAATCAAAGATGCAACTATAAGGACGCTCTCAAACGGAGCGGGATAGATCGCGCTAATCGGAAGTTTTCTTACCGCGGCGCGGGTGATCATGATCGCCACCAGTGAAACGCTCGCGACAATCACCGCCGTCACATAGGGCACCAAAAACCGGACGATTACTCTCATGAAACGCAACAATGCTTTAGAGGGGCTGGTAGACGAGGTCGCCATCCCGCCTAACATCTAACAGTCAAACAGAGTTGTAGATGTGCGCCCAGTGTTACCCTTATGTGCATTCAGTCGAATTGCCGTTTCTCAACGTTCAGGACCATAATTGGAGGCTGGGACTAGTGACGCCGGTCGCGGCTTCTAATCCTCTCTACACTCCGACCACCTGATTACTGATGCCACCTCGTTTTGTTTTTAAATTCAAATTGCGAATGGCCATGTCCGGGTCTGTTCGAGGAGCTTCTCCATATCTATTTTTCCGACGGGCCGGCCTTGCCGCGCTTTTCAGCGTCTTCATCGCGGCGTGTTCGACGGCCCCTGCCTCACTTCCCTTAATCGCGCCCTCCAGCAGTTTTGGTGCAAGTCACGACGTCCTCGTTGTCACCAGCCGGCTGCCCGTTAATGATCTCCAACAACGTTATGGCGACGGTCGCGCCGAAAGCCTGTCATACAATGACGTTGCCATCTGGGTGCCTGACAATCGAAACCCAGGCGCGGTGAACTATCCTTCCTCTACGCCCGACATTCAAAAAGAGTTCGCGATTACCGGGTTTCAAGACCTCGACAGATCCAGCTTTTCAGATGCGCTAAACGAAAGGCTCCAGCTGGTCGGTCCCTCCAAGACAGTCTTTGTCTTTGTGCATGGATACAATGTTCCTTACTCAAACGGCGTTTACCGCATCGGCCAACTCGTGGCGGACTTTGAGGCAGACGCCGTCCCAGTTCACTATTCCTGGCCGTCAGAAGGGCACAAACTCAGCTATCTCTATGACAGAGACAGCGTGCAATTCTCACGCGATGGATTTGTGGATGTATTGGTGCAGATTTCGGAATCAGAAGCGGACTCAATTTTCATTATGGGCCACTCTATGGGCACCCTCCTGGTGATGGAGGGATTGCGACAGCTAAGCCTGATCGGTCGCGACGACATTCTCAATATGGTCTCACCACTTGTCCTTGCCTCGCCCGACATAGATGTCGACGTATTCAAACGCCAAGTCGGTAAACTCTCGACGAGACCAGGTCCCTTTATTGTCTTTGTGGCGTCCGATGATGGTGCCCTTAAGTTCTCAGACCGGCTTCGAGGAGGGCGTGCGCGCGTTGGTGAAGGGCTCCATATTCCGGCGCTTCAACAGCTTGGCATTGCCGTGATCGACCTCTCAGATGTTGAACTTGGCGATGGCTCCCAGCATTCAGCATTTGCCTCATCCCCAACACTGATTAGGATCATGCAACAAGCAAGGCTTGCTCAACAAACACTTCAGAGCGTTGACAACGCTGAACAACGATCGCCCCTAGAAACGCTGAGCGACTTCACATCTGGGATCATTCACCTGCCCGAGCGCGTGTTCGACGACTAAATCACGAACTGCCAATTAGTCTGTATACTGGGGGTTGGCCTTCAAAAACCGGCTGAGACCTTCAGGCGTTATTCCGAGGAATTGCGCTATAACCCTCTGCGGGACCGATCGCAGAACAGCTGGCTGATGCTCTCTCAGGAACTCATAGGACTCCACTGTCCGATTGAGGGTTTTGACCTGGATAATGTCGATGTCAAAATGGTGTGCCATCATCATCTTTTGAAGCGCATATTTTCCGATACGCTCACCTTCCAGATGCTCATGTCACCACCGATCCATTGGAATCAGAACGCCCTCAACAGGTGTCGTCGCCACAATAGTGTTCGTGCTTGTATATCCCCGCCGTGTGAATCTTATCTTGGCGCAAAAGTCTCTTGGTTCGAAGAAACTAGCCACAACGGTTTGCCCGTCAGGTTGGGTCGCCTGACCCGCGCACACGCCGTCGGTAATAAAGAGCAAATACTCAGGTCCGACACCGTCTTGAAAAATCGTTTCTCGTTTTTCGTAACTGGCTTCGATGCAAACACTGGCAAACTCCTCCCATTGGGAGCCGGCCGGATCCACGCCCAAAGACGCCATGTCCTCCCGCAGAGACGAAAGTGGTGGACGAGGTGACGGCATGCGAAATTGGTCGACTTTCTGTTCAGAACGCTTCAAAACAAGACCACCATCAATCAGCCTAGCTACACCATCGGCAAATTGAAGGGACCGGAAGTTCTCGTTGTGCAACATTAGTGCGCAAGTACGCACAAGCATAGTGATGACGGGCCGATAGCGCCTCCTGCAAAACACAAACATGGCGAGCGCTGCGGATGGATCGCACACGTGATGCTCTTTTGAGGAACTGTTCTATGTTGAGTTATTCGAAGATATTGCCCGCTAAAAAGGCGTGGCATTGTCGAGCTCCATACAAAACACAAACATCAATGATCTGAACTGGACTGAGATTCGGGCTGCGTATCTGGTTGGTGAGCTTCAAACCTTATCCAGAGCAGCGAAACATCTTGGCGTACATCGCTCGACGCTGATGCGCCAAATTACATCGCTTGAAGAACGGGTCGGTAGAAAGATCTTCATACGAAGAAGAGATGGCTACTTACCGACTAAATTCGGCCGAGAGCTCATCAATGTGGCGCACCATGTCGATAAAGATATTCAGGCATTCTTTGAACAACGATCTTCAACGGATCTCTCGCCTCGCTCAGTGATAACAATCGCAGCTCCAAATTCTTTGTCATGCCTCATAACAGCAGCCCTCCCACCCTTGCGAGGTCTCTATCCAGACCTCTGGTGTTCGTTTCTCGACCTCGACAGCACGAATGACACTGCAGCTCAAAACGCGGACATCGCATTCGGTTTGCACAACATCGCAACGCCGGATCATCCAGCGCAGATACTCACGACTTTAGAAATGAATCTCTATGCGAGCTCAGACTATGTTCGCGATCACGGTAAGCTGAAAGCACTGTCAAATTTGGCAGATCATGCCTTCGTCTGCAGTTACCCGAGTATCGGGGTAGACGATGCAGATGCATGGCTACGTGTCCATGTGCCTGCCCGAAATATTGTTTTTCGGTCTATGTCTACATCTGCCCTGAATTCTGCGATCGAGCGAGGGTTAGGGATCGGGTTCATGCCGACCCTACTTGCCGAAGACAACGAAAATCTCGTCCCGTTGGTGGAGCGCCCAACACCGTGGACGTCTCAGATCTGGATATCCATACGCCGACGGCCAATGCAGCGTGAGCAGATAGACCTGTTTGTTCAAGAAACGCGTCGCGTCCTGACCGCTTCAGCTAGTCAAAGACACCCCGATTGAGAGGACTGACATGACGTCTAAGTATCAGCTTGTAGCTAAACTTGCTTTGACAGCGGTGACATTGATCTACGGGATCGTCCCGGCCATCGCAGATCTGAATGACACACATCTTTTAAACCCCGATTGGAGCGCCCATGCCCGTCTACATGGCGCATGGTTCTTGTTCTTTGGTGCATCCATGGCAGCGCTCAGCCTATATTTCGTATGGATCCGTGACAGTCTCATTCTGCCCACGGTCATCGGGCTGGCATTTATCTCCGGGTTCTGGCTGGCAGTCCTAACAGCGCCGCTATACGGCGGCGCACTTGTAGATTCCAATGGAGTCGAAACTCAAATCCTTGGATTGGACGCGAATGCGTTCATATTCACTTTTCTGACGTTCATCCTGCTGCTCGTACTCGTCTACGCATTACGTCGCCAGCCTCGGAGTAACAATTGAACCAAGTATTGCGTGGAAGAAAGCTCGAAAATGAAGAACACCGCGCTATGCAACGCGATGAGCCATAAGT
>JBCCIW010000015.1:0-26338 GCA_039028055.1 Pseudomonadota bacterium | reverse complement strand
GGGTCACCAAAACTCGCCCCCGATGTGCCGTCAAAATTTCCGCCAGCCACTCTCCGTCCCTGCCATTGAAAAGACGAATGGAGGCACCCACGTCCAATCGCAGCACTCGCTGCAGATAATGAGCCTGAGCAGTTTCGAGCTCAATCTCCGCGCCTAGCGCGAGTTCATCAGAAACGTGGAGGCGATGTATTGTGCTCATGGATCCGGCGTATAGCGACCGTTGGCGCTCCTTAAAAGGTCATGCTAGTCCGCATACTCACATCAACAGACTGGAAGACGTCATTCAATGATCCTCGTTCATCACCTGCGCATAGGGCGCTCAATCTTCACCGTCTGGCTCCTCGAAGAGCTTGGATTGGAGTACGAACTCAAGATCTATGACCGCAATGAGATGGGCCGGGCTCCGTCTGAGTTGAAAGAAGCCCACCCACTTGGAAAGTCACCAGTTATCGAAATCGATGGGATGACCCTTTCTGAAAGTGTCGGGATAGCGACGTATCTCTCCGACTATCATGATCCCAGAGGTATGCTTTCGCCGCCGCAAGAAGATCGTGCGGCCCGGGCGAAATGGTTGCAGTGGTTGATGTATTCTGAGGCATCTGCGTTTGCGCCGCTACTGATAAAGATGCTGCTGATGCGCAGTCCCGACGAAACACCACCGCTCCTGGGTATGTTTTCGGAAGGAGAGGTCGCGCTTCAGCTAGGTCATATGCAAGCATCGCTTGGAGAGAACGACTTTATACTCGGCGATCGCATCCAGGCACCCGACTTTGGATTCACCTACATTTGCCAGGTGGCTGAACGCCTTGGTGCAATCGATCCCTACCCGAAACTGAAGGCCTATCTCGATCGTAACATGGCGAGACCCGCCTTTCAGCGAGCGATGGAACGAACGGGCGGCTAGAAGCTTGCATGGCTGGACCCCATGACTGACCCAATTGAAGAAAAGCCAGTTGTAGATATCGAGTATGAACGACCACTGCCCATCGAGCGGCAAAGGCGCGGACCTGCGGATGCCATACGTTTTCCAGGCTGGGACACGCTCCCTGAGAAAGCTCGTCCGTTCCTATCCCTTTCACGAATAGATCGTCCTGTGGGGGTTTGGCTACTCGCGCTGCCCTGCTGGATTGGGCTAGCTTTCGCTCGCATTCCGGATGGTATGCAGTGGGTCGATTTATGGTGGGCGCTCTTATTCGGCATAGGCTCCATAGCCATGAGGGGGGCGGGCTGCACATGGAACGACATTACCGATAAGGATCTCGATGCTGGCGTTGCACGAACAGCCGGTAGGCCTTTACCGTCAGGAGAACTGAGCGAACGGCAGGCATATGCCTGGTTGGTCGCGCAACTCGTCATTGGATTTCTGGTTTGGCTTTGCCTGCCCGGTTTCGCGAAACTCGTGGCGCTTGCGGCGCTTCCCCTTGTGGCGGCCTACCCATACATGAAGCGTATAACATGGTGGCCGCAAGCATGGCTGGGACTTACGTTCAACTGGGGGGTACTGGTCGCGGCGGCCACCGTTGGCAACTTCGGATTTGCAACCCTTATTCTCTACGCTTCACTGGCTCTTTGGACCATCGCTTATGACACAATCTATGCACTCGAAGACAGAAACGACGACGCGCTGATAGGTATTCGATCAACAGCAAGACTGTTCGGTGATAAATCTGTAACGGCATCTTTCGGCTTCCACCTCGCAGCAACAACGCATCTCTCATTTGCCACCTATCTTATAGGTGCCGGGCGTGTCGGTGCAGTGACTGCCCTAATCTTCCTTGCCCATGGGGTCTGGCAAAGCTCCCGTCTGAAAGCGAGCCGCAATACAGAAGCCATCTCTGTTTTTAAATCGAACGTCTGGGCCGGAGCCATAGTCTTATCTGGTTTGCTGTGGGCGGCGCTTCTTTGAGTCCGATCGAACACATTTGATATCCGCAGGGTAAACACGATATAGGTTCAAAATGGCTGCTGCTCGTCGAATCAAACCGCTGGATCTCTTCACGAAAGAGGAGTGGGATCATGTAAGTCGGCGCAGCAAGTGGATGGGTCCACTGCTTATTCTTCACTGCTGGGCGGTGATTTTTGGCGCTATGGCTTTGGCTGTCTGGCAGCCGCTGTTCATACCAGTCTCCATCATGCTAATTGGCACACGCCAATTAGGGCTGGCTGTTCTTGAGCACGAGGCGGCCCATGGTGGGCTTTATCCCGACCTGAGAATAAATGATCGCCTTTCAAATCTGTTTTGCGGACCAGCAATCGGCGGGTCGCTGAAAAGCTATCGGCCCTATCATCTAACGCACCACAGATATGCCCAGCAGCCTGAGGATCCTGATCTCATTTTGTCAAAGCCATTTCCGATTACGGGAGAATCCCTGAAGCGCAAGATCATCCGCGATCTGACGGGTCAGACCTTTTTCAAACAAAGAAGCAATCAGATCGGGAACGCATTTGGCCTCGGGTTGCGTCCTGGTCCCGGCGCGGAAAACAGATCACAAAACGCGCGTGAAGCGGTTTTCCCATTTTTGACCTTTAATGCGATATTGCTTCTTGGCTCAGCGATTGCCGGATACTGGTGGGCCTATTTTGTGCTTTGGCTTCTGCCGATGGCGACGTGGTTTCCGATGATAACGCGCTTAAGAAACATAGCTGAACACGCCGTGGTACCCGACAATGAAGATCCAATGCGCCATGCGCGAACGACCCATGCTAACCTTCTGGAGCGGATGATCATCGCACCTTACTGGGTGAACTACCACTGCGAGCATCACATGTTCATGCATCTGCCTTGCTATCGGTTGGCTGAAGCTCACAGGCTCTTGCAGGCCAAAGGCGTCGTGGAAAAAATGGAGGTGCAGCCAAACTATCTTTCAGTTTTGAAGCAAGCGGCGTCGAAACCGGAGGCTCTGCACGCATGACTGAGACGATCGCGCTTGAGATGGTATCGGATCTCGTTTGCCCCTGGTGCTGGCTCGGACTTCGAAGGCTGAGAACGGCTGTTGATATGGTGCCGGAGGTCACGACGGAGATCTATTTCCGACCTTATCAATTGGACCCCAACGTTCCTGAAGAAGGCATGGAATACAAAGCCTACATGAAGGCTAAGTTCGGCCCCGACGCCCATGACGGGTCAGAACATGACGAAAGCAAAAATCGCTGGCGGATGATGCGGACCGCACTCGAGGAGTATGGTGCGGCCGAGGGCATTCCCTTCGACTTTGAGAACATTCCAATGCGACCGAATACGACCAACGCTCATCGGTTGGTTCATTGGGCGCAGGGCCAAGGGCTCGGACTGGAGGCAAAAGAAGCGATCTTCCACGCATATTTCGCCGACCATAAAGACATTGGCGATAAAGCCGTTCTTGTAGACATTGCTGAGGAGATTGGCTTGGATCGGGCGATCGTTTCGGACCTTCTGGCGGGCGACGGCGACAAGAATACGGTTGCGAAAGAAGCCAACCTCTTCATGCAGATGGGCGTGCGGGGCGTTCCCTGCTTCATTGGCAACCGTTCTGTCGCCATTCAGGGTGCCGAGACGCCGGAAAAGATCGCCAAGCTTATCCGTGCAACAGCAGCACAAATGCCGGAGGAGCGTGGACGGGCTGCTCCCGTCTAGTTTACGCGTTGGTCGCCCATTTCATTTGGCTAACAACTATCCCAGCCCTGCCTTAACAAGGCGAGCATAGGTTCCTCCTGCGCCCTCAAGAGCGCCGTGGCTACCTTCCTCTACCACCCGCCCATCCTCAACGACGACAACGCGGTCGGCCCATTGGACCGTGGACAGACGATGCGCAATAACAAGGACCGTTCTACCCACGGCAAACTTGCGAATAGCCGCTCCGACAGTCTGTTCTGTTTCCGCATCCAGGGCACTTGTGGCCTCATCCAGCAAAAGAATAGGGGCATTTCTTAGCACAGCTCGCGCCAAAGCGACGCGCTGACGCTGGCCCCCGGACAGTCTGCTTCCCCGCTCGCCAACCTGTGTTTCCAGTCCCATTGGAAGTTGGCTGACAAATTCGTCTACTGAGGCGGCGGTGGCGGCTGTCTGGACGTCCTGCTTTAAGGTGCCCGGTCGTCCCAACGCTATGTTTGCATAGATCGTATCGTCGAAAAGCGCTGGCTCCTGATCTACCAGTGCCATTGAAGCCCGCAAGTTCGACATCCTCACATCTCGAACATCGGAGCCGCCTACCCTGACCACGCCAGCACTGACATCATAAAGCCTGAGCAAGAGATTGAAGAGCGTTGACTTTCCAGCGCCTGAGGGGCCCACGATCGCTACCGTCTCGCCAGCTTTGATAGAAAGCGAAAGCCCCTTTAGCGTTTCCTCTGCGCCGTCTTGGTAAGAGAAGCGAACGTTGTCGAACTCGATGTCACTGCGAGTGCCGTCGAATGGTTTCGCATCGGGAGCATCGGTAACCGACTGCTCCTCATCTACAAGAGCGTACACCCTGAATGCCGCCGCGCGGCCCTCCTGAGCTGCTGCGGTAATTGACCCCAGAGAGCGAAGCTCAGGGGCCGCTATTCCTATCAATGCGACAAAACCGAGAAAGTCCCCAATGGTGGACGCGCCTTGTGCAATACGCCACGCTGAAAACGCCAAAACGCCGGCGACTGCGATGCCCCCGGCTATCTCGAGAATCGGATCGACCGCGGCCTTGTTTGATAAGACTTTCAGAAAGAGTCGGGCACGCTCCTTAAATCCCAAGCTTGCCTTTTGCTTCTGATAGTCTTCGAGACCGTATGCTGTAACCGCCCTTGCCGACTGAAAGCCTTCCGCCAAAAAGGCTGTTATCTCGCCCGCCTGTTCTTGAGACTGCCTTGCTCGTTTCCGAACCCCATTTCCGATTGCGATGACAGGAGCAAAGGCAACTGGATATGCTACGAGCAAAACCAGCGCGAGCTGCCAATCCATCCAAAGTAAGGCGATCAAAGCACCTGTTACGGTAGCGATGTTCTTGGGTACGTTATTAGCGAAACGCAAACCCACGTCCCGCAACGAGTTAATGTCATGAATGAAGCGGGAGACAAATCCCCCAGAAGCTTCGCCGGACAAGCGCGAATGATCTCCATGAATCAGCGCCGCATATTGCCGGTTGGAAACGTCGACGAGTGCCCTCTGAAGCCCGGTGTTGTTGGCCATGGTCATGAGATACAAGCTGACGGCTCGAATACAGGCTGCCACAACAATCAGGCCTGGAAGCAACCATATACTGCTTGTAATCGGTATCCCTTCGGCCGCGAGCTGGAGGCGGTCGCCCAGAACCTTTATCAAAAATCCATAGGAAACCGCTGAGCCTGACGTAATGACCGCGCAAAGCGTTCCGAATACGAACCAGCGCCAATGCTGCACGAAGTGCTCGCGCGCCAGCCGTAAAAGTGGCTGCTGATCAGGTGCCGTAGACATTGCTTAGACCTAGTCCCGAACGGCGACGAAGTCGAACCAGAAGCAGAGTCGGTCAGACAGCGTGATGGGTCCCGGTTTCAGGATCGAGAAGCTTGTGGGCATGCAGTATAAAGTATCTGACTTCAGCATTATCGACAGTTCTATGCGCTGCGCTTTTCCAGGCATCATAGGCTTCGGTGTAGTTTGGAAATGCCCCAACAAAGTCGATCTTGCTCAGATCTTCGAATTGGACGTCGCTAACGTCTTCAAGTTCTCCGCCAATAACGAGGTGGAGTAGTTGTTTTTGTGGTTTCGCTGCTTCTGACATCTCTGTTTCTCGTCTGACGAGTTAGCTTCATCTGGCTGATGCGCCTAGGTTTGGATCAGGCAATCGTACCTGCTTTACGCGCCGCACTAGCAGAGGATGAAGCGCCTTTCCAGCAGCAACCATACTCATTTGTGCTGGCACTTCCTGATTAAACCGAAATGCCGCTCCCAGATGGGTTGTCGCCAAGCCACCTGCTTCCTCGATCAGCAGCGTTCCCGCAGCGAGATCCCAGTCAGATTTTCTGAAGAGCGCGAGCGTCGCATCCCATCGGCCGGAAGCAACAAGGGCCATCCTGTATAGTGTGGCGTTGGGCTTGGGATCTGAAACGGTTAGCTTCGGCCACGGCTCCGGCCAGCCGGGATGCTCAACCAGAGAGCGGTTGGTAATAAGTCGCATCCCTCGCTCTTTTGATTGATCACTCACCGAAATTGGCTCATCGTTCAAGAAGGCCCCTTTGCCAGCTTGCGCCAGATACAATTCATCAAAAACAGGCGCATAAATCGCTGAAGCAATCGCTTGTCCTCGTTCAACGAGGGCAATTGCAACGCACCAGTCAGGATCACTTCGCATGAATGCGCGAGTCCCGTCTATCGGATCGACAACCCAAATACGATCCCGGCCACGCCCAGATAAGTCGTCAACCGTTTCTTCAGAGAGCCATCCATACTCAGGTCGGGCGGACTGTAGCTTGTCTGCCAACAGGGCGTTAACCTCAATATCAGCTTCGGTAACAGGATGTCCCGGTGCCTTGTCCCAAGTCTCGACAGCATCTGAGCGGAAATAGTCCAGCGCCAGTTTTCCAGCTGCCTTCGCCGCCTTTCGCATAGTCTTGATGTCAATGCTGGTTTCGATGTCCGGCTCGTTCAAAGCACCTGCTTTCAAGTGAATCCTAAGCTTATATACTCAGCCTGCTCAGCTTATCGCGAACCAAAACAACGCGCCCGAAAATCCGATCAGAGCTGTCCAGGTAAATACCGTCCCTAGTTGCCGAGCGATCAATGGACCGGCCATTCCGATAGGATGTATCAAACGTCCAAGCGTGAACAGACCGCCTAATGAGTGCAAGAGCCACGAAGGGGCACCAAGTTGGCTAATTGCAAACAAGGCAATCATCGCGATCGGGATGTATTCTATGGCGTTCCCCTGTGATCGAATACGGACTTCCATATCTTTGTCGCCCCCTGATCCGAGAGAGATCTTCTTTGAGAAACGCCCGCCGACAATCCTAACTGATAAAACGACAATGACCAGCACGTTCACGCTCAGGTAAAGTGCAAAAATATCAATCGGTTCCATAGTTTTTCCTCAAACAGAAGAAGCCGCCGACCCGAGGTCTGGCGGCTTCTTTCGTATTAACTCGCCGATCAGATATCCTGACGAGCGTCAGGCAAACGATCATTTATATCATCTCGAATATCGAGAAGCGTCACGATCAGCCCGCAAACAAGACTGGCAATTATCCATCCGCCTACCAATCCAATAAGGACGTCCAGCGCAGGCGCTATACCCATATCGACGCTGATAAAGGGTAGTGTGCCTGAAATTTGGCCTTGATTGTAAAAGCCGGTCCACACTCCGTAGCCGATAATCGCAAAATACGCGACGTAGACCATCGACCGGAAACTATTGATGATGAGAAACTTCATATGCACCCTCCACATTCTGCGGACTTGCTGTCCAGCATGATAAGTACCGCGTGGCCGGGGCAGCGATCAAGATACGATCGGCACAATTGCTCAGCACGGCCTCTCAGGCGTATTGGGGATTAAAGAGAAATCTCGACCGAACTTAGCTTGATTGGACTGGATTTATTCCCGTCCGAGCAGACGATCCAGTTCCACTTGCCTTGCACTAGACCTCAAGAATTCGGCCTTTACGCCGATGCGATCGTAATCGTTAGAGACCCAGTCAACAAAATCTTGCGGCGAGTTTGCTCCCGCGGCCAGCGCGGCATCGAAGAAAGCATCCAGAATTCCCGTCTTGCCATGCCTTATATGCAGATATCGGAATGACAACTGCTCAATCGCTTCAGATACGGGCAGCCCGTCCCGAAATATGCGATAAAGTGTGGATACCAATCCGGCGCGATCAGCACCGGATTTACAGTGAATCAAGACCGGATACTGAATTGTTTCAAGGATATCGCGAATGTCTAATACCGCTTGGGCTGTGGGCGTGTCTCGAGAGAAAACCTGATAGTCGACAAGGTGGATCTTGGCCGCATTGCAAGCCTCTTTTTCCAGCAGGTAATAGCCTTTTGTGCTTTCACCTCGAAGATTAAGCACCGTTCGAACTCCGCGATCTGCAGCGTGCTGCCGAACATGTGCGGGAGACGGTTGATTAGAGCGCCAGACGCCGTCGGCAATCCGGTGCAAGTTAGAAAACCGGAATCGCAGGAAACCGTGATCTCCCCAAATCAGCTCTGCATGGGCCCGCTGGCGCCCGGTAATGGTGCCCAAATCCGGCGCGATATGAGGCTGACGTTTCCGTTTCTTAGACACAATAAGTTGCGCCTAAAGCACACGCGTCTCGCACACAAGCATTGAATACGTAAACGGATAGGTAACTGTCTTGCCAGCATAAGCTTACCATAACTCTCCAGAGGAATTCTCGTTTATGCTCAAAAGATTGCTCAATCTCGCCGCCGCCTCTGTGGCTTTGGCGAGCCTACCAATCACGGCAAGCGCGTTCGGCATCGGTCTCCAGCCTACGACAGTGGAGATCACTGTTGAGCCTGGCGACACCAACCGCCAAGTCGTCAACATTGCTAATGTTCATCAGGAAAAAACAATTTCGTTGACACTGGGATTGGCCGACTGGGATCTGGATGAAGCAGGACAAATCCGATTGTCACCGCCTGGTGAGAGTGATGTCTCTGCGGCCACGTGGACACGATTCAGCCCTGCCTTCCTTACACTAAAGCCCGGCGAAACCGAGCAAGTTATAGTCGACATGGCCACGCCGACACGACTTAGCCGATCCGGGGACTACCGGTTCGCTCTGCTCGCATCGACCATTCTGCCTGAGGAACGGTCGGGTCAATCGGGCGTATGGAAAAAGTACCAAATTGCATCACTTTTTTACCTCACGGCGGGTGATGCCAACAGCACACCGATCATCCAGCATTCCGAAGTCGTGACCGATCAGGAAACTGGAGCCAAAACTCTCGAGCTTGAAATCATAAATGATGGTAACTCCCATGCTCGCCTGACCGGGACGATCGAAATTGACGCTGACGGCAGCAGGGAGTCTTTGGATGTCGGCAACCTTGTCGTCCTTGATGAGGCGAAACGATCCTATTCGGCGGCACTTCCAGAAAGTACACCAGGCGACGCAGTGATCGAAATTCACTTGAGTAATACCCATGCACCGCAGTTCGCTGGTGCACGAGAAACACTACCGCTGCACGTAGTCGCTACTGACTCCCAAAGCGCTTCATTGCCTTCGGAGCGTCGACCATAGGCAAAAAACTGAGCCATCTGATACCTGCAGCCGCTGCGTTCCTGTGGGCACCGTGCAGCATTGCTCAATCGTTCATGGACTCCGACTTTTTCTGCCGAGTCAAAGGCTGTGTCGTCGTGCATGATGGTTTCACGTTCGACGTATACGACGCGCACATATTTGCAACGAATGGAACCGTACCAAGAGGCGGAGAACTCATTCCGTGGACCGGAAATCCGTTCGAAGGAACAGGAGAAGTTAATCCCGTTTTCACTGGGACAAGAACCGAAGGGTTCCACATCGTTCATGATAGTGATGAAGGTGCGGCTTTTACGCTTACATCTGCGGGGTTTGAGCGATCAACCGATCAGAATCAGAACGGCGTATTGGATGCGGGTGACGTCCTTAATTCATTCAATCTCACCCAATCCCTGTCTTTAGGCCTTTTGGAAACCGCTTCTCAGAGAAGCTTCTATCTTTCTTCTCGAACGATTGGTTTTCAAATTCGCGCACAAGCGGCGCTGCGTGGAAGCACTAATGAATTCAATTCTGTTTCGAATCTGCAACGCGTCTTTTTTGATTACGGGATAACGCCCAGTGGAAACGACGACGGAATGTCATTTGGCGGGGCCGCTCGCTCGAACCGTTTTACCCGCATAGGAAACGTCTCCGACCTGGGTGCCTTGAGTGGTTCTGGAGATTTTATCGCAGAATTCCCACAAGCTATCAGACTTGGAAACAACCCTAGTCAGGCCGAACAGTCGATACGCTTTGATTATGTTTATGGCTTTGAGCGCTACGATCTTTCGCTTGGTGCGGGAGAACTAGCCTATCAGATAGAGTTCGATTTTTTTCGAAACTGATTACTCAAGCTTCGCCAATAACCTCTGTATTGTAATCAATGACTGAAGGCGGAGTGCCATCAGTAGATTCGATGTCGACTGGCAAAGCCATCAACTGTTCAGCAAACAATTTATTGTCCGATAGTGTGATCGATCTCGAGAAGACAATTCCGCCATGATTGATGCTAAGCTCGTATCTGCCCGGTTCCAGGTTTTCAAAACTATACTGGCCGAAGCTCGCTGAAAGTGTAACGTGTTCTTCGCCTTCCTGGGAAGTACCGCCATTCTTTGTGAGGGTCAGGAAGTGACCTTCAATCCGATGTTCGCCCGGATCGACCTGACCATTACCATCAGCGTCAATAAAGACCGTTCCGCGGATCTGACCAGACGCGATAATGGGAATCTCAATATCGGTGAATCGATCCTCGGCGATGGTCACTCTTGCGGCGCTGTCGTCCGGAACAAGCAAGCCAAGTGGCAGCGATCTACGATCCAATGCCAAGCCATACAGCCCTGGGCGCATGTTCTGAATGGTGAAATTCCCCTCACCATTGACGTTCAGGCTTAATCTCGTTCCAGTGACCTTGACACCAACGCCTGGAATACCGGGTTCATCTTCCTGGCGAATTCCATCCCGATTGCGATCGAAGAACACCTTTCCTCGAAGAATTCCTCTCCCTTCGACGGGGCGACGATGTTTACGCGGTTCGTTGAATCTTACACGGCCGCGGAGACCTATATTGAAATCACTCTGGCCATCAAAATTATCAAAATAGGTGGCGGATAATGTGAGATTTCTGGTGATATCGTAGTTTGCCGAAATGTTCGAAAAAAGCGTCGTTTGTGGGTTCTCAGGATCCACCGACTGCAGAGCGGAGAATTGACCCTGAAGATTGAATCTTCGACCGAAAAACTGCCCGGAGTTTCCTGATAACGTTGCACCAAGGCGAGCAAACGCATTATCGGGTGTCCAAACGGTGGAAAGCGTGGGTCCCGCAGCAAGGACAGCCCCGTTTTCGAAGCGCTTTCTCAAAGGAGTGACCTGCAAGGATCCAATGAGCGTTTGCACATCCTCTCCCTCGAGGAACGCCTGGTTATAGTTTAGACGCGCTGCGCCCCATTTAAATCGCTTGAATGCGCGAGCGTTCACATTCGTCACTGAGGACGTGTCCCCAGCGATGTTTGATGCGCTGTGGGTGACGTCTGCTGACAGATCCAATCCAGCTTTTGCCACCTGGGTATTGAACGAGCCTGATACCGAGACCGTTTCAGATATGACCTCACCTTTACTACGAGAATAATTAGCCTGAGCTCCAACGCCCACCCGTGTCAAAGGCCCCCAGTTGCGTGCGGAGCGCCAATCCGTTGAGACGCTGCCTACAAATCTCGATGCAGCGGGGTCGGTCAGTACGCCCTCAAAATCAGGGACGTTCGTACCGTCATCTTCTTCAACATCCACGACCGGCTGGTTTTCCTGTGGTCGCGTGAACTCCCGGCCATCATATGTGAGATTGAGTTGTGTTCCCCATTGCGGGTTGAACTCGTACCGCGCGGTCGCTCGGGTTCGGCCATCGGCTCTTACACCGTCAGGGCCGTCGAAAACGCCTAAATCACCAGAGACGAATACATTGGTAAGGCCCTTATCGTTGCGCGCCCAGTTCTTCTGATACTGACCACTTACGGCGACACGGTCAGTTAATCCGGTATCGCCGATGGATCCGGAGATGCCCAACTCTCGATTTCTATCGTTCGAGATAATACGCGCGCCAGCCGCGAATCCACCAAAGGTTGGCCGGGCGGCCGTCGGAGATACTTGCTCAGCTCCATTCGCAACCGTCCCTGCTGTAACAGCGAGCAACCGACCGTTTCCGCGGTTCACTCTTCGGAAAGACGCTCCTCTAACACGGCTTTGGTCTACGCCACCGAGTTCCCTGAACCGAGCGTTGGAGTCGCCTAGGGACCCTACCCAACCATCAACCGATTGCACCTCTAAGGTTACCCGGCTCGGGATCAACTCTTCTGCCTGCGAGATGCTGCCAGCACTCTCGTACTGCAACTGCGTATTCAAACTTCTAAATCGCGAGTCAAATTGGGTTATCACTGGCCCGCGCTCGCTTATGTTGAATTCGAAAGCCTCAGGCGTGAACCCTGTTGCAGCCACTTCATCGACGACTCTGTCGCCCGGCAATGCACTACCAGCCAAGCGATCATCTAGCTCGACAATTATTCTATCCGTGCCTGGCTCAAGAGTAATATTCGTGCCCGTCAGTGTTTCTACGGCGGTGAATGGCAACAGAAGCGTGTCGGGGTCTGCATAGGCGATGTTTGGCGTCACACCTCGTGGAATACCGCGAACCGACACAAGACCTGTCGAAAGATCAAGCGTAAATGTTGCTCCATCCTGAATGCGTGTAATCGAAATGACGTTTCCGTCCAGGCGCTCAAGAGTGTGGCCGAGTTCTTCGGCAACTGGTTCAAGCGGAACTAGAAGAACAGGCCCAATTGACCGTGGCTCAGCTTCAAAAACACTTACTTGCTTCCCGTTTACAAAGAGCTCTAGATCGAACTTCGGTCGAAGCCGATCATCTAGGACAAATTCCCACCCGCCGCTATCTTTCGGAGAAACAACTGTCCCAGTGAGGACGGAAATTGCATTGACAGATAACCACGTGCTGGCTTCAGTTTGTGCTTCAAAATCGGGAAGTGCCCCCAAGACCACATCATTCGCTCTAACCTTACCATCCGCGAAATCGAGGGAAATCAGCGCTCCGTCCTGAAATCGGCTGTAAGAAAGGACGGTGCCCTCAATCGATGCTTCACTTTTCAAGTGGGCAAAGATCGGTGAGGCCTCGATGAGGACACCGTCAGGAGCCGTACGCTGCAGTCGCACGGAAAGCGTCTCACGTTCGACGGTCACGTCGACGTGCTCAATAGCATTTGCAATGGAAGGGGCTGGCGCAGGCGAAGTGGTTCGCTCAATATCATCAAGCGCTTGAGACGATTGCGACACGACAACCGGAGCATCCTCAGCCGCATCTACCTCCGTCTGGGCAAATGCAGTAAGGGTGTACGCGAATGCGGTCAACATGATGACCGCGCGTATGGCGGTCGAACATCTCATGGATTAAATCAGCAGATTGGCTTGTTCACGAGTGTTCGACACTGGGGGATAGACTGGCAGTTCTCCACAACAGTCACGGGGAAAGTTTGCGGTCCGCCCCGATTGGCTGATTCAACTGTCAGCGTTGGCATGTCGGCAGCCGTACTGAGCGTAAACGTCTGGTCGAGCACCAGTCTCGATCGACCGATCCAGACGAGTTCCACCGTGTGTGATTGCCAGGCGTCAGCCGATTTCTGACCGCGCGCCAAAGGTTTCAGGCAAGAGCCCGTCAACCAGGCATCACCTGTTCCTTCGTCGATTAGGAGACCATCCACACCATTTTCCGTAACAGCCCAGAGGTTTGCTTCCTCCGGTCCTGCACTGGCGGGGCTGGCCATGGCCGCAGCTATCGCTGCTGTGCCAATAAGCACCCGTCTTATCATAGTTCGCCCACTCTGATATTTTATTATGATAATACAGTGCACGAACAAGGTTAATATATGCCTTATACGGACTTTATGCGCACAGTGAACAAAGAGCGTTCCAAACAGCCCATCAAATAATTCAAGACAATCAGAGCACTAAATCTAAAACCTTACCCAATGCGGCAGACCGACAAATACCTTCATTATTCCTATTTACGCTATTGTTTTAATATCATTTTTTCGAATTTTCACGGCTCTGAAAAAGTGCGCGACGCACCGATTGAGACACCGCCACTCATGACTAAACACGCGTGCAGCGTTAATCCTTATGGGGATAATATTGGCGCAGTCCGAGGGATAGAGACGATCTGAGGATGCCAATCAAGATGCCAGATTCCTGCGCGGTTGGTGTTTTGGAAAATACCGACGAGCGATACATCAGCCTCGTCTGCCCGATGCGGCAGCATAGTCGACTATGTCGCTGATAAATGAAATGGTATTCGGACTAAAACCTGGTTTCGACACTCAATAGAACTCCGAATTCAGCGAACTCCCCGCCGAACTCCTGCCGGATGCCGATTCCAAGATCCGTTGATTTAAAGCGCCTCAAAACAGTCGCTTCTACTTTCGCCGACTGCGCCAGACCACCACCGCGATCATAGAATACCTTGTTTACTGCAATCCAGTTTGGAAAGATTTCCTGCCCATATCCAGCCTCGAAACGTTGGCGGCGACAGTTCCCATGCTCACGGATTGCAGCATCGGTGAAAAAGAACCAGCTGCGATCGTCTTCACCTCGCGTTCCCGCTCCTCCAAAGGACAGTCGAGCCTCACCACCCGGAGTGTCACACCCTCCGATCAGACCGCCAATTGCTTCGCCTCCGACGAGCCCGCCTTCTGCAGCCAACATCAAGGAACCACGTCGCCAGAATTGCCTTCTTCCTGTTAACCGGTAGGCATACTGATCAAATCCGGCAATGTCGGGGAAAACTACGCCTTCGACCTGTCCTGTAAGCGTCCATGCCTTCGTCAATCCATACTCGGCATATGTCTCAACCCTCACAGCCTGTTCGCTATCGATATTCTGGCCGAGAATGGCTGCCTGTACATACCAATCACCGGCATCCTGCGTCCAAGGCGCGCTGTGCGCCGTCTGAATAGTCAGAACAGCGGCGGTAATTGCCGCGATGATTGGTTTCCCCATTCAAGGAGTTTCGCCAGCAGCGGCCCGAAATCAAACAACCGGCAAGTGTATTCTGGATTTTTAGTCCGAACCTAGGTGTCGTAGCCCGGCATCTCGCGATCCAACTTCCGGAGCAAGCCTGGCCACGCCAGCATATCGGCAAGCATCTTCATTCCGGCGGGACTGCTCTGACCCTTTACAACGTCCTGCAGATCATCGTCACACTCAATCAGGTTTTCGCGGCCAGCAGACAAAGCCCGAATCTGCATAGTGCAAGCACGCTCGAGGAAGAACATACGCATGAATGTCTGACCGGCGGACTCCCCGCAGGTCAGCGTGCCATGATTGCGAAGTATCAGGAGCGAGTTATCTCCCATATCGGCAACGATGCGCTCACGTTCGTCCAGATCCAGAGCTACGCCCTCATAGCCATGGTAAGCAACGTCAGCCATCGCAATCATTCCTGTTTGAGAGATTGGCAAAAGACCATGCGACTGCGCCGAAACCGCAACGCCATCATCCGTGTGCACATGCATTACGCATTTCGCGTCTTCGCGGGCCATATGAACAGCGGAGTGAATGGTGAAGCCTGCCGGATTTACGAGCGCGTCAGTCTCGTTGACGACATTCCCTTCAAGATCGACCTTTACCAATGAGGATGCCGTCATCTCCTCAAAGAACATACCGTAAGGATTTATGAGAAAGTGGTGATCGGGACCAGGGACTCGCATGGAAATATGGGTGAAAATCATATCATCCCATCCATAAAGCGCTGTTAGACGATACAATGCAGCGAGATCTACCCGGGCTCTCCACTCTTCTGAAGTAACAGTTCCGCGTACATCAACCGAGCTAATACCGTCTGCCATTTTTGTCTCCCGAAGCATTTGATTTGCCTATTTTCAAACAACTATAACGCTTTGCGTCGAATGTGGCTATGGCACGTAAAAGGCAGGCGACCCGCTTGACCATTACTGGAACTATCGACACGAGAGCAACATGACAGTTTCTATCTCCTTTTTCGCCAGTCGACGCCCCGAGGCTCAGGACGCGCTGAAGGCAATGACAGAGCGCTATGGCAACGTATCAGCCGATGAGGCGGACGTTGTTGTGGCGCTTGGAGGCGATGGAGCAGCTCTCGATGCGCTTCGGCACCGGTTTGACGATCGGAAACCGGTTTATGGTATGCACCGGGGCACTGTCGGGTTTCTCATGAACGAATATAGCGAAGACGATTTGCCGGAACGTCTTGCGGCCGCCGAGCGGGCGACATTGGTTCCGCTTCAGATGATTGCGACTGACATTCACGGTGTGGAGCATCATGAGCTGGCCATCAACGAGGTCTCACTCCTGCGACAGGCAGCCCAGGCCGCAAAAATCCGCATATTGGTTGATGGCCGCGAACGCATGGCCTCCCTAAGCTGTGATGGCATCATGGTCGCCACACCAGCAGGTTCTACAGCATACAATCTATCCGCACACGGTCCGATATTACCAATCGGAGCGAATCTTCTTGCCCTCACCCCTGTCAGCGCCTATCGACCGCGCAGGTGGCGAGGTGCCTTATTACGCCACGATGCCGAAGTTTATCTTGAAGCGCTGGAGGCGGAACACCGATCGATCTCCGCAACGGCAGACAATGTTGAAGTCAGGGATATTCGAAGTGTGAAAATCACCGAAGACCGATCGAAATCTCTCGTCATGTTGTTTGACCCAGGGCATGCGCTTGATGAAAGGATCTTGCGAGAACAATTCGTTGTCTGAATTGCCTGATTTGTTAACGATCTCATTGTGAAAATCAGCGCCTTGTTAAGCATGTTTCGGTATGCTCCGCCGCATGATTATGAAGCTGATAGACCGCGTTAAGCGGATGGGTGCCGGGTCGTCTTCCAACGAAGACCAGATGGTTGATATTGCGCGTGTTCTGCCTGGGTATACGCCCCCAGCAGACAGGAATGAGACAGCATCACCCGATGTTGATTTTGAAGTGGTGGATCCGGACTTCGTCGCTGCATCGTCCGTAGACGCACCGTCTGAAACCCCTTTTGTGCTCACTGAGGAAATTCCAGCGAACGAAAGCGAGTCAACCGACGATCAAAATACGACCTGGCTGCGCCGCGACCTCGACCGCCTCTATTCCAGCTGGGAAGAAACTCAAGCGGACCAGGACAATATGAGCAAATTTGTCCGCGCCGCCCATGATTTGAAAGGGATGTCTGACACCTACGGATATCCATCGATCCAACGTCTCATGATCTCACTTGATACGCTGCTAACATCGCAGAGTGATGCGCCTAATTTTGCCCTGATAAACCTCCACGTCGAAGCGTGCCGGGCCGCCTTTGCGCAGGGTCTGAAAGGCGATGCGAGCGATGCCGTCGCTGATTCAGTCTGCAGCGCTCTGGAAGATCAGGTCGCACGTGCGACCAGTTAAACCTTAACACGCTCCAGAGGTTCGGCCGTTTGTCCGTATCCGGCGACTTCCGGAATGTGGAGGCATGGTTTGCCGTCTTCACCGGTTCCGACTTCAGGAAGAACCGTTACGACGTCTTCGCTAGAGAATTGCTCGACACTACCGGCAACATTTGACGCGGTGGAGAGCTTTTTCAGGTTCATTCTAGTCGGGAAGATAATCGTCGCTTCCCCTGCTGCCTCCTTTGCGAGCGCATCATCTGCGTTCAGCCAAACCGCGTCGGTTGTCTCACGGCCATCGTGACTGGCTAGCTGAGACGGCGGTGCGGGCGCGAGAAAGAAGTGGGTGTCGAACCGCTTTGGCATCATTGTGGGTGTTATCCAGTGACCAAAGTGGACGAGTGTATCGAGGGCGAGAACAAGGTTGTTCCCACGGATCAGTTCGAGAAAACTTTCTTCGCCTCTGTCAACGGCTGCACGATGCGGTGCAAGGCTCTCTGCGATATCCGCCCCGACGAGCGACGCGTCTCTGCCTCGAGCTGTGGCGGGACGGGCGAGGAGGATACCGGATTCTTCGAAGGCCTCCCGCACGGCCGCGATGCGGGCGACCTGCTGGTCTCCGGCAAACTCGCCATCAATGGCCTCATCCCATTGGGCGTGTTGATCGTCTGTCGACGCCTTGCCGCCCGGGAAAACGAGCGCTCCCGATGCAAAATCGATCTGATAGTGTCGGCGGACCATCAGCACTTCGAGCGCTTCCCTGTCTCTAACGAGAAGCACGGTCGCGGAGAGTTTTGGGTCCGGTATGTCTTTTTTGTCCATGCCTGCAAGTCCTCCAAAACTCATCAAATTTGCCGCAAATCCGAACCGACATCCTCGTCGGATCTTCAATCTCATCTGCTAGCTGTTCTGTCTGGCTAGATTGAAACGGTCGAGTAGAAATGCAGAATTTTCATGTTTCCGCAAAGAGAGATCAACAGCCGGCTGCGGGAAAAGCGTTCAGGATTTCACCGGCTATACATCTCAATACCGGAGATCTGGTCGGTGCTTTTGTGGATCTGCCCATGGCGTTCGATGATCGGCCGAGTTTCGATCTTGTCGAAAAGCAACCAAACGCGGCGGAATGGATCGCTGATAAGCTTGGGCAGCTGTGCAGGGTAACCGAGGCGGAAGATATACGTGAACGTCCGCTGGTGTTGCCAATGCCGGCGGCGGCTCTTTCACAAGCTGATGTCGTTGGGCGCTGCCTTGATGCCATGAACGGAGCGCGCCTGTGCCCGCAAGAAGTCTGCTTCGAAATAAACGACGCGGCGATCGCATCCAGCCCATTGGACATTTCCACTGTCTTTCGGAACTTTCGGCAACGCGGCTTTCGGGTCGCTGTGGACGCCCGAAGAAGCTGCACGGCTGATATCCGGGGATCAACATGGCTGATGGTGGATACGCTACGTATCCAGTTTGAGGATGGCAACATCCCTGACGAGGTCATGGGCATCGTGGATCACGCTCAAGCTGCTGGTGTTGCCATTGTTGTTGAAGGTGCCTACTGGCGGGACGGAGATTACCTAGCCAGTCTGGGAATAGAGTATGGCCTGCACCCACGGGCAGATGCTTAAGAACCACCGGTTATACGTCCGGGCACACCGCTGAAGAGACTTTGAACGCAGCCGCGGAATAGGTGGATACGCTGTATGGGACACAATAGGTCAGCAGTATTTTCCAGATTGGTGGAAGTGTTCCGGCCAAAAGCACATCGATCTGGTTGATCAGTATAAGTATTGTTCCGACAATTGCTGCGACCAGGAGTGCCCTAACCACGATGTCCTTCTGAACGGCCGCGCGCCAGAAGGCACCCTTTCCACAAAGCTCTGCAAACGAATGATTCATCGCTGGATTAGTCGGTAAATTGTCGAAATCAGTCACTTTAGAGCCCTCCCTTCAGATGTCGGTGCCAGACATGTGGATGCCGCATCAGGTCTTACAAGGCCGATCACGGAGATGGGAAGATGGGTGTGACGTTCTCTAATAGCTCTTGGGTAATCCGAGGACGCGTTCCGATATGTAATTGAGGATCATTTCACGGCTGACGGGGGCGATCCGGGCGAGCATCGCTTCGCGCATGTAGCGCTCGACGTGATACTCTTTCGCATATCCCATTCCGCCATGGGCAAGAACAGCAGCCTCGCAAGCATGAAAACCGGCTTCTGCGCCCAAATACTTCGAAGCGTTCGCCTCTGCACCGCACTCCTCGCCAGCATCGAAAAGCCCGGCAGCTTTATAGGCTAGCAGTTCAGCCGCCGAGAGCTCGGCCCAGCATTTTGCCAATGGATGGGCAACTCCCTGGTTCTGTCCGATCGGGCGACCAAAAACGACCCGTTCATTAGCGTACTGGCTGGCCCGCTCGAGCGCCGCGAAGCCGAGTCCTATTGATTCAACAGCGAACAGGACGCGCTCCGGATTCAGCCCCTGAAGAAGATACTTAAATCCCTCGCCTTCCTCACCAATGAGGTGTTCCTTGGGAATATCGAGTCCGTCGATGAAGAGCGTATTACATTCGACGGCCTTGCGCCCCATCTTCGGGATCGGGTTTGCTTCAATGCGATCGCGGTTGAAGTCAGTGTAGAATAGAGAAAGCCCGAGATAGGGTTTCGCGCACTGATCCTTTGGAGTGGTGCGAGCAATGATCAGGATTTTATCCGCACGCTGAGCGCCCGTCGTCCAGATCTTGCGCCCGTTGATGGTGTATCCCGAATTCGTTCGTTCTGCCTTGGTTTCCAGTGACGAGGTGTCGAGTCCTGAGTTTGGCTCGGTCACAGCAAAACACATCTTTTCCTGGCCGGAGATGATCTTCGGTAGATATTCCTGCTTCTGCTCTTCTGTTCCGAACTTCTCGAGCGGTTTGGGACCGAAAATATTCAGATGAATAGCTGAGGCACCGGAATATCCTGCTCCAGAACGCGTGACGGTTTGCATTACGAGGGATGCTTCCGTCAGTCCGAGGCCTGAACCGCCATACTCCTCTGGAAAAGCCACCCCCAGCCATCCGCCGTCCGCCATGGCGGTTGTGAAGGCCTCCGGCCAATCGCCAGTTTCATCGGTTTTTGACCAGTAGTCATCATCAAACTGAGAGCATGTGCGTGCAACGGCATCGCGGATTGCAAGTTGGTCTTCAGACATGGCGGCGATCTGGTGCATGTATCAGCTCCTCGTTGCGTGGAGATTTATGCTGAACGCTTCCTCGCGTCCAGCACCAGGCAGCTCAGGCAAAGCGATCTGGCGAAAACGCCGCAGCGAGATCAGACACTTTCTCGTCGAGGATCATGTCCGCCATGATCTGAGCTGTGATAGGCGCAAGAAGGATGCCGTTGCGGTAGTGGCCTGTCGCAATGAAATCGCCATTCTTCATCCTGCCCAGAACAGGTGCGTGGTCTGGTGGTGACGGGCGGACCCCCGCGATACATTCGATTACGAGATTATCTCGAAGGCATGGGACAATCTCGAGAGCCTTTTCCAGAAGATCTTCGGTCGCTTCAGGATTGGTCTCTGTGTCGGATGAGCCCTCCTCACTCGTCGCACCGACAACGATACGATCCTCCTTGGGCACGATGTATAGGTCATTGTAATTGATAACGTGTTTTGGGCTACCTGGCCGTGGAGCAAGGGAAATTATCTGTCCTTTCACGGGACTAACTCCTCGTGACTGCCAACCAGTTGTGCGCAATACAATATTGGCCTTTTTCGGGTCGGATAGCCGCTCAACTCCGAGTGTTTCGCAACCGGCAATCAGGGCTCTGATAACTGCACGATTATCAACTTGATGGTCAGTCTCCAAAGCGATGGCTCCCGCTGCCGATGTTGTTATCGCTGGTTCCAGCTCACTGAGTTCCGTCTTCTCAACAAACCGATGTGGTATCTGCATTTCAGAGAGAAGCGCGAGCCTCTTCTGAACCCATTTCAGATCCTGATTTTTGACAACAACGAGCTTTGGCTCAGCGCGATATCCGATATCGGTTGATCCCTCGTTTTCGAGAAAATCCCTGAATTCAGACCACAGACCAGAGCTGGCTAAACATAGATCGAAGAGCTTAGGGTGATGAGCGTCTATCGCTTCGTGAGCGGGCGCAAGCATACCAGCCGCAACCCAACTCGCTCCACGCGGCGGCCAAGCTTCATCGTAAATCGCGACTTTCACCCCTCTTCGTGCAAGCTCCATCGCACAAGAGAGTCCGATAATACCGGCTCCAAGCACAAGAACTTCCGGGGATTTCTGGTTTGTCTTCGCGGTCATGCTTGCTGTCTAGCAGCCATAATCCACCAAGCAATGCGGCCGTTTTGGTTGATCAAACTGACGAACTGTCAAGCTGACGCGTAATCTTCCCATATGCTGAGAAACTTGCTCGCACCCTGGCTGTCGGAGAACGTCAGGATTTTCATCACAGCGTCAGCGACAAGTTGCGTGCGAACCATTATGTCCGGCAGATCACTTTCAGCGACGTAACTCATGTCTCGAGCACCCGGCATATTTTTTTCCCGCCACGTCGCAAACTCTTCTATGGCACCCGCGAGAGCCACTTCTGCCCGCTCATCGGGAATTTTGAGTTGTATCGTATTTTGTTCGGCCATCGCCTAGCGTCCCAGATTACCACCACTTAAACCAACGACCGCACCGCGCAGACGCAATCATCCTCCCCAAGATTACAATGCAAGTTTCGGGCAAAAATGCCAGCGCAAAATCACACGAGGGGAATCGTCGCGTTGCGATTCGTTCGCAAGCGTGTTTTATGCCTTTCAGATCAAGAGAGGCAATCATGCGTGGATTACTGACTGGTTTGAGCTGCTGTCTGCTTGTTGTCGCCTGCGGTGGTGCCAGCACAGAGACACAGACCGAGCCCGCTGGAACAATCAATGTTTACAGTGCTCGGCATTATGATTCAGATCGTCAGATGTATGACATGTTCGAAGAGCAAACGGGAATTCGTGTGCGCTTCAGGGAGATGTCATCGAGCCAACTTCTTGAAACGATGAGAGCCGAAGGAGATGCCAGTCCAGCAGATATCGTGATTGCAGCTGATGCAGGAACGCTTTGGAGATTTCAGGATGCCGGCCTTCTTCGGGCTGTCGAATCAGATGCCTTGAAGGCAGCTATTCCCGAGAAGTTTCGCGAGCCAGCAGGATACTGGTTTGGCCTGGCCAAAAGAGCGCGGGTGATTGCGTATGATCCGGAACGGCTGTCAGTGGATCAGGTCGGCGAATATGGTCAACTGGCAGATGAGAACCTTGAGGGTGAACTCTGCATGCGGTCGAGCTCCAACATCTATAATCTGTCGCTGATGTCCGAATTGATAGAGCGCTGGGGCGAAGACGGTGCTGCTGAATGGGTGAATGCCGTGCAGAGCAACTTTGCCCGCGATCCTCGAGGCGGCGACACCACCCAGATTGAGTCGATCGCAGCGGGTGAGTGTTCCGCAGCGCTAGTGAACCACTACTACTGGGTACGGATGCTAACCAGCCGGTCGGAAGATCGAAGGGCGCTTGCGGAGGCAACGGCCCTCGCCTTTCCGGAAACGGGTGACGGTACTCATGTGAATATCACCGGTGCCGGCGTTGCTGCGAATGCTCCCAATCCGGAGGCAGCTGTCGCGTTTCTCGAGTTTCTCGTTAGTGAGCGCGGTCAGGAGTTGCTCGTGTCCGAGACGAAGGAGTTTCCGATGGTGGACGGCGTCGCGCTGCCTGACGGCCTTGAGGCACTGCCGGAGTTCATTGAAAGCGCTGTGGCGCTGACAAAACTCGGTGAGAACCAGGCGACAGCACAGACATTGTATGACCGCGCCGGCTGGAACTAGTCCCCGGCCAAACCCAGGATCACCGACGGTGCGACGTGTTCTGACGCGTTTGCCATCGGTGGGTGATGTTCTGGTATTTGCGGCTTTGTGTCTGGTTGGGCTGCCGCTGCTGGTGACGGTCGGTGTGGGGGTCTTTGCTGGCGGCGGCCCAGTATGGGACCACATCACCGAGACGTTTTTCTGGACCTACCTCTCGGGCAGCGTGTCGGTTCTGGCGCTTTCAGCAATTCTGATGCTCGCCGCTGCGATACCGACTGCGTGGATCGTAACTGTCTATGACTTTCCCGGACGCGCGGTGTTCAGCTGGCTGCTGATCTTGCCACTCGCTGCGCCGGGCTATGTGCTGGCGTTCTCCTATGCAGACTTGTTGGGTGTCGTCGGACCGATTCAGAGCGGGATACGGGAGGCAACAGGGCTAGCAGCCAGGGATTACTGGTTTCCTGACATTCGTAGTCGCTGGGGCTGCGCCTTTGTTCTGGCGGCGGCGCTCTATCCCTATGTTTATCTCAGTGCCCGGGCAGCATTCACGACGCAGTCGATCTGCACTCTCGAAGCGGCGCAATCTCTCGGGGCCAGTCCGTTTCAGAGGTTCAAACGAGTGGCCTTACCGGGCGCTCGCCCTGCCATAGCTGCCGGGCTTGCACTTGCGATGATGGAAGCGGCCGCTGACTACGGCGCGGCTGACTTTCTCGGCGTGCAGACGCTTACGGTGGGTGTCTTTCGCGCCTGGTCGAGCTTTAGTGATCCGGCTGCGGGAGCAAGGTTGGCGCTTATCCTTGTCGGTCTGGCGCTAACGCTGCTTTGGATCGAAAGAACCCGCCGCGGAGAGGCCGGGTATCAAGCGAGCTCCATACGCTGGCGTGCCCTTCAGCGCACCAGATTAAGAGGTCCGAATGCCATCGCCGCGACACTTCTCTGCACAGGTGTTTTCGCGTGGGGGTTTGCCATTCCAGTATCGCGGCTCGCGTGGCTGGCCGTTGAAGCATATGCGTTTACGCCACCACTTCTGGAGCCTCTACGAAATTCGTTTCTCCTGGCCTGCGTTGGAGCGAGCGCAGCCTTTGCTACATCTCTGGTTTTCGCCGTAGGTGCCCACCGTAAGCGACCCATTTCAAAGTTCGCAAGCTGGGTCGCGGCCGCTGGGTATGCGACTCCAGGTGCCGTATTGGCACTCGGCGGCATTTATGCGCTCGGTGTCTTACCTTTCACGCTTACGGGGATCGCAGCGCTTGTCGTCCTGACCCTTGTTTATATGAGCCGCTTTACTGCAGCCGGAACCGGTCCGCTGACGGCGGCGCTTGAACGGGCCCCTGCATCATTGAATTTTGCCGCTCGGAGTCTTGGTGCTTCTCCTTTTCGCAGACTTATGAAGGTCGATCTGCCAATCATTTTGCCGGGCGCAGCAGCAGCCGGTCTCATTCTCTTTGTGGAAACGCTGAAAGAACTGCCAGCAACGCTGATGCTTCGGCCAACAAATTTCGATACCCTTGCGGTGAGAGCTTATGCTTATGCGTCCGATGAACGGCTTGAGACTGCCGCCCTGCCCTCGCTCGTCATTGTGTTATGCGGTCTATTGCCGGTGATTCTCCTGTCATGGCGTTTGTCGACAGGCCGGGCTGGCGGAGGCACCCAATGAAGCAGCCTATCATCGCGACGGGGCTTGCACGACGATATGGCGAGCTCAACGTTGTTGACCACGTAGATATAACCCTGGAGCCTGGCAAAGTGACCGCTTTGCTTGGGGCTTCGGGCGCGGGAAAATCGACGCTGCTCAGGATGCTCGCGGGTCTTGAGAAGCCTGATGAGGGGTCCATCAAACTTGGTGATACCGTACTTTCCGCGCCGGGCATCATGGTTCCGGCCGAGCAGCGCCGAATTGGCCTCATCTTTCAGGACTTTGCGCTCTTCCCTCACATGAAAGCCATAGACAATGTCCGCTTTGGGCTGACAGACCTGTCGCGGACAGAAGGAGAAGCGATCGCAGCCGACTGGCTGGTCCGTCTGGGACTTCCCGACCGATTGCAGGCCTACCCCCACCAACTCTCCGGAGGGGAACAGCAGCGCGTTGCGATCGCGCGGGCGTTGGCCCCGAGCCCGGTAGCGATATTGATGGACGAGCCGTTTTCAGGCCTTGATCCAGCACTACGAGACGAGGTCCGAACAGCGGCATTGTCTGCGATCCAGAACGTTGAGATACCGGCGCTTGTCGTGTCCCATGACGCTGAAGAAGCGATGATGATTGCGGACGAAATCGCCATCATGGATCGAGGACGGATCATTCAGACAGGATCACCTGAGGATCTCTATTCAGCACCCAAGAGCCCCGTTGCTGCCGCAGCTCTCGGGCCGGTGAATGATATCACCGGCACAAGAGCCGATGATGGTCTGGTGGAAGCCGTTATTGGTCGCCTTAAGGCACCCGAGCGCGCAGATAACGAGCGTTTCAGGGTCATGTTTCGTCCAGATGCCGTTCGATTCGTCGAATCCGGCGGAACAGCTGCAAGACTGGCCTCAATAAGACGTATTGGGCATCATTACCGCGCCGAGCTCGAAGCTGGCAAAGAATTGATACTCGCCTTGGCGTCAGATTCTCCCGGTATCGATGTAGGCGCTACGGCGAATATCCACATCGATCCTGACCAGTGCTTTGTATTCCCCGTAGACTGAACCTATCTGACATTTCAGTGACTACAGTGACTTGTTCTCGCCAAATTCCGACGGGCACAGTACACTTGAACCGTTAAATCGCTTGAAAGCGAAGTTGTGCCTTTGATGTTAAACCGTATATTTTCCCTGATCCTTGCTGGAATCCTGACCGTTTTGCCGGCGCAGGCGCAATTCCTGCGAGACGCAGAAATCGAGTCGATTCTCCGCGAGTATACTGACCCCATACTTGAGGCGGCTGGGCTCGTACCGGAAGATGTTTCGATTTACGTGATCAATGATCTCTCGTTGAACGCCTTCGTTGCAGGCGGACAAAATATCTTCATCAACTCAGGTCTGATCATCGAGGCTGATCATCCAGGGCAGCTGAAAGGCGTCATTGCGCATGAGGCAGGTCACATCGCCGGTGCTCACGGAGCCCGTCGAGCACAAGATTTCGCGAAAGCAGCCCGGCCGGGTTACATCTCAATCGGTCTCGGCATAATTGCGATCGCAGCAGGTGCACCGGAGGCGGGTGCAGCGCTCATTGCCAATGCGCAGCAGTTGACCGCGCTTCAGTTCTTCACCTTCACCCGCGCGCAGGAATCTTCGGCGGACCAGGCCGCCCTCACCTATCTCGAGCGCACGGGACAATCGCCGGCTGGACTGGTCGAATTCTTCGAGGAGTTCCGTTATCAGGAAGTGTTCTCGCAGGCGCGACGGTTCGAGTATTTTCGC
>JBCCIW010000014.1:0-26833 GCA_039028055.1 Pseudomonadota bacterium | reverse complement strand
GCATCCTTGGCAAGAACGCCGATCCATATGGAGTTCGGCCCCGTTACCGGCTTGGACGCGGCGCTCCAATCCACCATGATGTATGCATCGAAGAGCCGCGCCATGCCTGCAGTCTTTTCCGTATTAGCTGAGTTTCACCAGCATTTTTCCGAGGTTGGAGCCTTTGAAAAGACCCATAAATGCATTTGGTGCGTCATCGATGCCCTCCATGACCGTCTCACGGAATTGCATCTTGCCAGCAGGAATCCATTCCGACATGTCGGCGATGAATTGCGGCTGGAGTGACGCGTAATTCGTCACGATGAAGCCTTGAAGCAGAAGCGATTTACCGACGCACATAATGAGATTGTTAGGTCCCGGGCGAGGGGTCGTGTCGTTATATTGCGAGATAGCCCCGCATAGCGCGAACCGACCCATCGGATTCGCCACGTGTAAGGCTGCTTGAAGGTGATCGCCGCCAACATTATCGAAATAGATGTCGATGCCGTTGGGAGCGGCCTCAGCGAGGGCCTTTGTCAGGGAGTCCGCGTCACTGTGCTCGCGGTAGTCGATCACCGCATCGACGCCAATATCCTTCAGGAACGCACCTTTTTCGGCACCACCCGCGGAGCCGACGACTTTGCAGCCCTTGATCTTCGCAATCTGGCAGACCGTAGCACCAACAGCGCCCGCGGCGCCCGAGACAAAGACTGTTTCTCCTTCCTTCGGTTTTCCGATCTCGAGGAAGCCGGCATAGGCCGTAAGACCTGGCATTCCTACGACGCCAAGGAAGGCAGAATCCGGAATTGGTGTCTGCGGAAGCTTGTTCGCCATGACCTCTTCGGGGGTTGCCGTCCAGGCTTCGCGCCACCCGGCCATCGAGTTGACGAGATCTCCCTGATTATAGTCCGGATGCGCAGACGCAGTGACGCGCCCGACCGCGCCGCCCTGCATTGTTTCTCCGATCTGGAAAGGGGGCACATAGCTTTCCCGATCCATCATCCGACCGCGCATATAGGGATCCACGGACATCCAGTCGTTCCGAACCTGGATTTGCCCGTCCTGAGGTGCAGGAATTTCAACGGTTTTAAGCTGAAAATCGCTCGATTTTGGCTCGCCTACCGGACGCTCGGCCAGTGCCCATTCTCGGGATGTCAAAGTACTCATTCAGGGATCCTCCTTCACTCAATTGTGCTGTTTCGATCACAGCTATTGGATGGCTAGCCGGGTGGCAAGCCGTAAGATTTGGCAATCATGTGTGATCCTGGAGCCTGAGCGCACTTCTTGCGCTGACGCCAGCACAATGTGAAATGAAACAAGGTAAATGGCGAGTGTGAGTTGGTGTCAGCGTCGTTACGCGTCGGATTGATCGGCGCAGGAGTATTCGGGGGGTATCACGCGAATAAGATCGTGGATTCGAGCGATGTTTCTTTCAGCGGCGTCCACGATCCAGACCCAGCGCGTGCCTCGACTTTGGCCACAAAGCACAACTGTCCCGTTTGGGCGGAGGCCAATGCCCTGTTTGAGAATAGCGATGCTGTCATCATCGCGACGCCAGCAAATTCTCATAGCCAGCTAGTCGGTGGTGCCCTCCAGTCGGAATGCCATGTGCTCGTCGAGAAACCCCTTGCGCTGACGGCATTTGCGGCATCTGCACTCGTTGATATGGCAACCAAAGCGGATCTCACACTACAGGTCGGACACCAGGAACGGATGGTCTGTCAGGCGCTTGGATTGTTCGATATCGATGAGACACCCATAAGCCTGGTCGCAACAAGGGAAGGTCTTCCGCCGCAAAACGGTAGAAATCTCGATGTCAGCGTCGTTTGGGACCTGATGATCCACGATCTGGATCTTTCCCATTGCCTGACAGGACCCGGTCGGGAGGTGTTTTCCGGAGACGGCATTGTGGGTACGAGCGGAAGCCTCGACAGCTGCGAAGCCAACCTTCTGATGAATGGCTGCAGAGCGCAGCTTAGGGCGAGCCGCACCGCTAAGCGTCAGAAAAGGCATCTGACCCTGGAATATTCGAGCGGCGAGATCTTTGTCGATTTTGTTGATCGCACCGTCAAGAACACGACAGCGTACGCCCTCAATTCCGATTTTGAAGACCAGGTGCCGGATCCGCTGGCAGCTGCTGACTTTGCGTTCTTCGACGCATGTCTTGGCCGCCGTCCGTGTCTCATACCGGGGTCTCAAGCCGCCTGGGCCGTCGCCACAGCAGAGCGAATCGAGCAATTGGCGATGCAGGAATTAGGAGTAGCCCTTGGCTGATACAGAGTACTATTCGGGCAAGCTTGTGGACCTGCCAGAAGACGCGCCGATTCAATTCTTCGATCTGAAGGCTCAGCAAGCCGCGCTCCGGCCGGCGTTGGAGAAACGCTGGTCAGACGTTCTCGACCATGGCCGCTATATCAATGGCCCCGAAGTCGACGAACTGGAGCAAAAACTCTGCAGACTTACAGGCGCAGTTGATGCCGTGGCCGTCGGCTCTGGAACTCAGGCCCTCGTCATGCCGATGCTGGCTGTCGGTCTCGGTTATGGCGATGCTGTTTTCATCCCGGGCTTCACCTACAATGCAACGGCCAATGCAGTTCTTCTGGCTGGTGCAACGCCGGTATTCGTCGATATCGACCCGGCGACATTCAACATTTGCCCGATTGATCTTGAACGGCGGATCAAACAGGTCGCCGCCCTCAGAAATCTGAGGCCGCGCGCAATCATGCCCGTTGATCTCTATGGCCTGCCAGCCAATTATGATGGCCTCAATCGGGTCGCCGAGGAATACGGACTGCAGATCATCGCCGATGCGGCCCAGTCTTTCGGCGGGCAGCTGGGGAATAAACAGGTGGGAACGCTCGCGACGATTACCGCGACGAGCTTCTATCCGACCAAAACACTCGGGGCTTACGGCGACGCTGGCGCAATCCTGACCACTGACAAAAGCCTTGGCGAGACTATGCGATCCATCCGTTGGCACGGTACCGGCGACGATCGGAAAGACTCCTTGCGTGTAGGACTGAACGGCCGCTGCGATTCGATTCAGTGCGCGGTGGTTTGCGAGAAGCTTACCTTATTCGAGGAAGAGCGCGCGCGCCGCTCCACTGTCGCAGAGATTTATACGAAAGAGCTTGCGGGTGTTGTTCCAATCCAGACGGGGTCGGAAAATATGGTATCGGCCCATGGTCTCTTCACGGTAGCCGTCCAGGACCGAGATCGTGTGCGGTCTGAACTCTCTGCGGCTGGCGTGCCCACATCCGTCTACTACGATACTCCGCTTCATCGCATGCCTGCTTTCGAGCATTTCTCTCCGGCAGGCGGCCTTCCAAACTGTGAAGACGCCGCCGAGCATGTGCTCTCACTTCCGATGCATCCCTATCTGTCCGAGCTACAGGTCAAGCGGGTTTGCAGCGCTCTTTTGAGGGCTATACGCGCCTGAGCTTCCGGCGTATGCCAGCAACGCTATGAGTGACACTCTAAAAATTCTAGCGGCGCAGCTAAATCCAGTCGTCGGCGATGTTGCAGGAAACCTTGAGCTTGCCGAAACAGCGGTCGCAGAGGGCAATCGGCAAGGGGCAGATCTTGTGGTTCTTAGCGAGTTCTTCATGCTCGGATACCCGGCTGAAGACCTTGTGCTGAAGCCGAGTGCAGTTGAGCTCTGCATGGCTGCAGTGAAGAAGCTGGCGGGATCCACAAAAGATGGCCCCGCGATTATCCTTGGCACACCTTGGGCTGAAGATGGCAAACTCCATAACTCTGCGGTGTTCCTTGAAGTTGGAGATATTCGTGCGCGCTACGATAAGCGCCACCTGCCGAACTATGGCGTGTTTGATGAGAAACGGCTTTTCGATGAGGGCGACGGTGACCACCAAAGCTATACTTTCAAGGGCGTCGAACTCGGTATCGCGATTTGCGAAGATCTATGGTTCGACGATGTGCCAGAGGCCATCCGGGCGGCCGGCGCGGAACTGTTGATTGCGCCGAATGCCTCGCCTTGGAGGCGGTCAATTCAGGCCGAGCGAGCAGGCGCTTTCGATCGCTGGGCACACCTCGACTTGCCCTATCTCTTCGTCAATCAGGTCGGCGGCCAGGACGAGCTCGTTTTTGACGGGGCCTCCTACGCCACGAACTCCACCCATTGCGCCCGATGCGGATTAGTCGGCCAGTTCGAGACCGGCACCGCAATCGTCGAATTTGATGTCGAGAAAAAGATCTTCATTGGCCTCGGCAACGGATGTGCACCGGACAGCGAGGGTTGGGAAGCGGAATACCGCGCGGCGACCCTTGCTCTCGGTGATTATGTCAACAAGAACCGGTTCCCCGGCGTGGTGCTCGGAATGTCCGGCGGAATTGACAGTGCGCTAACGGCGGCAATCGCTGTGGATGCTCTGGGCGCGGAGCGTATCTGGTGCGTGATGATGCCGTCTCGATACACCAGCTCAGAAAGCCTGGAAGATGCGAAGGCTTGCGCCGAGGCCCTTGGCGTCAAGTACGACTCGGTTAGCATTGCACCGGGTGTTTCCGCACTTGATGAAATGTTGTCCGATCAGTTTGCGGAGACCCAGCCCGATACCACGGAGGAGAATATACAGTCTCGTCTGCGCGGGCTCACGCTGATGGCGCTCTCCAACAAGTTCGGGCACATGGTGCTGACGACGGGTAACAAGTCTGAAATGGCCGTAGGTTACGCGACGCTCTACGGCGACATGTGCGGTGGCTACAATGCGCTGAAGGATTTCTACAAAACGGAAGTCTTTGAACTCGCAAAATGGCGGAATACGGCCGTTCCAAAAGGTGCGCTTGGGCCATCCGGAGAAATTATCCCGGCACGGATAATTACTAAGCCGCCGAGCGCCGAGCTGCGCGAAGATCAGAAAGATGAGGACAGCCTCCCGCCCTATGAGGTGCTGGACGATATCCTGCGCGGGCTCGTCGACTATGAAGTCGATATCGACCTGCTGCTCGCACGCGGTCACGACGAAGCCACGGTCCGTCGAATAGAAAACCTGCTCTATATCGCCGAGTATAAACGACGACAGGCCCCGCCGGGTGCGAAGGTTGGTTCGAAGAATTTTGGCCGCGACCGCCGATATCCAATCACGAACAGGTTCCGCGATGACTGACAAACCTTTGCGTATCATCCAGTGGGCGACAGGAGCCCAGGGCACGGAATCGATACGGGCCATTCTCGATACGCCGGACTATGATCTCGTCGGCTGCAAGTGTTTCTACACCCAGAAGGAAGGGGCAGATGCAGCCGAACTCGCTGGCCGTTCGGCCTGTGGCGTGAAAGCGACGACCGATTTTCAGACCATTCTGGATGCGGAAGCCGATTGCGTCGCCTACATGCCGCGTAACACCTCTCTGGAAGAAGTCTGCGCGCTGCTAGAGTCCGGCAAGAATGTCGTCACAACGGCGTTCCTCTTCTATCCGAAAGCGATGCCCGAAGCCGACCTTAAACGCCTCGAGGAAGCCTGCGACAAAGGTCAGACAACGATCCACGGCGCGGGCCTGAACCCCGGATGGATCTCTGCCGTTCTTCCGCTCACCATGTCAGGCTTGTCCCGATCCCTTGAACACATCCGTTTGCAGGAGCGTGCGGACTGGAGCTTCTACGAGTCGACACACATCACCTTCGACAATATGTGTTTTGGCGGCCCGGTCGAGAACGTCTCTGAAGAGGCGAACGATTTCATTCAGTTCAATTCCGGTATCTTCAAGGAGATGATTTGGCTGTTGGGCGACAGGCTAAATGCGGGGCTGGAGGAGGTCACAGCCAAGGTCGAGGTCCTGCCCGCTCCCCGTGACGCAATGATCTTCGACCGTGAACTGAAAGCCGGCACAGCTGGAGCTCAGCGCTGGCTTTGGTCCGGCAAGCGGGGCGGCAAATCCCTCATCGAGATCGAGACTTACTGGACCGTCGGCGGATGGTATCCGGACCACTGGCCAACGCCTGATATGGGCTGGACCATGACCCTGGAAGGCGATCCCTCCCAGCGCGTCCATTTCCTCAATCTTGCGAGCTTCACCCGCGATGTTCCGTTTGCCGAGCATGTCACCGCCGCCAGCGTCGCCACCGCTATGCATGCCGTGAACGCCATTCCCGCGGTCGTTGCCGCCAAGCCGGGCATCGCGACTATGGCCGACCTGCCGATTGTTGCGAGCAAGATCGGGTTTGGTAATTCGTAGCCGGTCGCGCCAGCGAGCATTTGATCCAGTGGATCAAATGCAGGCAAAGAATGCTCCGGCAGGAGCCATGCAATGTCTGCTTTTGGTCAAATCAAGCCGGGACTATTCACAAAGTCTGAGACGCGCAATGTCCTATTTCCCACCGACAGCAGACCAGTTCTGCGCGCAGACCATCGCGTTTCTTGAGGGTTTGGTGCAAGGCGCTTAGAGTCATTGCAAGGGAGAGGGCACGCACATGTCAAAATCGAGGCTCGAACACACAGCCATGATCGCAGAAGTGATCGCGGCAATCGCTGTTGTCGTTTCCGTCATTTATTTGGCGCTGCAGATCTCGGCGAACAACAAGCTTCTAAGAAGTCAGACATATCATAACTTCCTAACGATCGGGCATCCTCTTTCGCAGATGGTGGTGGGCGATCCTGAATTTGCGGCGCTCCTGACAAAGTGCGATGCGGAACCATATTCCGCATCGCGGACAGAATGGCGGCGCTGCGAATTTTATTATCAAATGACCGTCGATGTCTGGGAGTATTTGTACTACCAGAATGAGGACGGCATTATCCCAATCGAGTTCTGGGATGGCGCTGATGAGCACTTTGTGAAAACCACAGTCGCGAGCGGCGGCCTTCAGCGGTTCTGGCGGGAATGGTCTGAAACCTACAAAGACCCGTTCGGCGCACACGCGAGTAACATCATTCCTGACATTCAGCCACCTGAATGAAGCCGTACACAGATTTGATAAGGGTCTATTTTTGGGCGTTTTAGAGGGCAGCTAACGCCTGCAATGTCGCCGGAAGCGGTCATTGCGCCTCAAGATCATCCGCAGAATTCTATCAGGGCTTTTTCTTCTACCCCGCAGGCCCCCTAGGACCACCGCCGCTCTCGCGCCGTGCCAGGAACGCCAGCCGCTCAAACAACGCCACATCCTGTTCGTTTTTCAGGAGTGCACCGTGAAGGGGCGGCGTCAGCTTCGTCGGGTCTTTCTCGCGCAGCGTTTCGAGATCCACATCCTCATTCATGAGGAGCTTTAGCCAATCGAGCAGTTCCGAGGTGGACGGTTTCTTCTTCATGCCGGGCACTTCGCGCATGGAGTAAAACGTCGTCAGCGCGTCGCCGACGAGCTTCTTCTTGATGCCTGGATAATGGACATCGACGATTTCTTTCATCACCTGCTCGTCCGGGAATTTGATGTAATGGAAGAAGCAACGGCGAAGAAACGCGTCTGGAAGCTCTTTCTCGTTGTTCGACGTAATGATCACGATCGGGCGCTGTTTCGCGCTTACTGTCTCATCGGTCTCGTAAACATAGAACTCCATCCGATCGAGTTCCTGGAGAAGGTCGTTCGGAAACTCAATGTCGGCTTTGTCGATTTCATCAATTAGCAGAATAGGGCGCTCTTCGGACGTGAATGCCTCCCAAAGCTTGCCCTTCTTGATGTAGTTCTTGACATCGTTCGCGCGCTCTTCGCCCATTTGCCCATCGCGGAGGCGTGAGACTGCATCGTATTCATAAAGTCCTTGCGCCGCCTTGGTCGTCGATTTGATGTGCCATTCGATGAGTGGTACGCCGAGGGCCTTGGCGACCTCAACAGCGAGCACCGTCTTTCCGGTTCCCGGTTCGCCCTTAACCAGCAAGGGCCGCTCCAGCGTGATTGCGGCGTTCACGGCGACGCGGAGATCGTCGGTTGCGACATAGTTTTCGGTGCCTTCAAAGCGCATGGGAGGATCTCCTTCGGGGTGTTGGAGGGGACAATAGCCTCCCTTGGGCCGAGGGCAAGCGTGACGCTGCGAGAGGAGCAGAAACGTCAGATTAATTCGCGAGGTATTCTCGGTTTCGCTTGCATCCTGGCCACTTGCTGGCCACCCTTTGAGCGTGATGCTGAGTTACGACGCCATCCTGTCAAAAGCGGCTGCCCACCATGGCGGAGCAGACGCCGTACGCTCTATGTCGATTAATAGTCACGCTGTGGATAATTACGGATCTACGCCCGCGGATCGGTTACTCGCCCTAATGACGCGTTGCGTCTTCAACGCCGGATTCAACTGGAAAGTCATCGAGTCCAAATGGGAAGGCTTCGAAGCCGCGTTTGAGGGGTTTGATCCCGGGAAGCTCGCATTCTTCGGTGATGAAATGATTGGAAGCCTCGTTTCCGATGAACGGATCGTCCGCAACGGCCAGAAAATCAAGGCAAGCTTGGAGAATGCCGTCTTTGTTCACCGCGTCGAAATCGAGGAGGGCGGCTTTGCGAAAGCGATCTCCGACTGGGACCCCGCTGATCAGGTCGGCCTAATGGCCTGGCTGAACAAGAACGGCTCGCGCCTCGGAGGCGCAACCGCGCAGTACTTTCTTCGGTTCTCCGGTTGGGATGCGTGGATCGCATCCGGTGATGTTTGCCGTGCGCTCGCTGGAGCACGTGTTCTGGACAAACCAGCGGCAACGTCCAAATCGGCCTTGTTGAAAGTGCAGGGGGCCATAAACGATCTGCACGAGCAAAGCGCTCTACCGCGGGCGCAGCTCAGTCGTATTCTGGCGTTAAGTGTGGGCTAATGGCCTCAAACAAAGGCGAGAGCGAAGCCCAATCCACATCCGAGCAAGGCAAGACTGATCGCGATTTCTCGAACCGTTTCACCCATATTTTCTCTCCGCATTAGCTTTTCGTTAGCCAATGCAAACAGAAGGCCAGTATTTGGAACGGAGGATTAGTCGGGTGTCAGTTTCTTGCCATCCAGTGACGTTTTTTCCGCGGCTTCGATTTTCTTGCTGGCTATTTTTTCAGCCTTGGTCCGCCCGAACTTTGCCCGGTTCTCCGAAGCGCTTTGCTCTTTGGCGACCCTGGCACGAGCTTTCCGCGCCTTGTTGAGATTGATCGGAGTGGTCACGCGTCGTCGGTCTTTGGATTGGCGTCGCGCCACTGTTCCATGGCAAGGGAAATCGCAAATGTCTCCCTGTATTTCGGACTGGCGGCGGGCCGGGGAGGACTCACTTTCGCCATGTCCATGATTTCGGCGAGCTTGTTATGCGCCGCGCCAGCCTGTGCCGCGCCGATATAGGCGTGCAATTCAAGGAGTGCGGAAGACAATGGGTCATCTGCTCGCAATACAAAATAGGGCTCATCTTCTGCGAGCTTATTATAGCAATCGAATTGGGACGGGGTCTTTTTTGAACCGGTATAGTTAGCCATGTCTGCCTCTGAAACGCGAAACGAATCTCTTTGACTTGAGCTTAGCCAGTCATCGCAACTCTAGAAAGCGTCGCGTTCCACCCAAATGTATCACTTAGTCAATCGATAAACGTACCGATACGGTGCCACCTAAAGGCTATTTCGGGCCGATCATATCCTCCGGCCGGACTACACGATCATATTCCTCTTCCGTCACATATTCCAAAGCGAGCGCTGACTCTTTGAGAGTCGTGCCGTCCTTGTGGGCTTTCTTCGCAATCTCCGTGGCCTTGTCATAGCCGATCGTTGGGGCGAGAGCGGTAACCAGCATCAGCGACCGGTTCATAAGATCGGTGATGTTGTCTGTGCGGGCCTCTATTCCCACGACACATTTGTCGGAGAAAGCCATGCAGCTATCGGACAGGATCCGGATCGACTGGATCATATTGTAAGCCATCACTGGCTTGTAGACGTTGAGCTCAAAATGCCCCTGTGACCCCGCAACGGTCATCGTCGTATGATTGCCCATTACCTGGGTGCAGACCATAGTCAGCGCTTCGCACTGGGTCGGATTGACCTTGCCGGGCATGATTGACGAGCCGGGCTCATTCTCGGGAAGAGCCAACTCGCCGAGCCCCGACCGCGGTCCCGATCCAAGAAAGCGGATATCATTTGCGATCTTGAAGAGCGACGCAGCAACCGTGTTGAGGGCACCATGCGCCGACACGAAGGCGTCATGGGCGGCGAGTGCCTCGAACTTGTTCGGCGCGGTGATGAAGGGCAGCTCAGTGTAAGCGGCGACTTCCTCAGCGAAAGCTTCAGCGAAACCGGGCTTCGCGTTCAGCCCCGTACCAACAGCCGTACCTCCCTGAGCGAGAGGATAAAGGTACTCGAGGCCTTCTTTCACACGGCGAATGCCGAGATCGAGCTGTGCGACATAGCCCGAGAACTCCTGACCGAGCGTCAGCGGTGTGGCATCCTGCGTATGCGTTCGACCGATCTTGATGATGTCCTTGAAGCTCTCGGCTTTGTCGTTCAGCCCATTTCTCAAATACTGCAGCGCGGGCAACAGACGATGAACGATTTCCTCGGCCGCCGAGATGTGCATTGCCGTTGGAAACGTATCGTTCGAGCTTTGCGAGCGATTGCAGTGATCGTTCGGATGGACTGGATCTTTCGAGCCGATCACGCCGCCCATGACCTCGATTGCCCGGTTCGAAACGACTTCATTCGAGTTCATATTGGACTGCGTTCCGGAACCCGTCTGCCAGACCGACAGCGGGAAGTGATCATCGAGCTTGTTTTCGGCGACTTCGGAGGCCGCTTGCACGATCGCATCAGCGATATCCGCCTCGATATTGTCGAGTCTCTTATTGGCCAGTGCAGCCGAGCGTTTGATAACACCGAGCGCACGGATCACCGGGGCTGGCATGGTCTCTTCACCAATCGGGAAATTGATCAGCGAGCGCGCCGTTTGCGCTCCGAAATACTTGTCGACGGGGACTTCCAGTGGGCCAAAACTGTCGGTTTCGGTGCGGGTGTCAGTCATGCTCTATGACGTCCTCTATAACAGTAATTTGTTGCATTTCGGGCTGTCTCTACTGGGGAAATCCGCTTACGGCTAGAGGGCACTGTTCACGCATCTGCGACATGGAAGACTCTTGCTCTTTTTGTGTCAGCCCTAAATACAAACAGGAAAGCGTGCTAGGAACTGTAATGGCCGATACTGAAACCATAAGCGAGCCAGTGGAAGACATCGACACGTCCAAGTTTGAATGCCGGAATGTGCCATTCGACAAGACCGGTCTGTTGCTCGTAAATTTGGGCACGCCAGATGGCACGGATTACTGGTCTATGCGCCGTTATCTTTCCGAATTCCTGTCAGACCCAAGAGTGATTGAAATTCCCATGTTGGCCTGGCAACCGCTGCTTCAGGGGATCATTCTGTCCATTCGACCGTCCAAATCCGGTGAGGCCTACAAAAAGATCTGGATGAATGACATCGATAAGTCGCCGCTATTGCATTACACCGAGGAACAGGCGCGCAAGCTCAACGAACGCATCGGTTCTGACGATCTGATCGTGGATTTCGCCATGCGCTATGGCAACCCATCCATGGAATCGAAAATGGAAGCGCTTCGGAAAAAGGGCTGTGAGCGGATCGCTGTAATGGCTCTTTACCCTCAGTATGCCGCGGCCACCATGGCCACCGTCTATGACAAGGCATTCCGCATTCTGAGCAAGCTGCGTTGGCAGCCGGCTATTCGCACCGCACCGCCGTTCTATGGCAATCCTGACTATATCGACGCGCTCGCGGGATCTCTCGAACGTCAGGTCAATGCACTCGACTTTGATCCTCAGGTCGTTCTGTTGTCATATCACGGCATTCCGAAGTTCTGCGTATCAAAGGGCGACCCATATCAGTGCCAGTGTCTGGAAACGACGCGTATGGTTCGCGAAAGACTTGGCTGGTCAGAAGAATACTGCCGCACGACATTCCAGTCGCGTTTCGGTCCTCAGGAGTGGATACAACCCTATACGGATGAAACGCTGGAAGAACTCCCGGAGAAAGGCATTACACGTATCGCTGTGGCGGCACCTGCCTTCGTTTCGGATTGTGTCGAGACGCTCGAAGAGATCGCTATTGAGGGCAAGGAAGAGTTTATGGAAGCGGGCGGAACGCATTTCGCCACGCTTGAATGCCTGAATGATTCCGACGAGGCGATAAACTTTCTGGAAGCACTTGCTCGCAAGCAGCTCGCCGGTTGGGGCGAGTTTTAATCTCAGAACCTGAAAAATAGACCGGTCCCAACAAAGAACTGGTCCGCTGAGCCTGCGTCTTGGACGATTGGGCTGTTTTCTGCGTCTCCAAGCAGTCGATTATAACTAAGCCTGGAGAATACACCCCACCTTTTTGAAAATGAGAGGATCGAATAGATCTCGAGGCCCACATCGCGTGCACCTCCCCCTGCATCAGATTGTGCTAGTCCAGATGCTGCAGACCCATCTGCGTCGATAGAAAAATAGGTATCGAAATAGTCATTGGTCGCGAAACTGGCATTCGCGCTCACACCGATACGGAGCATTCGATTTACAGCGAAGAAGTACTCCAGTTCGCTATCAACCGTCAGCCCATTATGACTGCCAGCGACATCATGGCGAACCGTCGCGGTCCCGGTCAAAGTTCCTTCTCGTAGAGAACCAAATGGAATGCGGAAACCTGCAAACGCACCAATTTCGGCAGCGACATCGACATCCGGAAGTGCAACAATCTCGGCAGTATCAGCGATGTTTTCATTGCGCGGCAAGACGACTCCAATCGCTGGTCCAGCTCGCCAGACGGGGTCGCGTATCAGATCCACCCGTCCCTCAAGACCTTCAATTTCGACTTCGCTGTCGAGCAGGGAAAATCGCGATACGATCAGCGGGACGGCCCTGAGTCTGTCTGCTCCTTCAAACTCGGGTAGTGCAGCCGCGCCAACCACGACGAACGAATTCAGTTCGCTTGGATCATCTATTTGAGTTTGAGCGAATGCTGGCCCTGTAATCGAAGTCAGAATTGCACATAGCAGGTTTCGCAATGACATTATCAATCGCCCGTTCAATCAGAGAAATAAAATTGTATATGCAACTATAATTATACGGCCTGTGGTCAAATACTAATTTCACCAATCTATGTGAGACTGCGGATTGCCTGTTTTAAGGTCGCCCATTCAGGCTCGCTCAAATCCTTCAAGGTCTCATCCTGAGCGGCCTTCCAGAGTGGCAGAGCTTTCTCCAGAGTCCGCTTGCCGTCTTTGGTAAGTGATACGAGGTTTACGCGTCTATCTTCCGCGGACGTTACAGTTTTTACGAGCTGGCGAAGAATCAGCGGCTTCAGGTTTCGGGTAAGCGTGCTGACGTCCATGCCCATCAACTTGGCGAGTTCTGTTTGGGGCAATGTCCGTGCTTTTGCGAGCGCAACCAGGGCCGTGAATTGAAACGATGACAATTGAAGTGGACGAAGTGCCTGCTCGTACCTGCGCGTGATAACGCGGCTGGCTCGTCGAAGGCTGAATGCCGCACAATTAGCGGCCGCGTTGTCTAAATCTTCCATGCTCAAATGCTAACATACTCTTTTGCATATACAAATATATGTCGTTGAAGCCGTTTACAGGAAGGCACTTTTCGGAGGCCCATGGTTCGGGCACTAGAGCGGTATGGACGAGACGTGGACCCGGAAAAACAAGACGGCCGCCCGCATTACCGAAGAGGGCGCACTCGAAGTTCGTTGTATTGGTCTCACCACCCAGACGAAGTACTACAAGACCCATCTCCGGGAGTTTTTCCGGAAAGACTTCCAGCGACTTAGACCGGGGTTCGGTGATTACTCAGTCCACATCGTAATGGAGTACACAGGGGATGCTCCCTGGATGGACCTCGATAATCTCGCCAAGGCGCTTCTCGATGCCTTGACGGGCAACGTTTTCGACGATGATCACCAGGTCGCTCGCTTGCTCGTAGAGCGCCGCGTTGGAGACAGGGAGGGTATCTGGCTGCGCGTCGAGGCGATGTAGAATGCGCAACTTATCGCTATAAATCTGCTGACAAGCGGCTCCGTGCGTGGTTGTTTACGGGCCAGACTGAAACGACTTGGGGGCCAAGATGCTCAGACTACATACATTTGCTCTGGCGCTGATACTGCCGATCTGTTTGCCTGTCGCTGCCGAAGAGGGCGAGGTTATGCAGGCCGAAGTGCACCAGCCCTACAGTCTCACCGTTGACCGGCGCGGAACCTTCAATGGCCAGCGCATCGATTATCAGGTGATACTCTCCGAGACGGTCCTCGAGAACGAAGACGGCGAAGAAGAAGCCGCGATCTTTTCGACGGCTTACCTTCAGACCGGCGTTAGCGACTATACTGATCGCCCGATAACATTCTTGTTCAACGGTGGTCCGGGCTCGTCCTCGGTTTGGCTGCATATGGGTGCCTTTGGGCCGAAGCGTGTCGCGATCCCATCGAATGCGCGCGATGATGGCGCACCGCCATATCCAATTGTCGATAATCCTGACGCGTTGCTGGACGTGACAGACATCGTTTTCATCGATCCTGTGGGCACAGGGTTTTCAATTGCTCTTGGTGAAACCGAACCGGATGAGTTCTGGGGAGTCCATGAAGATGCCGACGCGGTTGCGCGTTTCATCCGCCAGTGGATTAGCGAGAATGAGCGCTGGAACAGCCCGAAATATCTGGGCGGCGAAAGCTACGGGACCCTGCGAACCGCTGCCGTCGCCCGAGAGCTCGAGGGCGCAACCTACAATGATGTGTCGCTGAATGGTCTGATACTCGTTTCGACCGTGCTCGATATGTATCATGACATTCCCGCTCCCGGGAACGAAATGGCTTGGCCTATGCTGCTCCCGACAATGGCGGCGACAGCCTGGTATCATAACGCTTTGGCAGATCGACCAGATAATCTGGAAATTTTCGTCCAGGAGGCCAGAGACTTTGCTGAGAGCGATTACATAGTCGCCCTGATGAAGGGTAACCGTCTGAGCGATGCGGAGAAAGCAAACGTGCGCCGGGAGCTCTCTCGGTTTACGGGACTGTCAGAAGACTTTCTTGATGATGCCAATCTGCGCGTATCTTTGCAGCGCTTTCAGAAGGAATTGCTACGCGATCGCGGGCTGACGGTGGGGCGCCTTGATAGTCGCTATACAGGTGTCGACTATGACAACGCCGGTGACAGTCCGGATCAGGATCCGTCATTCGTGGCCATCGACGGCGCCTATACCGGCGCGGTGAATACCTATTTCCGTTCGGATCTCGGGCTCGACATCAATCGTGAATACGAGATCATCTCCGGTCTGGGGCGGGAATGGAATTGGGATGTAGAAGGTCCGGCAGGGCCCTTCATGCACAATGTTGCCCCCTTCATCGGCGCGGCCATGCGCTACAATAATGATCTCCGCGTCTTCAACGCCGCCGGCTACTATGACTTTGCGACACCGCTTTTCAGCGCCGAGTTCAGCTTGACGCGTAATGGGGTCGTCCCGGACCGGATTGTATTCGAATACTATCCAGCAGGCCACATGATGTACGTTCACGAACCATCATTACAGAAGCTGAATGATGACATTCGAGCTTTCATTACGGATCGATAGCCGGACATGAGCTGGAAAGCCGAAGCTGATGAAATTCGACAGCGCCGAAACCTGGCACTTGCACAGGGCGGCGAAGAAAGCCGCTGCATCGCTAAAGTCTTGATCTTAACCACACTGAGTTTGTAAAATTCGCCTGCTTTTGCAGGTCAAGCTTGTTAAACAGTGCATCAGTCTCAAGTCGAGATTTGGCATGTCATTTGCTGCCAATGATGTCATTTCACTTATGTAGAAGAGTATTTTTAGGTGAACGAAGCGCACCCATTCAGAGCCTTCCGTCCAGATATCGAGGGGATGCGGGCAATCGCTGTTTTGCTTGTCGTCGTTTACCACGCGGGTTTTGTCTGGACACCTGGTGGTTTCATCGGTGTTGATATCTTTTTTGCGATATCCGGATATCTAATCACGGGGCTACTGATCGCTGAAAGCGAAACGGCGGGGAGGATTTCGCTTGCGCAGTTCTATGCGCGTCGCGGGCGTCGATTACTACCTGCCGCATTTTTGATGATCTCGGTCACGATCATTGCATCTCATTTCATCTACGGCCCTTATGAAAAACTCCAAACTACCAAGTTTGCCGCATCGGCATCCCTATATGTTTCAAACATATTTTTTGCGATGCAGTCCGATGACTATTTCAGCGCTGCCATGCAGAATAACCCCTTTTTGCACACTTGGAGCCTCGCAGTTGAGGAGCAGTTTTATCTAGTCTGGCCACTGCTGATCGTCGCATTGATCGCGATGCTTAAATCGAGGGTGAATTTGATCAGTGCGCTTCTGATTTTCACAGTCGTATCCTTTTCCCTTTGCATCGTGCTCACGATCGTATCTCCTGCTTGGGCTTTCTACAGTCTACCAACGCGAGCCTGGGAGTTCTCTGTCGGCGGACTGGCTCGCTTGGCTATCGCAGATGCATCACGCATTTCGATGTCTGTAAGAAAAGTCGGGACATGTATTGCAATGGCGATCATAGCAGCGTCGGCTATTTTGATCACCGAAGACTACGTGTTTCCCGGGTGGTGGGCAGCTATACCTGTACTTGCTGCAACAGCTATCCTGACTCTTGGGGGCGTAGACGGTCCATTACATAAACTTCTGGGTAATTCCATTATCCAGTGGATTGGGACAAGGTCATATGCGATCTATCTTTGGCACTGGCCGGCTTTGCGCTTAACAGACTTATGGTTTGGCGAGTTGACGCCCCTCCTGGCATTTCTTGCAATAACAGGGTGCCTAATAATCGCGCATTTGAGCTATGAACTCGTCGAGAATCCAATCCGGCGAGGCAGGTGGATTTCTAGAACGACCATGGCATCGCTCGCCAGTAGTGCGGCTCTTACAATTGGTGGTGCCGGAGTGGCATTCGCCGGGTTCCTCGGTGCGAAGTTACAGATGAACGATCCTTATCAGCAGGAGCTTATCTTTGATTGGAAGTTCGGTGATGATGGCATCAACCCAGACTGCTTTAACTGGCCACATAGCGTCACGGATGTGTGGGTGTGCGAATTCGGAGATGAAGCAAGCGAGCGCAAAGTCGCACTTCTAGGAGACTCCCATGCTCGGCATTGGGCGAGACCGCTTCAGCAATTGGCAGAAGAGAACTCTTTTAAACTAAGAACGTTTCTTAAAGGGTCTTGCCCAATCGCTGATGTCGATATGTTTAGCAATTGGCTTAAAAGGTCCTTTATTGAGTGCAACATATGGCGTGATCAGGCTATTGCGCAAATAATCAATGAAAAACCTATGCACGTCATTATTGGCATGTTCTCCTATGGTCAGCTCCCGAGACTTATGCCGCCGATTGATGAACCTAGTTTGGTGCATTGGGCAAACGGCGTCGAGCATACCATTCGCCGTCTGCAAGAAGCCGGGATTCGGGTAATTTTCATTCGTCAGTTACCGGTTCTCCAACTGAATGCGCCGGATTGTTTGTCGAGAGTCATAATGGCTGGACGGGACACGTCTGTTTGCAACGTATCGCGGGCTGATGCCTTCAACACCGATCTTAGAGAGTTCGAAACCGAAGTGCTCAGCAAATTCGATGATATTGCGGTTATGGACTTCACTGAGCATTTTTGTGATGAAGATACATGCTATGCTTCGCGAGATAGCAACGTGCTATATAGAGACGAGCACCATGTATCCGTAAAATTCTCAATTACTCTGAAAGATGAGTTTTCAGAGCTGCTTAATTAGATCGTCCGACAAATTTGCCTATTATTCACGCCTCATCGAAGTTAAACGTTGTGGATGACATGGAAAGCCGAAGCTGACGAAATCCGACAGCGCCGAAACCTGGCACTTGCACAGGGCGGCGAAGCGAGCATTGCACGCCAGCATGAGAAAGGACGGCTGACGATCCGGGAGCGGATTGACCTGCTGCTCGATAAAGATACGTTCGACGAAGTCGGTCCTGCGGCAGGCGCGTCAGAGCGTGGAGACAATGGTGAGCTGATCAGCTTTGATCCGGCGAATTTCATTCTTGGCTTCGGCAAAATCAACGGTCAGCGCGTCATTGTCGGCGGGGAAGACTTCACCATGAAAGGTGGATCTCCGTCACCTGCAGGATTGCGCAAAAGCGTCTACACAGAAGATCTGGCGCTTCAGTATAAATTACCCTTGGTGCGTCTTCATGAAGGTGCAGGCGGCAGTATCGGCGGGACAGGAGGCAAGAGGCAAAGCTTGCCCGGCCCGGTGTTCGCCACGCCTCGATTTAGATCAGTGGCTGAATGCATGGCGACAATTCCGGTTGCGACGGCAGCAATGGGCGCGGTTGCCGGCTTGCCCGCGGCGCGTCTCGTCTCCTCCCATTTCTCAGTGATGTCCAAGGCAACGGCACAAGTACTGACGGCTGGACCGGCGGTTGTCGAGCGCGCCATGGGCGAGAAGAAAACCAAGGACGAGCTCGGCGGCTGGAAGGTGCACACCAAGAACGGCACCGTTGATAATGCAGGCGATGACGAGGCCGCATGCCTTGCACAGATCCGCAGGTTCCTGTCCTACATGCCGCCCAACATCGATACGCTGGCACCGGTCACATCCTCAGATGATCCGGTAGATCGCTCCGAAGAAGCGCTCCTCGACATTATCCCTCGCGAGCGTCGTCGCGCCTTCGATATGCGCCGCATATTGAAGTATGTTCTGGATACCGACAGTTTCTTCGAGATGGGTGCAGGCTATGGTCGTTCACAGATTGTCGGTCTTGCGCGCCTCAACGGGCAGCCCGTTGGTATCTGGGCAAACAACTGCAAGTTTCTCGCAGGATCGATGACAGCCGATGGTGCCCAGAAGGCCCGCCGCTTCATGGAGCTTTGCGAAACCTTCAGCCTGCCGATTGTCAGCTTCGTTGATGAACCGGGCTTCATGATTGGATCTCAGGCTGAGCGGGAAGCCACAATACGCCATGGCGCAAACGCTGTTTTGACCGCTTCGATGACCACCGTGCCTTGGGCATCAATCATGATCCGAAGGTCTTTTGGTGTCGCCCAAGCTGCTCACTACGGACCCGGCGGTTTTGTGCTCGCATGGCCATCGGCCGAATCTGGCCCCTTGCCCGTTGAAGGCGGCGTCGCCGTCGCATTTCACCGCGAAATTGCCGCCGCCGAAGATCCCGATGCGCGGCGAAAGGAACTCGAAGAAGCATTCGCGGCGAAGCAGTCGCCATTTCCTCGCGCGGAAGCCTTGTCAGTGCACGATCTGATAGACCCACGAGAAACACGGTCTCATCTATGTCGATGGATTGATCGCATTCAGCCTTTGCTTCCGGGACTTCTTGGTCTCTCAAGCTTCGCCGCCCGTCCATAGGAGATCTCGGCCCATGTCTACCCCGATCGAACTCGAAACCGGCGGCTGCGTCTGGAAAGTTCTCGTAAAAGAAGGCGACGATATCGCCGAAGGCGACACGCTTTTCATTCTTGAAGTCATGAAGATGGAAGTGCCCTATGAGGCACCGCTATCTGGCAAACTGACCGTGCTCGCCATCGCTGAAGGGGATGTGGTGGAAGAGGGCAAAATAGCCGCTGAGATATCATAAGCAAAACCCGGCCAATTGGCCGGGTTTCACAAGTGTCTGTTTTCGCTGTTCCGTATCTAGCTAACCGTAACGGATCCACCGCTGGATTTGTCGATGTCCACATTCGTTGCACCACCTTGCACCGAAACACTGGCACCTGACGAAACATCAGCGACCACCCGTGTCGTGGCATAGGCACCGACCGACGAACCGGACGAAGAATCCGCGAAGACTTCGACGCATTCCAGCGTACTCGCCGAAACGCTTGATCCCGAAGATGTATCGATGCTTGCTCGCGTGCAGTTACCTTCCGCAGCCAGAGACGCCCCGGACGATGTATCGAGTTCCACCTCGCCACCGGCAATGCTGCTTGCTCGAATGCTCGCGCCTGATGAGGCGGAAATTTCAATATAGTCTCCAACGAACCCGTTAGCGGTGACCGAGGATCCTGAACTTGCGTCAAGGGAGTCGATCGCTGGTGCAGTTACAGTGACTGTAAATCTGTCTCGGTTATTCCCCCAGTTCCAATTTGATCGCGCTCGGCGGATAACGAGCTCATCGTCATCGACTTCAATAATCAACTTGTCGAAGTCGCCCCGGTCTGTTTCGGCAACAATTGATTGCTCCGGACCCGCCTCGAAGTTGACAGTGATACCAGCCGAGACGTCGATCCCGCTAAAGCTTGATACGTCATATGTGCGAGTTTCGGCGGCAGCGGCGAGCGCAAGGCTACAAATTGCGCCGGTGGAAAGGACAAGCGTGCGTTTCATCTCAGGGACCCCTTATTTTGAAAGCTGGCATTGACATGTACTTATTGTTTTACGATAAGTCAATTATTGATTTTCAATAAGGAGTAAAATCATGAAAATTCAGCTCGCTAGCGCTATACTGGGTCTGACGGCGCTCGGAGGGTGTGTCATAATCGATGCCGATGACGCGGATTTTCGGTCCGATTTCGATTACAATGACGGCTATGGAAGCGTCTACGGTGCCGATGTTAGCGGCAATGCAGTTGCCTTCACAGTTTCTGATAATGGTTGCACCGATAAGACCTTTTTTGACGTCCGGGTATTCGGCGAAGATGAGGACGAATTCGAGGTCGGCATAAAGCGGACTCGAGAGGATTACTGCCGCGCTTACAATCCTGACGGCAAGACGTTCACATGGACATTTCAGGAGCTTGGTATTCCTGGAGACGCCGAAGTGACTGTTCTAAACAGCATCAAACGTTAGGCGCTTTTGAAGACGACATAGACAGGCCCTCCCGGTCCCGTTGCCCCTTATTGGAAACGGTGCCGATGGAGGGCCTGACTATTGTGAGTTAAGCAAGTCAACTCATGCGCCGGTTGGTCTATTGAGTTGCGCGATCATTCAAAAAGTGTGACTGCCAAGCGACAAGGTGGATCGTAGAGGCTAGTCGCAACCAGACAGCAGATCGGCATGAGAGCAAGATATTGAAAAAAGAAATTCCAACTTATTCTGCGGATGCTTTCTTTCAGACGACGAGCTATATGCTTGCTACGAATGCTGGACATGCTTTCTCCCCGGACGGATCAAAGGTGCTCGCGTCCTCCGATGAGACCGGCGTATTCAACGCCATCGCCTTTGACAAAAGTGGCGATGTTACTGAGCTGACGGCGTCCGAAACCGATGCAACATTTGCCCAATCCTACTTTCCCGGCGACGAACGCATTATCGTCACGGCGGATAAGAGCGGCAATGAACTGAACCATATTTACGTGATGGAGCTAGACGGTACGCTCGCAGACTTGACGCCGGGCGAAGAAGTCAAAGCTTTCTTTGGGGGTTGGGGGGCCGGACATACCGGGTTTTACATTTGGTCAAACGAACGCGACCCGTCCTTCTTCGATCTTTATCTCCACAGCGCGGAGGATTATGAGCGCACTCTGATCTTCGAGAATCCAGGCTTCCAGCCCGGCGCGATCAGCCCCGATGGACGTTGGCTGTCACTCGATCAGCCCATTACCAGTGCGAATTCCGATATCTACCTTGTGGACCTGGCGGCGGAAACGCCGCAACCGGTGCTGATTACCGAACATGAAGGTAATATTGCCTACGCGACTTATGATTTCTCCGCCGACAGCAAGTCCTTGATCTTTGCGACCAACGAGCATGGTGAGTACAATCAGGCTTGGGAGCACAATCTCGAGACTGGGGAGAAAACACCGCTCATCGAGGCAGACTGGGATGTAAGCTTTGTCTTTGAATCCCCATCCGGGCGTTATCGCGTTCATGCCGTCAATGCGGATGCACTGACCGATCTGACGATCACCGACACCATGACTGGCGAATTCATGGAGTTGCCCGGTGTGCCGGAAGGACAACTCGGTCAAATCCGCTTCAATCGAGATGAAACCGAGATTGCCTTTGGGGCCAACACAGACACATCGCCGTTTAACCTTTATCGCATGACGCTTGGAGAAGAGGCATCTAGGCTTACGAGCGCGCTGAACCCGGGCATTGAAGAGGATCATCTGGTAACGGCAACGATCGAGCGCTTTGACAGCTTTGACGGCGTGGTCATTCCAGGCGTTCTCTACAAGCCGCACCAGGCGTCAGCCGAAAAGCCTGTTCCCGGTATCGTTTTCGTCCATGGAGGTCCGGGTGGCCAGTCGACCCGTGGCTATAGCGCGCTGGTGCAGCACATCGTCAATCACGGCTACGCCGTTTATGCTGCCAACAATCGCGGCTCGTCTGGTTATGGGAAAACATTCTTCCATATGGATGATCGTCGCCACGGCGAAGAAGATCTTCGCGACATTGTCGAGGCGGGGAACTACCTGCGAGGCCTCGACTGGATCGATGAAACCAGGATCGGCGTCATGGGCGGATCCTATGGCGGCTACATTACGGCCGCGGCGCTGACCTTCCATCCGGAGGAATTCGATGTCGGCGTAAATATCTTCGGCGTCACAAACTGGGTAAGAACGCTGGAGAGCATTCCACCGTGGTGGGAAGCTTTCAAGGAAGCGCTCTACGATGAGATGGGCGATCCGGCGACAGATAGCGAACGTCACCGCCGAATTTCACCGCTGTTCCACGCGTCCAACATCGTGAAGCCTATGCTCGTCGTGCAGGGCGCGAATGACCCTCGCGTGCTTCAGGTAGAGAGCGACGAGATTGTGGAAGCTGTTCGCGCGAATGGCGTTCCTGTGGAGTACGTTGTCTTTCCCGATGAAGGCCACGGCTTCTTGAAAAAGGAAAATCGGGTAACGGCCTCAAACGCCTATGTCGCGTTCCTGGATGAATATCTTAAGGGAGCGGCTGAATAAGTGCAGAAACTTCCGACACCTGTCATTTTTGGACTGATAGCTTCGCTTGCGCTATCAGCTTGCGGCGAGGCGACATCCGAGAACGCGCCAGCAAAAGACGCTGAGCTCATGTATCTCGGCAATGCTGGCGTGATGATTACGCAGGGCGAGACCAAGATTCTCTTCGACCCCTTGTTTCGGAACGGCTTCGGCCAGTATCAGCTCGTCCCGCCGGAGCTGCGGGAACAGCTGTTCGAAGCCGAGCCCCCGTTCGACAACATTGACGCCGTCCTGATCAGCCATGCCCATGACGACCACTTCAACGCGGTGGATCTCATCCGGTTTCACACCTCCCATCCAGAGGCGCTGATCATCGCGCCGGAACAGGCGCTGGATACAATACGCGCGACCGGAAGCGTCACCGATGATATGGCCGCGCGCTTCATTTCAATCGACTTGGAGTATAGCGACGACCCGATCGCAATTCCCTTCGCCAGCCTCACTGTCGAGGCCGTGCGCATCCCCCATGCCGGAGGCGAACGTCGCCGCGCCATCGAGAACATTGCGTTTCGGGTCACGCTCGAGGACACCGCGACCGTCATGCACCTCGGCGATGCAGATCCATCAGCGCCCGACTTCGCGTCCTATACTGATCACTGGCAGGAGAGGGCGACTGATCTTGCATTGCCGCCATACTGGTTCTTCCTCAGCCCCGAGGGAGAAACGGTCGTGTCATCTACATTGAACGCAAATTCCGCGATTGGCGTCCATGTTCCGGTCATTGCCCCGACAGAACTCATCCTTGGAGACAAGCCATTCTTGAACGCGCCCGGCGAGGTTCGGAATTTCGAAACGAATTAGCCTATTCAGCCGCTTCTTCATTGGTAGACAGGGAAATGCCCTTCTCAACAAAAAACGGCTTCAGCTCTCCGCTCTCAAACATTTCGCGGAGGATGTCGCATCCGCCGACAAATTCGCCCTTCACATAGAGCTGTGGGATCGTCGGCCAGTCCGAGTAGGCTTTGATGCCTTCTCTAATATCCTGATTTTCAAGCACATTTGTTGCCGTGTACTCAACGCCAACCACATCGAGGATCTGCACCACGGTCGATGAGAACCCGCATTGTGGAAAGTGCGGTGTGCCTTTCATAAACAGCATCACATCATGAGCCTTCACGGCTTCATCAATTGCGGTTTGAATCTCGTCGCTCATGTCCGGGCCCTTCCAGATAAGCTCAAATAGTCTTCTACTCATGTGAAGGCCGTGAGCGCCCGCGTCAAGGAGAGACGCTCAACAGCAGTCATAGACCTGATAAAGCCCCGATTGGGGTAGCCGAACCGGCGCGTGCTTGTTAGGGCGGCCCTAGATTGAACTGGAGTAGGGCATGGGCACCCACAGCAACGCAAATCTCACCACCGATCGACAAACATTCGTAACGCATCTTTCCTGCGCACTCGAAGGCACGAGTGCCGAAGCCGACAAGGTACATACGCTGTCCCCGGCCGGACGCCCGTATTGGGTCCACTACGACCTTCCTGCCATCAAATCGCAACTTGATCGCGACGAACTTGATGCCCGTCCTAAGGATCTCTGGCGCTACCGGGAGATGCTCCCTGTGCGACGTACCGATAATATTGTCAGCCTCGGCGAGATCGAGACACCGCTCGTTACGCTCTCCAATACCGAGGCGAAACTCGGCCTCTCTGCCGGCACACTCACGGTCAAGGACGAAGGTCGGCTACCCACCGGTTCCTTCAAGGCACGCGGCCTCGTTATGGCGGTGTCCATGGCCAAGGAGTTCGGCCTGAAAACCCTCGCCATGCCCACCAATGGTAATGCGGGCGCGGCCCTGTCAGCCTATGCGTCGCGGGCAGGTATCGATTCCATCATTCTCTGCCCGGACAATACGCCGGAAGTGAACGTTCGAGAAATCGCCGCCCAGGGCGCGCGCGTCTATCGGGTCAACGGCCTGATCGATGAATGCGGAAAACTCGTTCGTCGCGGATGCGATGAAAATGGCTGGTTTGATCTCTCAACCCTGAAGGAGCCGTATCGGATTGAAGGTAAGAAGACGATGGGGCTTGAGCTTGCCCAGCAGATGGGGTGGCAAGTTCCCGACGTTATCTTTTATCCTACCGGCGGCGGAACTGGCCTTATAGGCATGTGGAAAGCTTTCCGCGAGCTGACGGAAATAGGGTTCCTGTCCGGAAAACTGCCGCGCATGGTTGCCGTCCAATCCACCGGTTGCGCGCCGATGGTTCGCGCCTTTGAAGCAGGTGAACGTCACGCAGAGCGATGGGAAGACGCTGAGACGGTTGCCTCTGGCATCCGGGTGCCTGCCGCTGTGGGAGATTTCATGATCCTGGATGCCGTTCGCGAGTCGAATGGCTTCGCGATAGCGGTACCGGATGATGAAATTCTCGCATTTGTGGATGAGGCAGCAAAAACGGACGGATTTCTCTTGTGCCCTGAGGGCGGGGCGACCCTCGCTGCCTATAAACGGGCGCTCGCTGATGGACGTGTATCAAAGGATGAGAAGGCGGTCCTGTTCAACTGCGCGACCGGCCTGAAATACCCGATGCCGGAGGCACCGCTAACGCTGGATCAACACGCTGAAATCGATTTCTCGAGCTTGTAAGATCAGGGTCCGCATTCTCAATTAAATGCGATCAATCTCGGCAAAACACCAACCGTGCCGATTCTTGGCGTTTTTCTTGGTGTCTGAGAACGGGGATTAATCCTCAGGATTGAAAATGATAGGCATCGGCCCTGGTGGCATACCTCGAGCGTCCTTCTGTTCGAGAACATGAGCCTTGATATCATTCCGCAGTGTCTCGGCATCATAAACGATCCCATCCTTGATCACCGTCTCAACTCCGCCGACCCGGTGCACGCGGCCTGTGTCTATATCGAGCACCGGGTGGCCGGTGGCGTAGAGAGTTTTGAAGTTCTCCAATGGGTTTTCGGGCACAATGATCATGTCTGCCAGCTTGCCGATTTCGATGGATCCGAGATCCTCCTCAACGCCGAGGATTTGCGCATTCACAAACGTAGCTGACCGGATGACTTCCAATGGGTGGAAGCCGGCCTCCCGAAGTAGCTCAAGCTCTTTGATGTATCCAAAGCCATAGGTCGAATAGATAAAGCCCGCATCCTCGCCGACGCCGACTGGCCCGCCTCGATTCTTGTACTCGTTGATAAAGGTCATCCAGAGCTGGAAGTTCTCTGCCCAGGCAAGTTCCTTATCCTGCGTCCAGTCGAACCAGTACGATCCATGCGCGATCGGGCTTGGTCTGAAAAAGTCCCAGAGCGTGGGCAGGGTATAGTCATCGTGCCACTCGGCGCGACGGGCCCGCATCCAGTCACGATTGGCAATGTAGATTGTGAAAGTCGGCGTTATGTAGAAGTTCCGCTCAAGGAGCGTCTCCATAACGCTGTTCCAGTGTTCTGAAAAAGGCGGGGCGGCTTGTGCCCAAAGCTCGCCAGCCTGAGAGAACCTGTCCTGCTCGTTCTGGTATATGTAGCCCGGCGAGTAGTCCTGGACGATCCGGTCGGTAAAAAGGGCTTCTGGTAGCCCGTACCAGTGTTCCATTCCATCGAGCCCGAGCGCAGACGTGTCGAGCACATTCGCATCAACAACAGTAACCTGCTCATGGTGCATTGTCGTACGGAGGCCTTGCTCTTCGGCCTCATCAAATGCAGCTGCAAGAATATCAGTTGCTGCGCCCAAAAATTTCACGCCATGTGCGCCGCCATCAGCGGCACGCCGGACATAACGCCGAGCATCCTCCGGAGTCGAAATCTCCGTACCGAAATTCCGTGCGCCGAAAAATGGGTAAACAAACAGACGCGGAGCCAAGATTTCATTCGCTTCGGACTGTTCTGCAATGTCCGCGAGCCAATCGAGACCCATGCCGTTGCCGACCTCTCGCACAGAAGTGATGCCGTGGGCCAGCCAGAGATTGGAGACATACTGCGGAGACACAGCCGGACCTCGTCCGGCCCGGCCGCTGGCAACCGAGTGCAGGTGTCCATGGCCGTTGATAAATCCGGGCAGAACGTATTTCCCGGCGGCGTCG
>JBCCIW010000013.1:0-26868 GCA_039028055.1 Pseudomonadota bacterium | reverse complement strand
GGTAAGCCAGGACGCGCAGCGCGTAATGGCAGTCGATACGTTCCGGCACGCTCAGCACCTTTCTCTAGGGTTTCACCAGACGCGGCGCACGGGAGCACTTAACAGGATCATTGAGCGAGGCACGGTGGCGCTCGATTACATATTGCGCTTCATGTCATTCAATATCGGGCCCACGCTCATTGAGCTCTGCCTTGTGGCGGGCGTATTGGCACTGACCTATGATGCGGCGCTAGCCGTCATTGCTGTGCTCACGGTGGCGTCCTATGCAGTATTCACATTCTTTATGACGGAGTGGCGGGTGCGCCAGCGACGTCGCCTTAATGAAGCTGATACCGAATGGCGGGCGCGCGCCGTCGATTCAATGACAAATTTTGAGACCGTGAAAGCGTTCGCTGCCGAAGATCGCGAGACTGGTCGCTACAACGAAGCCATACAGGAGTACAATCGACATTTCGTTGTTACGGCGCGGTCCCTGAACCTGCTGAACACGGGTCAGGAGTTCATCACCAATGGTGGCCTGTTTGCGATGATGGGCTTCACGGCCTGGCAGGTCGCGGAAGGTCAGCTGGAGATCGGCGCGATTGCTGCAGTCATGATGCTGATGATGAACCTCTATCGGCCGCTCGGATTGCTGGGGTGGGCCTGGCGCGAAATCAAGCAGGGCGCAGTAGATCTTGAGAAGCTGTTCGGATTGCTCGCAATGGAAAGCGATGTGCCGGACAGCACGGATGCGGAACCGCTCGCCAAGCCCGAGGGGCATGTGAGTTTCAGCGGCGTCAGTTTCGCCCATGACGGACGCACGGCTGGTTTGCAGGATGTGAGTTTTGATGTTCCGGCCGGAAAGTCTGTCGCGTTCGTAGGAACCTCAGGTGCGGGTAAATCGACCTTGTTGAAGCTACTTTTCCGCTTTTATGACGTGGATAAGGGCCAAGTCGCTGTCGATGGCAGGGACGTACGCGACCTTAAGCAGATGAGTCTTCGTAGCGCACTTGGACTGGTTCCGCAGGACGTGGTGCTGTTTAACGATACGATTAAGGCCAATATCGCTTATGCACATCCAGAAGCGTCGATGGATGCGCTTCGTAACGCAGCGCGCCGAGCTCAGCTGCTGGACTTCATCGAGAGCTTGCCAGAGGGCTGGGATACGCGCGTTGGCGAACGAGGATTAAAACTTTCCGGCGGCGAAAAACAGCGTGTTGGAATTGCGCGAGTGATACTGTCAGATCCAGCGATCATTGTGCTCGACGAAGCAACATCTGCGCTAGACAGTGGAACAGAAGCTGCTGTTCAGGAAGCTCTGGAGGCGGCCTCCAAGGGCCGCACAACATTGATGGTGGCACATCGACTTTCCACGGTGCACAACGCCGACGAAATAATCGTTCTGCAACAAGGGCAAATCATCGAGCGCGGCACACACGGTGCATTGCTTGCAAGTGGCGGTGAGTATGCTGAAATGTGGAAGCGACAATCGCAGGACGCAAAAGCTGTAGAGCATGTCGGATAAGCGGATTCAAAGAGGTAGCCACAATGGTCGACGGTAAGACCCAGTTCAATATTCGCGGCAGCCGACCCTGGGCTCAAATTGGATTTGATGTCGAAGGGATCGTCGGTGCGCTCGCGGCATGGCTCGTTGGTATGCTCCTTGGTGCTGTCTGGGGTCCACTTTTCTGGCTTGGAGTAATTGGCGCAGGCGTCATTCTGCTCGCGACGCGAAAGCAGACGCGCACCGCCCCTGATGCCGCTAATCTGGTGACCGCCCCCTGTGATGGGGTGATACAGTCGATCGGGGTGGCTGTACCGCCTTCGGAGTTACGCTTGCCGTCGAGTGAATATCTGCGCGTGCGAGTGTCATCGTCGCCAGCCAGCCCAAATACCGTACATGCCCCGATCACTGGCGAAATTAAGTCGGTTATTCAGGAAGAACCTAACCCATCGGTGATCTTTGCATCAGAGCCCGATGTCCCTGGGCTCGCGGTGGCACATCTAAGCGTTTCCAGTATGGGCGAGGCGGTTGGCATAACAGTATCTACAGGCGGGTTTGGCCCGCGCCTGGAAGTGCTGTGCGAAGCCGGAGATGCCGTAAGAGCGGGTCGCGTAGTTGCGAAGAGACGCCTTGGAGGATGGTGTGACATCTTTCTGAAGGCCGAGTCCCGACTATTGGTCCGTGAGGGTCAAACCCTTATTGGATCAGAGACTGTGCTCTGTCGGCTTTCCGTCGAGCCAAGCGACCTCGCTCAAGAAAGTGATGATACGGCCAAAGCTTCTTCAGCTGAAATTCCCGAGGCCGAAATTGTCGATACTGAAGAACCTGACTTGGCTATCGAAGAAACGACCGAGACTATCGAAAATAAGTCCTCAGACGAAGCCTCGGATGGCAGCGGATCATCGACCGATTCTGACGAAGATCTTTCAGACGAAGAGATCTCTGAGATGTTTGAAAAGCTGAAGCAGAAAGCCGACGAAGCAAGTCAGTAATATTCGTGCCTTGCTATTGGCCCGTCCGCTCAAAAACAAAGATCGGATCTTCATCGATTAGCGTGCTGTAGCGTTTCGTAAAACCGCATTTTTCGGCCAATCTAATCGAGGCTGCATGATCCTGTTCGATCATGCAGACAGAACGTTTTTCAGGGAATACTCCGTCGGACCAATTCAAGGCGGCAACGATTGCTTCTGTGGCATAGCCTTTCCCCCATCGCGCAGGCGAAAGCCCCCAGCCGATTTCAGGAATTCCTGTATGGGGCGGATGCACAGGACGAATGCCTTCGAGAAAGCCAACTTCCCCTACGAAGCTTTTGTCTTCTCGCGTTTCGATGACCCAAAATCCATAGCCGAGCAACGCCCAGCTGCCGATCATGCTCTGGATGGTTTTCCAAACCTCCTGCCGGGATCTGGTTCGTCTTCCTATGAACCTCACGAACAACTCGTCAGACCATAGAGTTGCAATCTGATCTAGGTCTGCAACGCAATGGGGACGCAGCCGAAGGCGATCTGTTTCCAGAATTGGGATGTCGGGCAGCGAGGTTTGAGCAATTTGAGTGATCGGCGTCATTTCAGCTAGCTCCGCTTGAGCTTTACGAGAGCTTCGTCGAGAGATTGAAGAAAGCTTGAGCGATCAGATTTCGAGAACGGACGTGGTCCGCCAATGTTTTCATTTCCTACTCCTGCGCGCAAATCCGACATGATTGCCCGTGTTGCGACGGCCGTTCCGATCGAATCGGCTGTGAAAGGCTTCCCTGTGGGCGAAAGAATACGCGCCCCGGCGGTCAGGCAGCGCTCTGCCAGAAGAATGTCAGCCGTTATTACGATCGTGTTCGGATCAGCTGTTGCGGCAATGTGGTCGTCTGCGGCATCAAAACCGTCACTAACAAGCTTGAAGGCGAAAAGAGGGTGATCAGGCATACGAATCCAGCTGTTGGCGACCAGCAGCACCGGCACTTCATGGCGCACAGCAACTTTGTAGATCTCGTCTTTGACGGGGCAGGCGTCACCATCAACAAGTATCTGGATCATGATGACTGCTCCGTTGATCAACCATCCACACTAGCTATTATTTTGATCCGCGCGAAGAGGCGCTCACGCTAGGTCACCGATTGGCGCTCGGTTGCTCGCATGTCATATCGGCACCCATGGATGGTTCACAAAGCAAGACTGTTGGACGTGCTCGTCCGATATATCCCTTCGGTAAGGACATACCGGCAGCGGGCGAGACCAAGGAAATCGCTCCCGGTATTCACTGGGCCTGTATGGAAGTTCCGTTCGCTCTGAAATGGGTGAATGTCTACCTTATTGATGAGGGCGATGGCTGGTCGATTGTGGATACCGGCATGCCGATGGATGACACGAAAGCTGCGTGGCGGAAAATTCTCGAGAATACGATGCGGGGCGAGCCGCTTAAGCGGGTGATTGCTACACACATGCACCCCGATCATATCGGTCTTGCAGGTTGGTTTCATCGGAAAACGGGGGCTGATTTATGGATCAGCCGGCTCGAATATGTCACTTGCCGCATGCTTTGTGCAGATACTGGGCGAGACGCGCCAGACGTTGCCATTCGCTTCTTCGAACGCGCCGGCTGGGAACCGCATAACATCCAGGACTATCGCAATCGTTTTGGAAGTTTCGGCCGAGGAGTCACTCGCCTGCCGGACAGTTTTATCAGGATGACCGGTGGAGACCAGATCGACATGGGCGCTCACACCTGGACTGTTGTTCATGGCAGCGGGCATTCGCCGGAGCATGCATGCCTATACTCGCCCGATCTGAATATTCTGATCGCAGGTGATCAGTTATTACCTCGTATATCGTCGAACGTTTCAGTCCACCCGACGGAACCAGACGCGGATCCGCTGACCGATTGGCTTAACAGCTGCCTACATCTGAAAGAGAGCATCCCTGCCGACGTATTGGTGCTTCCAGGGCATAATGAACCATTCACCGGTGCCCATGACCGACTTCAGGCGCTTATGGACGGGCACGAAAAGGCCCTGCAGCGTCTGAAAAAGCGTTTGGGTGAAGCTCCACGTCGGGTGGTTGATACATTTCCCGCGCTTTTCGCGCGCAAGATCGGGGATGACATGATTGGCCTTGCCACTGGCGAAGCGCTCGCGCATCTGAACTGCCTTATCCATCGTGGTGAGGCCATACGAGAAAGCCAGAATGACGGCGTAGATCTCTACAGCCTTGCCGATTAGTCGTCAGCGCATATGCTCAATTCTATTGTTCGATGCACCGCAGAGTGGCAGGGCTGCCTCGAAATCATCATATATTGGGGCAAGGTTGCGCCTGTGGGCTTGTCGGCCATGACTGTGAAAAGCTAATGCAAGGGTGAGCCTTGTATGATTGAGGCGATCCAAAGGTAATTATCGATGGCGGAAACGAGCCCAGATTCGCGTGGTGGCGATACCGATGCGCAGGCCAGCCTGATGGACAAGATCAAGGCTGAGGCTATGGAATGGGCACGGCTTCTAGTCGTTTTCGTGCCGGCTCTGTTCCTGTTTACAATGATCCTCTTCGAACAGCGCGTCATTCCATCGGAAAGCATGGTCCCATCGCTGCAGGTCGGCGATCGGGTGGTGGTCAACAAGTTTGCATATGGATACTCGCGCCATTCTGTGCCCTGGGGCGTGGGCAGAATACTACCGCTAGGCAAGGGGCGTATTTTTGCGAGCATGCCTGAGGCCGGTGATGTAGCAGTCTTCATGCACCCACATACCAATCGGGTAATGATCAAACGGCTCATTGGGATGCCCGGTGACCGGGTCGAAGTTCGAGGGCCTGATATCTTCGTCAATGGAGAGAATATTCGAGGCGAGTTCGAGCGCGATTTTCGTTACCGCCCAAAGCGGGAAACATTGGCTCGCTATACGAGAGAGTATCTGAATACGGTCGGAGATACTTCTTTTCTGAGCCACGAGTGGAACAGCACAGCGTCAACCGCTCCAGGAGAGGTTTTCGAAGTACCAGACAATCACTTCTTTTTCGTCGGTGATAATCGGAACTATTCACTTGATTCGCGTTATACGGATTTTCTGTCCACCCGGAATCTTGAGGCCTTGGAACGCCGAGCACGCAGTAGCCCGGATGGCATCAAAAACTCTACCGGACACTGTCCGCCAGTGAATGGTGTCTATTCCAGTGTCGAATGCGACCCCGCTGCCAATTGGCCGGATACACATGTATCGATAGGATTTGTCCCCTTTGATAATCTGATTGGCCGCGCTGAAACGGTTCTGTGGACGACAAAAAGATGCGCAACAAACCCTAGACTAGAGTGTTCAGAGCCGAGAGTCTGGCGATCCCTCTAATCGAAATTCGCACTCCTATTCTTGCCGGTTACAACCAACAGGTTTAGGGCGGTTCCACTCACGGGGGGCATATCCCTGGACTGAACGAAGGCCTGACTTGCGATGAACCAATCTGCGGTAACATCATCCGAGACCGTCCGCGGGCCGATCGTTATTGGGCGTCATGGTCGCCCGGCTCTTGATCGAACAAAGGGACCAAGGCTTGACTGGAGATCCTATGTCGACTGGTGGGCCGCTTATGAAGTGGGGGGATTGGCAGAAGGGCAGGCGGCACCGGAATCGTTGAGGAATGCCGTCGCCGATGCCGAGAGGTATCTGACGTCCAGCCGTCGACGAGCTCAAGAAACAATGGCACTTGCCGCGCCCGGAAGAGATGCGATCGCAAACCCTGTTTTTGACGAAGCTCCTCTTCCTCCGCCCCGGTTTAAGCGCGCAAAATTCCTTCCCAAGACCTGGAATGTCATTGCCAGGGTGGTTTGGCTCTTCGGCCATAAACTCGATGGCGAGTCAGTCACCGAGTCCAGGGCGCGGGCGAAGGAAGCAGCGGCTGTGCTGCATGAGGCTTCAGCCGATGGGAAGGTTTTTCTCGCTGCGCATGGTTGGTTCAACCGGATGATGCGGAAAGAACTCCGTAAGCTCGGCTGGGCATGTACTTATAATGGCGGCGACAATTACTGGTCCTGGCGCCGATTTGAGTATCGCAAATAAGCGCACTGGGCAGGAAGATGTGCGAAAATTTCGCTGCCCCATTGTTCCAAGCTATCGTGTTAACTATGGTCCCGTCGGTCAGGAGATTGAATGATGGCAGGTAACAAGGCCAGTCCGGTTGACGAGCTAAGCTTCGAAGAGGCACTCAAAGAGCTGGAAACGATTGTGGGAAAGCTTGAAAGCGGCGACGTGGAACTGGAGCAATCCATCGCCATTTATGAGCGCGGAGCAGCGTTGAAGGCCCATTGCGAAGCCAAGTTGAAATCGGCAGAGCTCAAGGTTGAGCAGATCGTTCAGGGATCCGGCGGCAAAGTAACAACTGAACCAGCAGCTTTTGACTAACTCCACACCCCGGGGCGGGCACATCATGGATTTCGAAACCCGGCTGAAGGAGATTGCTGACAAGGTTACGGTTGCTCTGGATCAGTTTATTCCTCCAGCGAGCGGTCCCGAGGCAGATCTCATGCGTGCCATGCGCCACGCAGGACTGGCGAACGGCAAGCGTATGCGCCCGTTTTTTGTGCTCGAGTGCGGTAACATGTTCGATGCCAATGAGACCTGGCTGCTCAGAACGGCCGCGGCCCTTGAGTGTATCCATACTTATTCGCTGGTCCATGATGATCTGCCTTGCATGGATGATGATGATTTTCGGAGGGGGCAACCAACAGTCCATAAGGCTTATGACGAGGCAACCGCTGTGTTGGCGGGCGATGCGTTATTGACCCTGGCATTCAAAATTCTGGCCGACGAGGACACTCACCGAGACGCTGTCGTCAGGCTCAAGCTGATTGATAGACTTGCTGAAGCAGCCGGCGCGCGAGGCATGGTTGGCGGACAGATGATAGACATGCTCGGGTCCGAGCATACGCGGGATCTGAATACCATCACGCGCATGCAGCGTATGAAGACCGGTGCTCTGATATCGTATGCCGTTGAAGCTGGCGGAATCATTGGTGGTGCCTCGGAGGCTGAATTTCATGCTCTTGCTGGTTTTGCGAATGATCTGGGCCTTGCCTACCAGATCGCGGACGACCTTCTGGACGTGACGGGGGAGCTCGAAACTGTCGGAAAAGCTACAGGAAAGGACGAAGCGGCGGGCAAGGCAAACTTCGTTACATTATTAGGTGTCGAGGGTGCGCAGCAACGCGTGCGGCTTCTAGCCGCTCAGGCAAAGGAGCATCTGGTAATTTTTCGTAATCGCGCCAACATCTTGCTCCAATCCGTGGATTATGTCCTAAAGAGAGGGCATTAAACCGCCTAGTGTAAAAGAAAAAGCGCCCGGAGACGCGTAAACATGGCTGTACAAACGCCCCATCTGGACAAGATCCGGACACCTGACGATTTAAAGGGGTTGGACAAATCCGCGTTGGAAACGATCGCCAACGAGGTCCGCGATGAGGTGATCGACACAGTTTCGGTAACGGGTGGACATTTGGGGTCCGCTCTGGGGGTGGTCGAGCTCACAGTGGCGATTCATGCTGTCTTTGACACGCCGAAAGACAAGCTGATCTTCGATGTGGGCCACCAGTGCTATCCGCATAAAATCCTGACTGGTCGAAGAGATAGAATTCGAACACTTCGCCAAGGAGGCGGGTTGTCGGGCTTTACCAAGCGCGCCGAGAGCGATTACGATCCCTTCGGTGCTGCGCATGCGTCTACATCTATTTCCGCCGGTTTGGGTTTTGCGAAGTCCCGCGACCTGCAAGGCGAAGACAACAATGTGGTGTGTGTTATCGGGGACGGTTCAATGTCAGCAGGCATGGCCTATGAGGCCATGAACAATGCCGGGTCCGACGGGTCGCGAATGATCGTGATCCTCAACGATAATGACATGTCGATTGCGCCACCTGTGGGCGCGATGAGTCACTACCTTTCTCAGTTGGTATCCTCGCGTTCCTATCGTGGGCTGAGGAACTTCGCAAAAAAGGTCGTAGAGCCCATTGGCTTGAGAATTCCGGCTAAGCGTGCCGAAGAGTATCTTCGTGGCTTTGCGATGGGTGGAACGCTGTTTGAAGAGCTAGGGTTTTACTACGTCGGGCCAATCGACGGTCACGACATGGATGTCCTCGTCCCGATACTTGAGAACTGCAAGGCCATGATGAGCGGGCCAATTCTCATTCATGCCGTGACCCAGAAGGGGAAAGGCTACGAACCTGCTGAAAACTCAGCTGATAAGTATCACGGCGTGGCGAAGTTTGACGTTGTTACGGGCAAGCAGAAGAAGAGTGCACCGAACGCGCCGGCCTATACGAAGGTTTTCGGTACCAGCCTCGTGAAAGAGGCTGAAAAGGACGACAAGATATGCGCGATCACGGCAGCTATGCCATCAGGTACTGGCGTAAACATCTTCGGTGACGCGTTCCCTGATCGTACCTTTGATGTGGGGATCGCGGAACAGCACGCGGTCACTTTTTCCGCCGGTCTGGCGGCGGATGGCATGAAGCCATTCTGCGCAATTTACTCGACGTTCCTGCAGCGGGGATACGATCAAGTTGTGCACGACGTTGCAATTCAGAAGCTGCCCGTTCGATTTGCCATAGATCGCGCGGGTCTCGTCGGTGCGGACGGACCAACCCATGCCGGCAGCTTCGACGTCGGATATCTGGGTGCCCTTCCTGGCTTTATTTCCATGGCTGCGGCTGATGAGGCCGAGCTTGTGCACATGGTGGCAACTGCAGTGCAGATAGATGATCGACCGTGCGCTTTCAGGTATCCAAGGGGCGAGGGTGTCGGCGTAGAAATGCCGGAGGTTGGCATTCCACTCGAGATAGGTAAGGGCCGGATTATTCAGGAGGGCAGCACGATAGCGCTGCTCTCGTATGGAACACGTCTCGCTGAAGCGTCTCTGGCCGCAGAGATGCTGGCAGCTCAGGGTCTATCTACTACCGTGGCGGATGCCCGATTTGCAAAACCGCTCGATAGCGAATTGATTGAGCGCCTCGCGAAAGAACATGAAGTGCTCATCACCGTTGAGGAAGGGGCAATCGGTGGATTTGGAGCATTCGTGCTACAACATCTTGCCGGATCGGGTGCTCTAGATAGCGGTATCAAGATACGCACCATGACACTGCCCGATGCGTTCCAGGATCAGGATAGTCCAGCTGCGATGTACGAGGCTGCGGGACTGACAGCTCGACACATGGCAGCTTGTGCAATTTCCGCGCTTGGCCGCGGTGACGTCTCAGAGATCGAGCGGTTTGCTGCCGCAGGTGCAGGCTGAACTGTCCCTCGAAATGTCACAGAATTGCCGCTTGAGCGCACCGAGCGCTGAGATAGGTTGGATCCGTATTCAAAACTCTTGAAAGGATCGCCCATGTCTCGCGCGGTAATTTTCAGCACCGGCCTTGCAGCTTTACTGTCAGCGTGCAGCACGGTCCCCGAAACAACGAATGATGACGCGTCCTCTGTTCGCGTTTCCATCATCAGCGGCGATATCACAGAGTTTGACAGAGCACTGTCGACGGCTGACCAGCTGGTTGAAGCTGGCAACACCCCCACCGCTATAGACCGCCTCACGCAGTTATTGGGAAGCGACGAGCTGACAGATAGTCAGAGAGCAACGCTTTATTTTGAGAGGGCGAAGCTGAGGGAATCTGAGGGCGGCTTTGATGTCTGGGGAGCCATTTCGGATTACGAAGCGGTTCTCGATCAGTATGCAGACAGTCCCGTCGCTGTTGAAGCTGAAGACCGCATTGGTATCGTAAGAGGTGAGGCAACGTCACTGAATGGAATTCTGGAGTTGCCAGAGACGACGCGGTCACAAAGGTTCAGTGCTTTGCTTCGACTTGGAGAGCATCAGGATGCGGTCGATCTGATGCTGTCGTCGAATCTACGGCCTGAGAACAGAGAATTGATCGGGATGTATCAAATCGGTTACCTCTGTGACAGTGAAAACCAAACTGGGCCCAGCTATGAGGCGATCGACGCAGATGGGACAACCCGCGAGTTACGCTTTTGCGATTTCGGAAAGTAAATGAGCTATTCCTGCTGGCTACCAGACCCAAAAAGCTCAAGCGGCGAAATCCACTGGCAGCTGACAAAGACTGGACTTGAGTGGGAGGGAGGACGCTTCAAAGCGGCGTGGATGCCCTTTGCTTGCATGCGTTTAATATGTGTCGGTAACGTTCCCTCCTCCGGCGGATGGCGAATGAGAATCAGCGGTCCGCCGGGTGCGGTGATCGTTGATGCTGGGCGGGTTGATGATCCAGCGACTGCAAAGAATGTGGACGCGTTTCAGAGCCTATCGGAGTCCGTTGTTTCTGCGGCATTATCTAACGCTTGTGGTGTCGACCTCCGGCGGAATGATCGTTATGTCCGCCCACCGTTCATATGGGCGAGAATGGGACGAAAGATCAGCTCATTAGATGAGTTCTTCGAGCTCAGCGCGCCTTCCGTAACGTGACCCCCTTCCACTGTTGCCGTTGCCATGGTTTCTTGCTGAGCAATAGTTAGAACAAATCAGGGAGGGTTCGCGATGAATCCACATTTGCCGGCTGGGTGGCCAGCCGTTGCTATAGCCGATGCAAATGCGGCTTTGAGTGCTCCGGGTTCACCGCTTGCTTTAATTGATACCGAAATCGACGGCGTAAATTTTAAGACCTACGCGGAAGCTCCGACTACTCTGAAAGAGCTGTTCGACGGTGGTCGTGTATGGAACAATCGGGATTTTATTGTCTACGAAGACGAGCGCGTATCATTCGCGGCCAACGCCCTTGCCGTAGATCACTTCTCCAAAGTCCTCGTGGAGACTTACGGGATCAAGAAAGGCGACAGGATCGCAATTATAATGCGGAACTATCCGCAATGGCCCGTCGCCTTTTTCGCCGGACTGAACATCGGGGCGATTGTTACGCCGATGAATTCATGGTGGACCGGTGGTGAGTTGGAGTATGGCATCAATGATTCCGGCGCGCGCATTGCCATAGTCGATCCGCAGATATTCGATCGCATCAAAGATCACTGGCCAAATATGGACGGGTTGGAGGCGATCGTTATTGCGCGCGAGGCAGAAGATCGTGAAGATCCGCGGATCCGATCCATGGAGTCATACATAGGAACGGCGAATAGTTGGGCCGATTTAGACCCAGTTGAGGCTCCAGTTGTTGATCTGGAGCCAGAGGACGACGCCACAATCATGTACACATCCGGAACGACGGGTAAGCCTAAAGGTGCGCTTGCAAGCCATCGGGCCATTATCTCTAACATGTTCAACGCACTTACGTGTCGAGCGCGTCGTTACATCCGTGCTGGTGAGGCCCTGCCTGAGCCGAGCGATGACCCGGCAGACGCCAACTCGACTTTGCTCTCTGTTCCATTTTTCCATGCGACCGGAGCCTTTGCGGTCCTGATTCCGATCTGGGGTACGGGTGGAAAAATTGTACTCATGTATAAATGGGATGCGGGAAAGGCATTGCCCATCATCGAGCGAGAGCGTGTCAAAGCGGTCGGCGGTGTGCCGGCAATCGCCTGGCAGATCCTCGAGCATCCTGATCGAGACAAATATGACCTTTCGTGTATTGAATCTGTTGCCTATGGCGGGGCCCCGTCGGCACCAGAACTTGTTTCAACGATCAAGTCGAAGTTCAATCAGGCTCACCCGAGCAACGGGTGGGGCATGACCGAGACCTGTGCCACGGCAACCCAGAACTTTGGCGAGGATTATGTGAACCGCCCTGATAGTGCAGGTAATCCGCCGCCAGCTGTGGAGCTGAAAGTTGTCGGAGCAGACGGCAGCACGTTACCACCCGGCGAAGTTGGTGAACTCTGGTGCAAGGGCCCTTCAAATTGCAAGAGTTATTGGAACAAGCCTGATGCGACGGCTAGCACTTTTATAGACGGGTGGGTTGTTACTGGTGATCTTGCAAGAATTGACGAAGAGGGATTTGTCTATCTGGTCGATCGAGCCAAGGATATGCTGATCCGCGGAGGGGAGAACGTCTACTGTATCGAAGTCGAGAGCGCTCTTTATGACCATCCGTCCATTATGGACGCCTCAGTGGTCGGAATTCCGCATAAGGTACTTGGCGAAGAAGTCGGTGCCGTCGTTCAGATTAAGCCTGGCCAGAGCGTCACCGAAGACGAGTTACGCGCTCATGTGAGAAATCAACTGGCAGCATTTAAAGTACCGGTCGAGATCCAGTTTGAAGCAGAACCGTTGCCCCGAAATGCGAATGGGAAAATTCTCAAAAACGTTCTTCGGGAGAGGTTTCAGCCGCGTAGCTAGCTGAATTGATCAGCCAATGGATGAGGATGACGGCTACGCAAAAAGTGCTGATGGTCGACCCAGTGCACTAGAGAGGCGAATGGAAACAAAGGGTCGGCAGTTCTCACCTTCTGTCGGTAGAAACCGCGATGCCGTGGCTGAAGCCTTTGGGAAAGCCATGCCGCGTGCCGGTTCAATATTGGAGATTGGATCAGGTACTGGAGAGCATGGGATCTTTCTGACTGAGTGCTTTCCAGAGGTGCGCTGGTTCTTTTCTGATCAGGACGACCAGGCTCGGCAAAGTATCTCGGCCTGGATACGGCATTCAAAACGTGCCGGGCTGGAAGGACCCTGTGCGATCGACGCGTCGCTCGATCGTTGGGGTGCAGAGGTCGAAGCTCTCCGCTTTGATGGATTGTTTTCAGCCAATGTGATCCACATAGCGCCTTTTGATGTTGCGGAAGGGATTTTTTCCGGGGCGGGGCGGTTATTACAAGCTGGTGGAAGATTATTTCTCTACGGACCATTTGCGCGTGCTGGAGAAATAGCGGAGAGCAACCGCAATTTTGACACCGACCTGAAACGGCGCGACATCCGTTGGGGAGTGCGTGACATCGAGAGGGAGCTTGTCCCTCTGGCAGACAGACATGGTTTGAGCCTGGTGACGGTCATTCCGATGCCAAAAAACAACTATTCCGTTGTGTTTGAAAAAGGCTGAAGTCTAGTTCTTCAGAAAGCCGTTCGTTGTTAGCCATTCAATTATTTGCTCCGCGGCCTGATCAGCTGACTGATCAACAGTGTTAATCCTGATCTCAGGTTCAATGGGTGGCTCGTATGGGCTGTCGATGCCTGTGAAATTCTCGATCTCACCAGCGCGAGCCTTCTTGTACAAGCCTTTGACATCTCGCTCTTCGGCTACATCAAGTGGGGTATCGACAAAGATCTCTATATACTCGCCATCGCTCATGAGGTTGCGGGCCATGCGGCGCTCGGACCTGAACGGTGAGATAAAGGAAACGAGTGTAATAAGTCCGGCATCGGACATCAGCTTGGCCACATTCGCTACGCGCCGGATATTCTCAACGCGATCAGCGTCTGTAAAACCAAGATCGCGATTCAGCCCATGTCGGACATTGTCTCCATCAAGAACAAATGTGTGCCGGCCCATGGCATAAAGCTGTTTCTGCAGCGCGTTGGCTATGGTGGACTTCCCAGAGCCAGAAAGGCCAGTGAACCACAGCACTGCTGCGCGCTGACCCTTCTGCTCTGCCAAAGCATCGCGATCGATGTCCAGGGCTTGCCAGTGAATATTGGCTGCTCGGCGCAGGGCAAAGTCAATGAGACCAAGGCCTACCGTGTTGTTCGACAAGCGATCAATGAGAATGAAGCCACCCATTTCATGGATTTCGTCATAGGGGTCAAAAGCGATGGATTGGTCGAGAGACAGCGTGCAGACACCTATCTCGTTGAGGGCGAGTGTTTTGGCAGGTCTCTGTTCTAAAGTGTTGATGTCGATGCCGTATTTCGGCGCATTCACAGTAGCGGTTACTGTTTTCGCACCAATCTTCATGAGGTAGCGACGCCCTGGCAGCATCGCTTCATCGGCCATCCAGAGAATGCGTGTCTGAAACTGGTCGGAGACTTCAGCCGGGCTATCAGCGGAAACGATCATATCGCCTCTGGAGGAATCGATTTCGTCCTCAAGGGTAATGGTGACGGATTGGCCGGGAATTGCCTCTTCAAGATCACCACCATATGTGACGATGCGAGAGACCGTTGACTCTTTCGCGCTTGGGAGAGTTTTGATTTTGTCGCCGGGACGGATCGTGCCGGAGGCCACTTGTCCGGAAAAGCCGCGAAAGTCGAGATCCGGTCGATTCACCCATTGGACAGGCATGCGGAAAGGTGCCTCGGCGCGTTTGTCCCCGACCGAAACGCTTTCAAGATGTTCCATCAAGCTGGTGCCGCTATACCATCCGGTATTATCGGAAGGGCCCGTTATGTTGTCACCGGCAAGTGCTGACATTGGGATTGCGGTAATCTCGATATCGTCGGCAAGTTCCGCGGCAAATGCTTTGAAGTCCGCCACGATCTGATTGAAGGTTTCTTGCGAGTAATCGACAAGATCCATCTTGTTGACCGCTAGTACGAGGCGGCGAATGCCGAGAGAAGATACGATAAAGGCATGCCTACGAGTCTGGGTGAGGACACCACGGCGTGCATCTATGAGCAGAATAGCGAGATCTGCTGTTGATGCTCCAGTTGCCATGTTGCGGGTATACTGTTCGTGGCCGGGTGTATCGGCGACAATGAATTTGCGTTTGTCAGTGGAGAAAAACCTATACGCGACATCAATGGTGATGCCCTGTTCACGCTCGGCGGCGAGGCCGTCTACGAGGAGCGCAAAGTCGATATTCTCCCCTTGAGTGCCCTGTTTTTTGGAATCCCGTTCGAGGGCTTCCAGCTGATCTTCAAGGATCATTTTCGAGTCGTATAACAGTCGTCCAATCAGGGTGGATTTGCCATCATCTACAGAACCGCAGGTTATAAAACGCAGTAACGACTTTTGCTCGTGGGCTTCGAGGTAGCCTGCAATATCGGTGGCGATGAGATCGTCGATATGGGCCATTAGAAGTACCCCTCTTGTTTCTTCTTCTCCATCGAGGCGGCTTGGTCGCGGTCGATCACACGTCCCTGTCGCTCGGAAGAGGTCGTGAGAAGCATTTCCTGAATAACGTCTTCGAGCGTGTCCGCTGTGGATTCGACAGCGCCGGTCAGCGGGTAGCATCCAAGGGTTCGAAACCTCACTGATTTCGTCTGTGCCGTTTCGCGGAGCGATTTTGGCATCCTGTCATCGTCTACCATTATGAGGGCACCTTCCCACTCGACGACGGGACGTGGCGCGGAAAAATAAAGCGGCACAAGCTCGATATTCTCGCGACGAATGTACTGCCAGATATCCAGTTCGGTCCAATTTGATAGGGGAAATGCGCGGATGCTCTCTCCCTGCTTGATGCGCGCGTTGTACAAATTCCAAAGTTCTGGTCGTTGATTTTTAGGATCCCAACGATGCTCGGCGGTGCGAAACGAGAAGACACGCTCTTTCGCGCGCGATTTTTCCTCATCCCGCCTGGCACCACCGAAGGCAGCATCGAATTTATATTTATCAAGCGCCTGTTTTAGCGCCTGCGTTTTCATGATGTCTGTATGAGTAGCTGAGCCGTGAGTGAAGGGCCCAACGCCCTGTTTGACGCCTTCTTGATTGGTATGGACGATTAGTTCCATCCCAAGATCCTTGGCCTTGCGATCCCGAAATTCGATCATCTCGCGGAATTTCCACGTCGTATCGACATGCATCAGCGGGAAGGGTGGCCTCGACGGATAAAATGCCTTCATGGCCAGATGCAGCATCACAGCTGAATCCTTGCCCACCGAATAAAGCATAACCGGATGCTCTGCTTCGGCTGCGACTTCGCGAATGATATGGATGCTCTCAGCTTCCAGCCGGTCAAGATGGGTCAGATTAGTCAATGTTTCGCTCGCATCAGCTCGTTTGCGGCGATTTAGCTATAATGTTGTCGCTCGCCAATGATTTTCAGCAACTTCACTGCTGCAGTTTAGATTTTGTAATTTGTGATCAGAATGTTGAACGGGGCCATTGCCCGTTCGCGCTTCTTAGTGTTAACGTTTAACTAGGGATAGGGACAATTAGTAGAGGAGGTAGAATACCGACTCGCGGGGATCATGGCGGACAAGTCATTAGACAATAAGAGTCGAGTTTGCATTTCAGCTTGAATTGTTGCGGCTACCATTGGGGTGTCCGTCACAGACTTCGAGCTTTCCATAATCAGAATAGAGAGTTTGGTGGCGTCTGAATATCCGGACGTTAAAGAGTTTACCAGAAGAGATATCAACTCTGCTTGGAGAGTACGTACCATTGCGATAATTGGTACAAAGCTTGCTCATCTGCCAATTCAATCGTCGATATGGACGGAGTGAATGCAACAAATCTTTGTGCGGATTGAACGAGAACTACGCTATTAGTTTTTGATGCCTTTGAGAACCGAATATCCTTTCGATCTCAAAGATTATCAGAAAATGGATCATAGCAGCTTTAGGTCTTTGCCACGAGCTCACCGGTTGGGTTCGGTAATGCAAACTTGTTTTATCTGTATGGGCACGAAATCGATTAAAGGTTGTTGACCGATTTCTTGCAAAATGTTTAATAATTCTTGGGGACGTTTCACGTCGAAAAATTAGTCAGGAGACGGCAGAATGGCAGTCCGGTGCAGTGGTACGGTGTACTCTATTATACTGAGCCTATCGATCGCGGGTTCGTTGGCGCATGCTCAGGACCTAGTTTATGAACCGGTTAACCCTTCTTTTGGCGGTAACCCTTTTAACTCGGCGCACCTTCTCGGTATCGCAACGGCTCAGGACGATAACGAGCCGCCGATCGATGACGTCGCAGAAACCACTCAAGCCGAACTGTTCCTTAGGCAATTGGAAAGCCGCCTTCTATCCGGACTAGCCAGAGAAGTCACTGATGCAATCTTCGGTGATGATCCGCAGGAGAGCGGCACGGTTCAATTCGGGGAGCAGAGCATATCCTTCGAACGTGGTTTGGATAACGTCACGATTGAAGTCTTCGATGCAACGACAGGGCAGATGACGGAGATCGTTTTACCAATATTTTCAGCCAATTAGCGATGATATCTGCCTAGAAAGGGAGGAGATGGTAGAATGACCATCATAACACGCAGCTTCGCAATCGTCGGAACACTGATCGCATTAGCAGCATGTGCAACGCCCGGTTTTAGACCAGAAATGCGTTTGGCCGACGCCGAACTTAATCCGGTAACCGTTACAGAACATACTTTGAAATGGTTGCCTGGTCCGCAAGCGCCAATCCCTGTCGCTGTTTATGGTTTGGCAGATGAGACCGGCGCATTTCAGCCGAGTTCTGCTGGGCAGAACCTTTCAAGGGCTGTCACTCAAGGTCCGACACCTATACTTATAAAGGCGCTTCAGGACGCTGGAAACCGCCGCTGGTTTTCAGTGATAGAACGAGAGAATTTGCAGAACCTGTTGCGCGAGCGCCAAATCATTCTGGACATGCGAAAGCGTTATCTCGGGGAAGAGCAGCTCAATCGCGAAGCTCTCCCGGCACTGAAATTTGCCGGGGTACTGATTGAAGGAGCAATAACCGGTTTCGATACGAATACCATCACCGGCGGAGCGGGTGCCCGGTATCTCGGAATAGGGGGTAATACGGAGTATCGCGAAGACGCAGTGTCGGTTTATCTTCGTGCTGTCAGTGTAAAGACGGGTGAGGTTCTTATTTCGATCAGTTCCGAGCAACGTATCGCGTCAGTCGCCGTTCAAGGAAACGCATTCCGGTTTGTGTCATTCCAGGAATTGCTTGAAGCCGAAGCGGGAATTACCATGAACCAACCACGTCATCTGGCCGTTCGCCAAGCGCTTGAAAAAGCGGTCTACGGCATGGTGGTAGAAGGCGCAGAGTTGGGGCTTTGGGCCTTTAATGACGATGCCGCGGGTGCCGCAGCGATCAATCACTATCGCACCGCTTATGCGCCAGCCTTCAATGATCGTTTCAATGACAGCCTTCCCTACGAGTTTTTCGCCGCTGCAGGCAACGTTCGCAGGCAGAACCGCATCCTACGAGAGACCATGGAACGACAGGAGGCCGAGCGGCTTGCTGCCGCAGCTGCTCGGGAGCCGCAACAGTTGGCATCGCAAAATGCTCAGGCATCGCAAGCTGTAGCTCCTCAAGCGCGAGCCGAGACATCGACAGTCTCTGGTGTTGCTTCTGCGTCGCGGCAACAGGGTGCACGGGTACAGTCTGCCCAATCGGCAGCGATAGCTAACCCGCAGCGGCAGCCAGCGGCACAGCAGGTCGTGGACCGCCCAGTAACTCCCGCCCCCTTGAACAGGGCATTGGCGGACGCGTTAGCGGCGATCGCCTCTACAGAAGGCGTAGTAAAGAATAGTCAGGGGCAGATGGCGATTACGCAGGATACGGCACAAAGCCTGGCTAATTTGAGAGATGGCAGAGCGTCGGCGGGTAATGCGCCCATTCAGGCTGTCTCCCCGCCATAAGAGTTAAACGACGTCGAACAGTGATGAGGGAAAGACACAAGAGGAACGACTGATTTGAGTTTACGCCGGGCAGGCTTGGCAACCGTTAGGATAGCCCAGAGCACCGGTAAAAAGAGATCTCCAGCTGCGCGTCTTGAGCAAGATGTGTGGAAGGGGTGAGGGGAGGCCCGGCCAGAGTTTGACGGTTCAGACCGGGCCCCTCCTCGGGGACAGCCGAAACGGCTGCGCCCTGAATGGTAGTGCTTCTTTGAAGCACGCGCAATTCAGGAGATGTATAATGCGCACGAAACTATTAACGACTGCTGCACTGGCGCTGGCTCTGCCAATGTCATTTGCAGCGGCGGATACAACGCCGATCGTGAAACCAGATAAAACACCGCTGAATTTCAGCGTAAATCCAGATAAGCCAGATTTGCCGGAAATCGACAAACCCCTACCAACGGACGCGTTGTTCGGCGATGATCCTCAAAGTCAAACCGCCAACCTCGAGCAAACCATGACCAATCTTGGTGGCCTTGTTAATGACGGTACGATTGAGCAAACAGGCGATCAGAATCAGGCGCAACTCACCCAAACCGGGAATGATAATGGTGCCACAATCGTTCAGTCAGATCTTGGCGCGCCAGGCAGCTTCAATGTTGCAACCAACCTCGGTGTAATTGACCAAAACGGTAATGGAAACTTCGCGGAAGTCGAGCAGATTAATACGGCTGATGGTGGACCAAGTAATGTTGCCAGCGTTCATCAGTTTTCTGATACTCCGGAAGATGGAACACTGAGCAACGAAGCGTTAGTTTCTCAGGATGGTTTGAATGGGTCTGTTGCATTGATTGTTCAAGGTGCAAGCGATGCTGGCACAACGAACAACTTCGCTTCGATTGATCAGTTTGGCGGATCCGCAGATCGAGCAGATGCCAGGATCGATCAACAAAGCGACGGTAACTCTGCCGACGTGCTCCAAGGTTTTGGATTAGGCGGCGGCGATGTTCGCATTCAGCAAACTGGCTTTGACGGCGCTGGATTTGCAGAAGCAAATGAAGCGTCTGTTATTCAGGGCCCGGGCTCAGACCTGGAAGTGAATATTCTACAGTCATCAGAAGAGCCGCCAGCGCTTGGCGTTGATGGCGCAAACTTCGCTTTCGTAGATCAAATTGGTGACGGTTCGACGGTTAACATCGAGCAACGTAACGATGGGAATAATGCGGAAGTATTTCAGAATGCTGACCACAGTGACGTTCATATCCTACAAAATGATGTGGATTCTGTAGGTCAGAATTTCGCTCTTGTCGCCCAAGAAGGGGATGGAAACAGCACCGTTATAGAACAAGAGAACGTTGATAATGACGCTTTTGTAGAACAATTCGGTGACGGCGGCACAATTCTCGTTGACCAAAATGTTCAATTCGGTGACGGCCCTGAAGGCACTAACATTGTCGACCTCTTTCAGGATAGCGATACCGTAGATAGCACTATCGAAGTCGAGCAGGATCATCGGTTCACCGATGACAATGCTAACGTTGTATTCGTCGATCAAATCGGCGTTACGAACGGTCTGGTACAAGTGGCCCAGACCGGAGAGGGCCATGACGCTTCTATTGTTCAAGGCCCCGGCAGCGATTTGACTGTGCAGCTCATTCAGGGTGGCCCAGGCTCCTTCTTCCGCTCCAACAATGAAGCAATCATCTTCCAATCCGGTGACCGGAATGAGATCACTGTATTCCAAGAAGATGATGGCAATGTTGCTGAAATCAGCCAGGAAGGCAGCGATAACTCAATCAGCTTAGAGCAGCTTGACGACAACTTTGCTATGATCGACCAAGGCGGACACCGGAACTCGATCCATGTCTTCCAGACTGGTGACGATGATATTGCAACCGTCACTCAATTCGCGAATGATTCCGTGATCAATGTCATTCAAAACGGTGGCGGCAATATCGCCAACGTTTCCCAGCTCCCATAACAGCTGACCTTATTTCGTTCCCGGCCGCTGCAGAACGCGGCGGCCGGGGGCAACTTTTTCTACAGGCACATACCTTTTCAGGAGCCCTGCCATGACTGCCGAAACACAGCGAACCCATCTGCGACGTTTGCTCTCGCGTGCGTTTGTTTTTGGATGTATCGGCGGTTTTGCCATGGCTTCACCTGCGTCGGCGCAGGTAACCAGTAGCTCTGTCATTGAGCAGACCGGGTTTGATAACCAGACCACGATTGTGCAGGACGGTGAGGGTAACCGCGCCGAAGTCTCGGTCCTCGGCAACTCCAATGAAGGTGGTGAGATCCGTCAGTCTGGAAATGGCTCGGTGACGGAACTATCCGTTGTCGGAGATGGCAACAGTTTCTCGGTGACCCAGTCCGGCGAGGGCGGCAACAATCTTGCGATTGGCGATGTCCGCGGCGACTCCAACGCCCTCTTTATTGATCAAATCAATCCATTGTCGGACGCCTATCGGAACTATGCATCGGTGACGCAGGACGGGGCCGGTAACATCGCGTCGGTCGGGCAGACCGTTGCGGCTTTCGGCGACCCTGGCACGAATTCCGCGACGCTGGAGCAGTATGGCTCGGGCAATGACGGAACAATCAGCCAGTCCGGCTCGTCAAATGTCGCATCGCTGATACAAGACGGGGACAATCTCGTTGGAGCGATTACTCAGGATGGTGCGGGGCATAATGTGGAGCTGACGCAGACGGGCGAGGGGCTTGATGCCTTATCGATTACGCAAAGCAATTGCGCCCTTGCAGGGGGATGTCCAGCCTTGCGCGTTGAACAGACAGCAGGCGCGACGATTTTCGGCGGCGCTGCAGCACCGGATGGTGTCGTGACACCCGGGGGCACCGCTGTTGTAACGCAGGGTGGCACGATTATTGTCGGCGGCGGAGCCGGATCGTGATAGATTGCTCCCGTCTTGCATGATGCTTTAGCGTAGAGCGGGGTTATGATGACAAAGGTATTGAATTTGACAGCGGCGATACTCGCGGCGGGATCGCTTGCCTTGTGCTCATCAGTGGATGTCGTCGATCAAGACGCGCCACGCCGCGCCGAGTCTGATGCCAATCCCAAAGCTGCTGGTGCAGTGTCCGAAGAGTTGGCCGCGCTGGGAATAACGGTGGCGCAGCAATCCGAGACGAATGACTGGAGTACGGTCCTCGGAATAGAGCAGGTCACGAGCGAGACTCAAGGGTCTGACTATGCGTTTAAGGACGTCGAGGGTATCCATCCTTGTCAGCGAGAAGATGTAATTACTGATGACTGCCGTGAAATATCAGCGCGCCTTGCAGAGCAACTAGCTGCTGAACAAACAGGGCGGGGGACATCAGCTCTGTCGGAGCTTCAAGCTATAACGCCCGATGTTGTTGATCCGCAGTCTTTCGACCCGGTCGTTACCGCTGACGAGTTAGGGCGGTTGCCGGTGCCACAGTCACAGGCGGCGCAGGCGCTCGGCTTTCAACTTCTACAACCGCCAGCGCCTGTTCCTGTGGAGCCAGAGCCCGAAGACCCTGCCGTCGATGACTTTGGCAATCTACCCGATATTCCACTTGATGTTTTGATTACTCAAACGCCGGGGACAGGGTCTTAGGTGTTTCCCTTAAATTAGAGCAAGTCCGACGTATCGAAGTGTTTGCACGTTGATACTTCATTGAAGCCTATTGCGACTGCAGCAAAGAGATCCTAGTGGCTCTTTGTCATATTCTAACAACGCCATCCATGGTTTAGCTTCCTCGTGAACCAGTGGAGTACATAGAAAAGCGATGTGCCCGTGCGAATATCGCCAATTTAAAAGTATCGTAACTGTTGCATCAGTAGATAAACGAGGTACTCGTTGTTCGCGCCCAAGAGGTTAACAATGTATGAATTATTGCATGGCTGACATGCGATATAACTGTTGAAATCGTAATGTGTCCTATCTGGGGAATCTTAGGTTATATCCCCGATTTTACGTCACTCTAGATTGTCGTTGCGGTTGCTATATTTTTAGCGTTTCAAGTGCCAAAAGTGTAATAGTGTACGACGATGTCATAAAAATGAATAACTGTTCATAATGAACATTCATTCATTAATGTTCTTCTAGCCCAGAATTTTAAAAATTTTTGCTTGCCGGGCGGTATCGATTCCACCATTTCGATCGTGCAGATGGGCGTAACAAGCTCACGCATTAGAAGGGCAGGTTGAGCGCTAATCCGCGTTCGCTCTATAACTGAGACCTGGAGTGTAGAATGGCTAATGACTGGTGTACTGAAGACGGTGCGAAACGTCTTAAGAACAAAATTGAACAATACTGGACCGAGCGCGGTTACGAAGTTGACGTCGATCTTGTCGACGCATGCTTCATCGCGGCCATGCGGTCCGCCCGCACCGATGTGCGGAGCAACATGGTGAACGGTATGCCCCGCCGCCGCGTTGTAATGGATGAAAGAGCTGCTCGTCGTAGCTATTCATCTGACGCTGTTGCAGCTTAGCTGCTCGCAGTTCTAAGTACTAATTCGGCCGAAAAGTCCGCATAAGTGCTAAATGACACCCTTCTGCCAAGTGGCTCAACTTCAATTGGGCCGTAGCCGAAGGGACAGAGAATGAAGGGCAGTTCAGCTGAGTGGGCTGCCCTTTCATCTGTAACACTATCGCCCACCATAACGGCGCGACTTCTATCGCCGCCTACGCCGGAAATTGCCGAGAGAAGATGACCTGGATCGGGTTTTCTATTCGGAACACTGTCCGCCCCTACAACTGACTTAAACCATCGCGCCATATCTAGGGCTTCTAGCAACTCGTCTGCGAGGTTCTGCTTCTTATTGGTGCAAACGACGAGCGTTGCGCCAGCGCCTGTTAGCCTTGAAAGAGCTGCTTCACATCCTTCGTAGGGACGGCTGCGGACCGCAATATTCTCTATATAGATCTCTAGAAATGTCTCGAATAGATTATCAATCCGGCCTTCCGGGAGATGGATATTCTGGTGTGACAGTCCCGCTTTGATCATCGTTCTGGCTCCTGAACCTATAAGATCGGAGACCGCCATGTCCGGAACGCTGTTCAGTCCGTTGTTGGTCAGTGTTTGATTTAGCGCGCCAATGAGGTCCGGAGCTGTATCTATAAGTGTTCCGTCCAAGTCGAACACCACCGTGAAGCCGTCTAGTAACTTAAGCTGCGCCATGCGTGTATTCTCCTTGCCATCCTGTGGGGCTCGCAAAAACGAATTCGATGGTTTACTGCGATGACCAGCAATAAGCGAGATTCGGATATGGCAACACGCGCCGCAGTGATATTGGCAGCAGGTCAAGGGTCTCGAATGCGTTCGGCTACTCCTAAGGTGCTGCACCACGTGGGCGGGCAACCTGTATTGAACTACGCTGTTGAGCTTGCTCGGAACCTAGGATGTAATCCAATCGTTTGTGTGATCTCACCTCGATCTGAGGCGTTGAAATCCCATGTCATCGACATGCTAGGTGAGTCAGCCCTGGTTATTCAGGATGAGCCTAACGGTACGGGCCACGCCGTAAAGTGTGCCAAGGATGCTTTGAAGGGGCTAGCTGGTAATCTTGTCGTGCTCTACGGGGATAGCCCACTGGTAACCCCACAGACAGTCGAGGCCTTGTTTAATGAGCTCGATGCTGATGCCGATTTGGGTGTTCTTGGCTTCGAAGCGGCTGATCCAGGGCTTTATGGGCGTCTGGACGTATCTCCGAGTGGTGTTCTTGAAGCTATCATTGAAGCGCGGGATGCTACGCCTGAACAATTGAAGATAAAGGTCTGCAACTCTGGGGTGATGGCTGGCGATACAGAGACGATGTTTCGCCTGCTAGGCAATGTAAAAAATGACAACGCGAAAGGCGAGTACTATCTCACAGATCTAGTGGGTCTCGCTCGAGCCGAGGGTATGAACTGCCGCACTGTGCTGGCGGATGAAGCTGAACTGATGGGGTGCGATCGGCGAGCCGATCTTGCCGCCGCTGAGGCGGAGTTTCAGTCCAGGGCGAGAGTGGCGGCTATGGATGGCGGGGCAACTTTAATCGATCCAGCATCTGTATGGTTCAGTTACGATACTGAGCTATCTGAAGACGTTACGATTGAGCCGCATGTCTTTTTCGGACCCGGTGTTCAAATTGGTCGCGGCACAACGATAAAGGCCTTCACCCATATAGAGGGCGCAACAATCGGAGATGATTGTACAATAGGGCCACACGCTCGATTACGTCCGGGTTCGGAGCTTCACTCCGATGTCAAGATTGGCAACTTTGTCGAAGTCAAGAAGACGGTTCTCGGTGAAGGTGCGAAGGTCAGTCATTTGTCTTATCTGGGAGATGGCGTCGTTGGTGCTGGCGCAAATCTCGGTGCTGGCACCATCTTCTGCAACTATGACGGTTACTTCAAATACAGAACGACGATTGGAGCGGGCGCGTTCGTGGGCTCCAATTCCGCCCTGGTCGCTCCGGTCAGTATCGGTGAAAATTCATATGTCGGATCTGGCAGTGTAATCACATCCGATGTTCAATCGGGGTCACTTGCTTTAGGCCGAGCTCGGCAGACCGAAAAGGTGGGTTGGGCTGAGCAATTCCATGCAGAAATGACTGCGAGAAAAGAAAAGGGCCAGGGAGGCTAATCGATTTTGGGTGCAGAACGCGAAAAACGAAACGCTGCTATTGCGGCGCTAGAGTGGGTAGAAGACGGTATGACGCTTGGCCTTGGCACGGGCTCAACAGCCAAGCATTTTGTCGAACTTCTTGCTGATGAGGTTGCAGATGGCCTGGTTGTGCGCGGTGTGCCTACGAGTGAGGAGACACGCCGTCTGGCCATGGCTCATGGTGTGCCGCTTCTGGACGTCGAGCAGGTGCAGCAGATAAATCTGACTGTCGACGGTGCCGACGAAATTGATGAGGCCGGAGCACTCATCAAAGGCGGTGGAGCGGCTTTGCTCCGAGAGAAGATTATTGCCAATGCGTCGGACCACATGCTTGTTATTGCCGATCCCTCGAAGCAGGTTGAACGCCTTGGTGCGTTTCCATTACCTGTTGAAGTGACGCCATTCGGATTCACGATCACTGCCAAGAAGGTGTTTGACGCGTTAGAGGCGTCGGGTGTGGATCGACCGAAAGTGAAATTACGCCAGACCGAGGATGATCAGCCGTTGATCACCGATGGCGGAAACTACATTCTGGATTGTCACTGTCGTCGGATACCAGATTCGGAAGCGACATCCGCTCGGTTATCCAGTGTCCCCGGTATTGTTGAGCATGGGCTTTTTATCGGAATTGCCAGAACTGTGATTATTGGCAACGAAGACGGCGCAACCGTATTCGAATACTAGGTCGTGGTTACACAACATTCCCAATCTTGCATGAAGGGTTTTTGCAATGGGTTATGACTTTGATCTGTTTGTCATTGGAGGCGGTTCTGGTGGCGTCAGAGCTGCGAGGATTGCAGCTCAATCCGGAGCAAAAGTTGGTATCGCTGAAGAATACCGTATGGGCGGTACCTGCGTAATCCGGGGCTGCGTACCCAAAAAGCTGATGGTTTACGCCAGCATGTTCAGAAAAGGGTTCAAGGACGCCAAGGGATTTGGTTGGGAGTTTGGTGATACAGAATACGATCACTCAAAGTGCATGGCTGCAATCGCAGATGAGGTATCGCGCCTTTCAGGCATCTACATGTCTGGCCAGCTAAACGCTGGCGTTTCTGTTTATGAAGAGCGAGCGGCACTAAGTGGGCCGAATTCGGTTCGACTTAGCTTGTCCGGTCAAGAAATTACGGCGGAGCGTATTCTGTTGGCCACAGGCGGAACACCCTGGTGTCCGTCGGCTGAAGAATTGCCCGGTGTAGAGCGAACAATTACATCGAACGAGATATTTGATCTCCGCGAATTGCCCGAGCATATAGTTATTGCGGGCGGTGGATACATTGCAGTCGAGTTTGCGCACGTATTTGCAGGGCTCGGTGCTGAGACCACACTTGTTTATCGTAAGGACCTCGTGCTGCGGGGATTTGATCAAGATGTCCGCGAAAAGGTGCAAGAAGACTTGAAGGCGGCTGGCGTTAACGTCATT
>JBCCIW010000012.1:0-27210 GCA_039028055.1 Pseudomonadota bacterium | reverse complement strand
TTGAAGAGTGTGGACTTCCCGGCACCGTTTATGCCCACGAGCGCTGTAATCGTGCCGCGGGGGATTTTGAATTCAACCTTTTCGAGCGCGGTATGCCCGTTGCGATAGACAACCGTCAGGTCGCGGGCGCTTATCCCGTCATTGGAGATATCCGAGGATGACTCCGATTTGGCTTTGTCTTCTGTAATCGGTTCAGACGTGCTCATGGGGTTATCCAGCTAGTTTGAGGCTTGCGCCAATCCTTCTGCGATCGTCGTGGTCGTTACTTCCAACAGATCGAGATATGTGGGCACCGGGCCCTCAGGACCGCTCAAGGAGTCAACATATAGCACACCGGCGAAATTAGCATCTGTTTCCCGTGCAACCTGAATGGCAGGCGCATTGCTTACTGTGCTTTCGCAGAACACGGCGGGAATATCATTTTCCCGAACTTGATCGATTACATTCCTTATCTGTTGCGGTGTCCCTACTTCGTCAGCATTCATTGGCCAGAGATAGAGTTCTCTAAGCCCCATATCCCGAGCGAGATAGCTGAAGGCACCCTCGCAGGTTACAAGCCATCTCCTTTCTTCCGGGATTGCATCGATGACGCGCCTCAATGGGTCGGTGACATTCTGGATTCGCGTTTTGTAGTTCGTTGCGTTGGCGATGTATGTCTCGGTGTTCTCGGGATCCAGCTCTGCCAAGGCGGATGCGATGTTGTCTACGTAAACCATCGCGTCCAATGGCCCCATCCAGGCGTGGGGGTTGGCTTTCCCTTCGTATGATCCGCTGGCGATGGGAATTGCATCAATGCCTTCACTGATGGTGGACGACGGGATGTCTCCGAGATTACCTAAGAACTGTTCAAACCAGAGTTCTAGGTTCATCCCATTCCATAGTATGAGATCGGCATCCGTTGCCCGTACCAGGTCCTGGGGTGTTGGTTCGTAGCCATGAATTTCCGCGCCTGGCTTGGTGATCGATACCACTTCAATTTCATCGCCTGCGACGTTCCTCGCCATGTCCGCAATTACGCTGAATGTCGTGACGACTTTCAGGTCGTTCTGATCGGTGGTCTCTTCAGGACCAGCGCAGGACGCAAGGGCGATAGCGCAGATGGTAAAGTAGTGCTTCAGGCGACGGCGCATCGTTGGCTCGGACTCTCTCTTGCTCATGTGTCTGCACCCTCCGAACCCCTCTAGTGTCCTCTAATCAAAAATGCCAGTCAGGGCTAGGCGTAAGCAGGATACGAAAACCGCTGATAGACCGGCATCAGCCGCTTCCTGCCTGCTTCGTTGGGGGGGTGCCGACAGATACGCCCGGCCCGCTTGTACAAGAAACTGGTATCTTCACGGTTTTAAATTGTTTGTTTTTAAGAAATGCTGCGGCGCAATGATAGGTTATTCCCAATGATTGGAATAAATTGTCCTTTATTATAGGAAATTCAAAAAATCATTCTCTTTCATATAGAGGATAATTGTGTCATGAAATCTAGCCGGATGGGGACCAAACGAGCCCATTTGGCGGCCTCAATTTGCTGGTGTCTGCCCTTTGAGAAAGATTGGTTTTGAATTGTTATGACTGACGACATCGCTTTCAGTCTCCATGTTCCTGAGCCGGAATGCCGCCCGGGGGACAATCCTGATTTCAGCAGTTTCGAGGTGCCACAAGCAGGCGCGACTCGCCGGCCACCGGTCGATGTGGATGCGCAGGATATCCATCATCTTGCCTATGACATTATCAGAGTGCTTGACGATAAAGGTGACGCGGTCGGCGACTGGGCCGAAACGCTCGACGACGAAAGCCTCTTAAAAGGCCTCCGGGATATGATGACCGTGCGGGCATTCGATGCTCGTATGCTCATGGCGCAGCGGCAGGGAAAGACAAGTTTCTACATGCAGGCTCTCGGCGAAGAGGCCATTGCCTGCGCTTTCCAGGCCACCCTCAGCAAAGGGGATATGAATTTCCCGACCTATCGTCAGCAGGGGCTGCTGCTCAGCACTGACTATCCGATGGTCGACATGATGAACCAGATCTACTCGAACTCGGCTGACCCTCTGCACGGGCGGCAATTGCCGATCATGTATTCTTCCAAGGAGCATGGCTTCTTCTCGATTTCGGGTAATCTGGGAACGCAGTTCGTTCAGGCCGTTGGATGGGCCATGGCTTCGGCAATTGCTGGCGACAACAAGATATCCTCCGGCTGGATCGGCGATGGAGCTACGGCGGAATCCGATTTCCATTCCGCGATGGTGTTCGCATCGACATTCAGGGCTCCGGTCGTATTGAACATCGTGAATAATCAGTGGGCGATCTCCACGTTCCAGGGAATTGCGAGGGGCAAAGCCGCCACGTTTGCGTCGCGCGGTCTTGGCTTTGGAATTCCTTCTCTGCGCGTTGATGGGAATGACTATCTTGCGGTTTATGCGGTTGCCAAATGGGCGGTGGAACGAGCCCGAAAGGGGCTTGGGGCGACTCTGATTGAGTATGTCACTTACCGCGCAGGCCCACATTCAACATCTGACGATCCATCCGGATACAGACCAAAGAAGGAGTCAGCGTCCTGGCCGCTGGGCGATCCGATCGAGCGGATGAAGCATTATCTGATTAAGCTAGGCATCTGGTCCGAAGAGCGACATACGCAGACGGCGGCGGAGATCGAGAGTGAAGTCGTGCGCGTGCAGAAGGAAGCTGAAGCAAACGGAACCCTCCATGATGGGCCGCATCCGAGTCCGAAAGACATGTTCGAGGATGTTTACAAGGAGTTGCCGAGTCATCTCATTCGCCAGCGCCAGGAGGCTGGTATCTGATGGCGCGCAAGACCATGATCGAGGCGATCCGCGACGCCCAGGACGTTTGTATGGAACGGGATGAGCGGGTTGTCGTGTTCGGCCAGGATGTCGGTTATTTCGGCGGCGTGTTTCGGTGCACCAAAGGGCTTCAGGAAAAGTATGGCCGGCATCGCTGTTTTGATACGCCGATCAATGAGAGTGGTATTGTTGGGGCTGCCATTGGCATGGGAGCCTACGGATTACGGCCTTGCGTTGAAATTCAGTTTGCTGACTATGTTTACCCCGCCTACGATCAGCTTGTTTCTGAGGCTGCACGCCTGCGACACAGATCAGACGCGGACTTTACAGCACCCATGACGGTGCGGATGCCGACGGGCGGCGGTATCTATGGCGGGCAGACGCACTCGCAAAGCCCTGAGGCTTTATTTGCCCATGTTGCGGGATTGAAGACGGTGATCCCGTCCAATCCCTATGATGCGAAAGGTATGTTGATCGCAGCTATCGAGGATGATGATCCAGTCGTATTTCTGGAGCCGAAGCGTCTCTACAATGGACCCTTCGATGGGCATCATGATCGAGCGGTTGTTCCGTGGTCGAAACACGAGCTGGGTGATGTTCCCGATGGGCACTATACCGTGGATCTCGGCAAAGCCGCCATTCGTCGTGAAGGCAGCGAAATTACGGTGATCGCCTATGGCACGATGGTCCATGTCGCGCTTGCGGCGGCTGAAGAAACCGGTGTTGATGCAGAGGTGATTGATCTTCGGTCTATTGTTCCGGTGGATCTTGATACGATTATTGCCTCGGTAAAGAAGACCGGTCGATGCGTCGTTGTGCATGAAGCGACGCGAACCTGCGGGTTTGGATCCGAGCTTGTGACTCTTGTTGCCAATCACTGTTTCTACAGTCTTGAGGCTCCGCCAGCTCGCGTGACGGGATACGATACGCCGTATCCGCATGCGCAGGAGTGGGAGTATTTTCCCGGTCCGAAACGTGTGGGTGCGGCCCTCAAAAGAGCGATGGAGCCTGCCTGATGGGCGTGCATGAAATTCGGATGCCTGACATAGGTGAGGGTGTTGCCGAGGCGGAGCTCGTTGAGTGGGATGTCAGCATTGGTACTGAGGTGCGCGAAGATGACGTGCTTGCCTCGGTAATGACGGACAAGGCGACTGTTGAGATCCCGGCACCGCGAGACGGTAAAGTCGTCTGGCTGGGCGCGGAAATCGGGGAAGTGGTGGCCGTGGGGGCCCCGATCATTCGCCTGGAGGTCGATGGCGACGGAAATGTGAAGCCGGGCGAGGCGGTCGAAGTTCCCAAAGCCGCGCCCAAGGTTGAAAAGCCCGAGGTCACGACAAAGCCCGACCCCGTTGGGAAGCCAGAACCTCCTGGCTTGAAACCCGTAAGTTCACCGCCGCCTGCGCCCATGCGGTCGCCAGGAGAGAAACCCCTGGCGTCTCCATCCGTTCGGAAACGCTCATTGGATGCGGGTGTCGACCTTCGACATGTCGCGGGCTCCGCTGGCGCTGGGCGCATCACCCACGAAGATCTCGACGCGTTCCTTGCGGCTGGGGGCAGCGCTGCTCCAGTCAGCAATGGGCGTGGAGCCGATGTGTCCGTCAAAGAGATCAAGGTCGTTGGACTTCGACGAAAGATCGCCGAGCAAATGGCCCGCGCCAAGTCTCGCATTCCTCATATTACCTATGTAGATGAGGTGGATATGACGGCGTTGGAAGAATTGCGGGAACGCCTGAACAAGGAACGTAAAGATGGCCAGGTAAAGCTTACGCTGTTGCCTTTCCTCATGCGTGCGATGGCAAGGGCGATTGAAGAGCAACCGCAGATGAATGCCAGGTTCGATGATGATGCAGGCATTATCCATCAGTATGGCGGCATGCATATGGGGGTGGCAGCACAGACTGATAACGGTCTCGTTGTCCCGGTCATTCGACACGTCGAGAGCCTTTCCTTGCGCGAATGCGCGGAGGAGGTTTCGCGACTTGCGGATGCTGCGAAATCCGGAACTGCAAGCCGCAAGGAACTGACCGGGTCTACGATCACAATCACGTCTCTTGGCAAGCTTGGTGGCGTCGTGACAACGCCTGTGATCAATTATCCCGAAGTTGCGATTATTGGTGTGAACAAGATGCGCACATTGCCAGTCTGGCAGGATGGCGAATTTGTTCCGCGTAAGATGATGAATCTGTCCTCGAGCTTCGATCACCGTGTGATCGATGGGTGGGATGCGGCTGTCTTCATTCAACGGATCAAGGGCCTGTTGGAGAGCCCCGCAACCATTTTCATAGAGGACTAGATGGCGGATCTTTCCTGTAAATTTCTGGTCATTGGAGCTGGGCCCGGCGGATATGTCGCTGCGATCCGTGCGGGGCAGCTCGGGCTCGATACGATTATCGTGGATGCCGAAGCGTTAGGTGGCACCTGCCTCAATGTGGGCTGCATTCCGTCCAAGGCGTTGATCCACGCTGCAGATGAATTCGAGAAGGCCGTTCATTTTTCGAAGAAGAACGCTCTCGGGATCAAGAATTCCAAACCGAAAATCGATTTGAAACAGACCGTGGCCTGGAAAGACGGGATCGTTGATCAGCTCACGGGCGGTGTCGGTGGCCTCCTGAAGAAAGCAAAAGTCAAAGTTGTTTCCGGATGGGCGAGCTTTGTCGATGGAAAAACGGTCGAGGTGCAGGGCGAAGACGGCGTCATAAAAATCAGTGCAGAGAATATCTGTATTGCAACCGGTTCCATTCCGGTTGAGCTGCCGCATCTGCCATTCGGTGGTGATATTCTGTCCTCTACTGACGCTCTTTCGCTGGACATGGTTCCCGATTCGCTGGCAGTCGTGGGCGCGGGGTATATAGGGCTCGAGCTTGGCATGGCGTACGCGAAGCTGGGTTCGAAAGTCTCTATCGTGGAGATGGAAGATCGTATTCTGCCGCTCTACGACAAGGAGCTGACGAAGCCTGTGATGGCGCGGTTGAAGGCTTTGGGTATCGAGCTTCACTTGAGCGCGAAAGCCTCCGGGCATGAGGCCGGTGAGCTAGTGATCGAGACCGATGGCGGGTTGGCTTCCGCTCCCGCAGAGAAGATGCTCGTTACGGTGGGTCGGAAACCTGTCACCGAGGGTTGGCGGCGCGAGAACCTGGTGATTGATATGGACGGTCCATTTCTCAAAATCGATGATCGTTGCCGGACTGCCATGACTGGTATCTATGCCATTGGCGATGTTACGGGTGAACCGATGCTCGCCCACCGGGCGATGGCGCAGGGCGAAATGGTTGCTGAGATTGTTGCCGGTGAAACCCGCCGCTGGGACAAGCAGGTGATCCCGGCGATCTGCTTCACTGATCCGGAAATTGTCAGCGCCGGTCTATCGCCGGACGAGGCCAAGGCTGCCGGGCATGACATCATTTCGGCCAGCTTTCCGCTGGCTGCTAATGGGCGTTCCCTGGCGATTGAGCGCACTGACGGGTTCGTCCGGGTTGTTGCCCGTAAAGATAATCATCTTGTGCTTGGCATTCAGGCAGTCGGGAAGGGGTGTGCTGAGCTTGCGGCGAGCTTTGGGCTCGCCATCGAAATGGGCTCCCGGCTTGAAGATATTGGCGGCACGATCCACGCCCACCCGACGCAAGGTGAAGCTCTACAGGAAGCTGCGCTGCGCGGCCTCGGCCACGCGCTTCATATCTAATCAGCCGATCTCGAACTGCGCTTGTAGGACGGCCAAGGGATCGACGCCGAACAGATGCCCATGGCCAACCAGGATCGTGGCCCAAAGCGCGAGTCCAAAAACGACGCCAATAATAGCGTTAACATCAATATGACCCCTGGCTGGCGTTAACTCTTGCCAAGCTTCTGTGCCAAGGCGAGCCTCATATCTCTTGCTGAGCCCCCGTGTGCCAATGAAGCCGAAGAGCGCTGTACCTGCGAATAGGATGAGGCTCGGCCAATCGCCATTGGCCGGGATATGTGCAAATCCCCAAATCGTCAGGCCCCAGATGAGTGGGTGGCGGATCCAGCCGACAATCCCCGGTTTTTCCGGGTCGTATCCCTTCTTCCGGAAGGAGGCCGATAAAGGGTTTGGAACAAAGGATCCAAGACCGATCAGAATGAATGCGATGATCGTCATGATTGCCGCGAAGGGATAACTCCAGCCAGGCGCCGCCCAGAAGATGATCCGATCGGCATTGATCATCGTAATGACGACCCACGCTAGCAGCATGAGAGACATCATGGAGTAACCGGCACGGAATGCCCGCTCCCCAAATGCTTCGATCGCCATCGGCTTGATGCGTGAGCGCGACACCACAACATGGCTGACAACGAAAACGATCATAGCGATCAGCACGTCCATTTTGATTACTCTCCACTGCTCTTTTGGCAGACTTAGCCGCGCCCGATCGTTGTCGGACGCTTTCCACGTGACATGTGGCCAACCGAGGTATCAGGCAAGGGCAGGCTTTTTTGCTGCGGCCTTGATCATGTCGCTTGCCTTCTCTGCAATCGCGATGGTCGGGGCGTTTGTATTTCCGCTGACAAGGCGGGGCATAATCGATGCGTCCACCACGCGAAGGCCTTCAACACCGCGCACGCGCAGCTCGCCGTCGACAACTCCCATTGCGTCTCCGTCCGGTGCCATTTTGCAAGTGCCGACAGGATGATAAATTGTGCCGCCGGTTTCTCGTGCAAAAGCAAGCAGATCCTCGTCCGACTGTACTTCGTCACCGGGCTCTAATTCGTGCTGAATGTACTTCGCCAACGCGGGTTGCTCCGTGAATTTTCGGGCCCAGCGAAGGCCAGCAACGGCGGTCTGCTGGTCGAGGGGGTCCGTGAGGTAGTTGGGTTTGATTGCCGGGTGCTCGGTGTGATCGGCGGAGCGCATGTGCACACTCCCGCGACTTTCAGGCCTGAGCTGGCAAGGCGCGATCGTGATGCCTGGTTCTTTCTCAAGCTGCATGTCGCCGGTCTCGGTCATCTTCTGCATATCCATGGTAGCTGGCAGGATGTGGAACTGAACATCCGGCGTGGCTAATTCAGGGCGTGTCTTCACGAAGGCGGCGATGTGGGCAGCAGAGAGGGTCAGAAGGCCTTTTCGCTGGGTCAGAAATTTAAAGACTTCGCCCACGAGCGCGATACCACGCGACTGCTTGTTCACCGAAGGCGCATCCGATTTCATGCGATAGCGATTGCCGAGCACAAAATGATCCTGGAGATTTTCTCCGACGCCGGGAAGAGCTGAGACGACGTCGATCCCCTGATTTTGTAGGGTTTCGGGATTTCCGATTCCGCTGAGCTCGAGCAGTTGAGGGCTATTGATAGCCCCGCCCGACAAAATGACTTCGGCTCGTGCCTTCGCCGCCTTGCGTTGTCCTCCCTGCGTGTATTCCACCCCGACGGCGCGTTTGCCATTGAACAGCACCCTGGCTGCAAGCGCTTCCGTCTCGATCTTGAGGTTCTGGCGCGATTTTGCCGGGTTCAGGTACGCGACCGCCGCACTGCATCTTTTGCCGTCCTTCACCGTGAGCTGATAGTAGCAGATACCTTCCTGATCCTCGCCGTTCACGTCTCTATGGGGAAGGCCCAGCGCGACGCCAGCATCGATCACTGCGTCGGAGACAGGATGCTTTTCGGTGACGTCAGAAACGTTGAGAGGACCGCCCTTGCCGTGTTCGTCAAGGCCGTCGCGTTCCTGATTCTGGCTTTTGATGAAATAGGGATGAAGATCCGTGTAGGACCAACCGCGAAGGCCCATTTGGGCCCAACCGTCATAGTCTTCTCTTTGGCCGCGGATATAGAGCAGGCCATTGATGGAGGACGACCCTCCAAGCACTTTGCCTCTGGGCCAGACATGGGTGCGATCGTTGGTGCCAGGATCTGGCTCGGTCTCGTACATCCAGTTGACTTTCGGATCCTTCAACGTGGACGCATATCCGACCGGGATATGGATCATCATCGACTTGTCCTTTGGCCCGGCTTCGAGAAGCAAAACGGTGGTTTTGCCATCTTCGGTCAGCCGATTTGCCAGCACGCAGCCTGCACTGCCTGCGCCCACGATGATGTAGTCGAATTCGCTCATAAATGCCTCCCGCGCAGCGCCGCATTGGCAGGCTGCTTATCTGTTGTTCGAATTCTTGCATGCTGAAGGCGAAAGGCAAGAGGATAAGGTGTCTGAACGATGATATGGCGGTCCATAGAGGATTCGAACCTCTGACCTCTGCCTTCGGAGGCTACCCCAAGAAAGCGAAACCTTTGAGTTTTTGAGGCATTTATCGTTCTAACCAGAAGCTTGCGGTAGTTTAGCGCAATAGGAATTCTATCTCTACCGCAATCGACGTTGCCCGAATGTTGCCCGAAACAATGTCCCGCTTGGAGAATCTTATCTCAGCGGTACACGGGCCCACTCACCTAAATGTAATAACCGATCTAATTGGTCCTGAGGTATAGAGTGCCGCCAGGCTCGAAAAGGATTGATCAAGATCGGGCATTTGCTTTATCGCGCGCAATAAAAAACGTTCTTAATAAAATCGGGTTACTCGTCGTGCAGTCTTAATGGAACCCTCCAATCTTCAAACTAGCATGTATCGACCTAGTAGATTGTTTCCGAGGGTAATCATCGTTACGTGGTCTCCCGCGTCATGATTTTTCGCGTCCAAACATTTTTTATTAGTACAATATCCCGTTTCGATTGCCCGCTAAGGTCGGTTAGCGAGTCGATTGTCTAGGTGTTTCGCCACTCCTCGAGAGATTTTTATCTACATATGCACGGGCAAAATATCAGCCCGCCGTAAGAGTATAGAAATTAGCACCCGGCTAATAATGAGAACTTCTGATTATCGCCCGACATAATGATTAATTGCCAAAATTCTTATCTGGCGAGTTATGAATTCTGTTACACACTCGTTTTACGAGCAAAACTCTGAGGCACTCACATTCTTGTGAACAGGAGTGGGGCTAAGTCCCATATTCGTAGCGAATACCCTAATGTTGTTGAGGTTTCTTTGCGGGATGCGATTCGCGTTCCTTGAAAGCAACCTTCATGACGAAAGATGATTGCAATAGTAAAATTAGTTCCATGAAAACAGTAATGTACCGGTTTTCTATTGACTGGTAATCAATGTTGAGTGCCGCGATTGGTGTAGGAGTGCGAAAGAAATTAACTCAACGAAAAGGCGGTTGACTCCTCATTTTCGCAAGGTTACCGATCCGTTAACTAAGAGGTGATGGCGCATGGGGAAAGCCCGGAAAATTTTGCTGACATTAGCTTTGACAGCGGCAAGTTCTTTTTCGCACTCTGTTTCTCAAGAGTTTGTTTATCGGCCAGTGAATCCGTCATTTGGCGGTAATCCATTTAATTCATCGCATCTTGTAGGCCTCGCCGATGCTCAGAATGATAATGAGCCGCCGCAAAGCGATTCTGCAGGCACTAGCCAGTCGGATCTATTTGTTCGGCAGCTTCAAAGCCGTTTGCTCTCATCGCTTTCTCGCGATGTGACTGAAGCGATTTTTGGCGAAGATGCTGCAGAGTTTGGGCGAGTTGTTTTTGGTGATCAGACGATCGAATTCGAACGCGGTTTGGAGAACATCCGAATTTCAATTTTCGACGCAGCGACAGGAACCACCACCGATATTGAGGTTCCAGTGCTGCAAACGGACCAAAACGGATAGGTGCCGCGAGGCATTTGGGTAGGGTATAATCGGGTGGGGTAAAAGCGAGTGTTTGCTGGAAAAAACTTGATTGCGGGCGCAATCGTGTTGTTGACGTTCAGCTCGTGCGCGACCCCAGCAGAGGGGCTATACGGACCTACGTCGGAGCCTACAACACAGGTGAAACGAGAGCTGAACAATCTGCCTGCACCAGTTTCTCGCATTGCAGTTGCCGTTTATAATTTTGAGGATCAAACGGGCGCGTTTGAACCTGCGGAACAGATTCAAAACCTATCTAAAGCAGTAACTCAGGGAGGGGCTTCACTCCTTATTAGGTCGCTTCAGGAAGCTGGCAGCGGATCTTGGTTTACTGTAGTCGAGCGAGAGAGTTTGAATAATCTCTTGAAAGAGCGGCAACTTGTTAGGGAGATGCGTCAGCGTTATCTGGGCGAAACTACAATCACCGCGGAGGATCTGCCGCCGCTTTTACTTGCCGGTGTTTTGATGGAAGGCGGAATCATCGGCTTCGACAGTAACACGATGACGGGTGGAGCAGGCGCTCGGCTATTAGGGATAGGTGCTTCAACCCAATATCGGCAAGATACCGTAACAATTTATCTGCGTGCGGTATCTGTGAAGAGCGGAGAGGTTCTTGCCAACGTCGTCACGCATAAAACCGTTGTCTCAACCCTTCTGAGGGCCGACACATTCCGCTTCATTAGTTTTGACGATATCCTTGAAGCTGAGGCCGGTATCACGCGCAACGAACCAAGAAATTTTGCTGTTCAGCAAGCGATCGACAAGGCGGTTTTAAGCTTGATAGCCAAAGGAGCGCGCAAAGGACTTTGGTCATTCGCTGATCAGGCTCAAGGACAGACTTTTCTGGACCAGTACGCCCTGGAGAACGGTCTTGATGCTGAGACTAGACAGTTTGCTGGTCGGCAGACCGGCATCTCATTAGCAACAAATTCGATAAGGGGGGCGAACGTCCATTGATCAATGGGTGCAGCTAGAAGGTACTTTAAAAGGACTGAAAGGGGACAAGGACACGGAATTAGAACAAAATATGAGGCCGCTTTTTCAAGCTTGAACGTGAGTTCTGGATTTAAAGCGGACAGTTAAAGGGTGGAGGAAAACGCTCAGCTAGGTTGGACCCCGTTGCGAGCATTTCCCTCCGGGTGTTGTCTGACAAAAGACAACACCCGACAATTATAACGCTTCTAGAACAGGGGCAAGTCGGGATGTTCGCAGAACATATAGTCAACATAGATCCAGCCAGGGCCCTCGGAAAGCGGTGGCGCACGGCTGAAAGTTGTTGCGACAATAACATTGACTTCTTCGCTTCATCACGACTTGCCCAGCGCGTTTCGGAACTCGTCACCCTTTTGATGGAGCTCGAGTATCTCGAGCCAATAATCTTCTCCTCTCAATGTTCTGGGAGAGAACCGATTGTCTTTGGACAGACAGTCAACGGTGAGGTGGCGCATCCTTATGAGATGACGCGCGTATGCAGCGCCGACGAGTACCTGGGCACGCACACAATGGCCTGCCCTAATCATGCAGAACTCGCATCCTGGGATGTGACTAATTTTCCATTGGAGACTTTTTCATGAAGAAACTACTGTTGACGACTGCAGCAGCGACGTTGATCGCCGGGATTGCGTCGGCCCAAACAGATCCTACGACAGACCCTGATACTGTGACTGTTACGCCCCCTCAAGGCAGCTTGATCGAGCAGGTGGGTGACGACAACCTCGCAGACGTTGTGCAAACCGGCGAGGAGAACAGCTCCCTCATCATTCAAGACGATGATCCAGACGGAGCGCTCGGACAAACTGCTGTGGTCCGTCAGACTGACGACGGTGCCAGTGGTAATGCCGGCGGTTTCGGCACGCCCACAAACCAATCGACAATCTTGCAGGGCGACGGGAATGGCGATGCTGGCAACATCGGTGAAGCCGCAGCGTTTGTCACTCAAAACAATACCGGTGTTAGCGGAAATGGTGCCACGAACAGTTCCGAGATCCGTCAGACTGAGCTTGGAAATCCTGACGGTGACGAGAGCGTCGATCTTGCCAATGGCGGTGGATCCATTGATCTGACGGCGACTGTCGGAACGCTGCTTACGAACAATGGTGTCGTTCCAGGTGACCCACGTGATACGAACGCTCTGGCTGTCGTTGCTCAAGACGGTACTGGCAACACGTCTACGGTCGATCAAAGCGGGACCGACACGCGAGTTGATGTTGTTCAAGGAAATCTCGGTGCGACAGACGGCAACACTGCTACCGTAACGCAAACCGCGGGCGATAGTGTGGTGAACGTCGTACAAGACGGTGTTGGTGGCAACGACGCTTTCGTCAATCAAAGCGGGAGCCAAAACTTCACCAACATTGGTCAAGATGGTGATGCCAATGAAGCAGATGTTATTCAAAGCGGCTCTGCCAATAGCGGCGACATCATCAACGATGACACGACCACTGCCGTGGATGGAGGGGTCACTATCGCGCAGTCCGGAACGCTTGGCACTGCGGACGTCACACAGTCCGGCACCAATGGGTCCGTTGGTGTTGTTCAGGACGGTACCAGCAACACGGCGAATGCGACCCAAGGTGGCGATTTGAATGTCGCTGTGCTGTCGCAGTCAGGTGGCGCTGGCAATACAGCAACAGTCAACCAAGACGGTACAGGGGGCACTGCAAACATCGGTCAGACCGATAGCTCAGGCGATCAGGCAACTGTTACTCAGACGCTCGACAGTTCGAACAGCCAAGCAACGATTGTGCAGGCAGCTGGCTTGGACTCTACCGCGTCAATCGATCAGAATGCTGGCGATAATAATTTTGCCAATATTGATCAAGATCTGAACACGGATACTGATGCTTCAGTCACGCAAACTGGGGACACGAACAGTGCCCAAGTTTTCCAGGAAGGTAATTCCGCATTGACCGATGCGGTTATTATCCAGGATGGTAACACCAATGCCGCGGAAACTACTCAGTCTTTCCAAACAGCAGCCACCTCGAATACCGATCAGATTGGTGATTTCAATGAGGCCTTTGTCAATCAAGGGGTCTCTGCTGATGGTAGTACAACACTAGCAGGCAGCGACAATTCTTCCGATGTTGATCAGATCGGTAATTCGAACATCGTAAATGTCACGCAGCTTGGCGATTTGCTTGTTTCAACGGTCGTGCAAACCGATGACCAAAACGTAGCTAGTGTCGATCAATCCGGGGCAAATAACTCGTCAGCAGTTACGCAGGCGGTTTTTGGTAACAACGCGGATGTAGATCAAACTGGAAGCGGCGGCAGCTCTATTGTTGGCCAGTCCGGGTCACTCAATATCGCGGCGGTTACACAAGGCGGTATCGGGAATTCCTCGAACTTGTCCCAAACGGGCGATCAGAACAACGCTGAGGTCGATCAGTCCGGAGCAGACAACTCTTCGACCGTGACGCAGAATATCTTCGGTAATATTGCGGACGTAGATCAAACTGGAAACAACGGTCTTTCTACGATCGCCCAAGAAGGCAGCAATAATAATGCTTCGCTTTCGGATAGCGGCGACGATAATTTTTCCGATATCGACCAGCTAGGCGATGATAACATTGCGAACGTTATACAGGCCGGCTTTGATAACGATTCATTCGTCAGTCAGATCGGCAATGAGAATAGTGCCAGCGTAAATCAGTCTGGCGGCACAAATGTTTCGGATGTGCTTCAGAATGGCAACGGTAACACGGCAACCGTGACGCAGATCGGCGGTTAAGCAAACTCGCCCAGCCGACGTGCCGTCGGCTGGGCTCATTCCTCAATCAAATAGCTGAAGAGCGGGGATCACCGCTCAAACCAACCAAGGAGAGCAAAATGCTCAGATTACTACTTGCTTCTACAGCGACAGTTGCGCTCGTGGGAGCCCACTCTAGTGCTCAAGAAGGAGAGGAAACTCCACCTCCGGCTCCGTCAGTGCAGACGAGCACAATCAACCAAACTGGCAACAACAATGACGCCACGGTCTTCCAGGATGGCGAGGAGAGCATCTCCACAATTACGCAAGATAATGCAGATGGAGATGACGGGCAGGTCGCAGATGTTCTGCAAACTGACGCCGTAGGGTCTGGTACGTTTGGTACGGCAAACAATGTATCAACAGTTACGCAAGGCGGCGACGGTGAAGGTTTTGCACTTGTAACGCAAAACTCGACAGACGTGACGCCCCCAGGCGCACCAAACACGGTTGATATCAATCAAGAGACCCTGACAGACGGTGCACCCGTCCTGGATGCCATCGGCCGCGACGGTTCGCCAGTTGATGCTGAGCCGGGTCAATTCAATGCCGTGGCGACGGCGACGCAAAACGGACAGGGGAACGCCACATCGATTACTCAGGTTGGAAGTGGAAATGTTGCGACGTCCAATCAGGGCAGCGACGGCGATCCAAGCTTCGACAACACCTCAACCATCACCCAAACTGATTTGTTCACGAGCGGGGGAGTAAACACTGCTACCGTGAATCAGAATGGTCTTGGCGGGAACGCGTCGAGTATAATCCAGGACAGCGATCCAGGAGTGGGAGACCAGACGGCGACCGTTAATCAGGACGGAGCCGGAAACAACTCAGGCATAATCCAGGATCTCGCCGCCGGTGGTAGCCAGACGGCCTCGGTGACCCAGACCGGTGATAATAATACCTCTGATATTGATCAGTCTTTCAGCGCTACTTTTTTTGGTTTCGATGGACCGAACGAAGCGTCATTGGAGCAGATTGGAAATGGAAACACTTCTAATATTACCCAGGAAGACGGGTTCAATGATGCGGTTGTCCGTCAGGACGGGGACGACAACGACGTTCTCGTGACGCAAAGCTCCAATGTCGAAGCTGTTAGTCCCGGAACATTCGGCAACAATGATCTGAACATTCTTCAGGTGGGTGCACGCAACCAGGCCCTTGTGAACCAGACCACGAGTGGCAGTTTCTTCGGCGGAACTGATACGGATATTGACCAGCTAGGTGATGATAATTCCGCTACGGTAAACCAAGATGCAGATGGCTTTCTCGGGTTTGGAGTGCTGCAAACGGCAGACGTCTCGCAAACTGGAAGTGACAATATTTCCGACATCGATCAGGATGGTGGGTCCCAGGATGCTGATGTGATTCAGTCAGGGACATTTGCTCAGTCAACCATTACCCAAGACGGCGATGATAACGATGCAAATGTCGACCAGGGCGGATTTCAGAACATCTCATTTGTGGCGCAGGATGGTACGGACAACACTGCCGATATCGATCAGTCAGGGAATAACAATCTATCGTCGGTGAACCAGTTTGATTCAAATAACTTTGCTGATGTCGATCAGACCGGATCCGACGGCGACTCCTTTATTGAGCAGCGAGGCTCTGACAACCAGGCATTCCTCACTGACGTGGGTCTCGATAACGAGTCCGACATTCTACAAGATGGAACGCTCAATATAGCTGATGTTGATCAGGCCGGATTCGACAACATATCGCTTGTGGATCAGCTAGGAAACGATAACAGTGCGACAGTTGATCAATCGTTCGGCACCAATGTATCGGACGTCTTCCAAACCGGTAATGGGAACATTGCCAACGTTACACAGGTTGGTGGCGGAAGCTAACCCGCCTGCACGGTCTTCAATTGCGGCAGGTCTGCATTCTCTTCAGTAGAGTGCCAGGTCTGCCGCGGTTGATATTTGAGCTCACCGCTGCATCGTCAGAACAATACAATCAAATGCGCAAACTACTGTTTTTATGCACAAGAGTACTTGCGGGCCTCTGCTGTTCGACAGCTTTGGCACTATCTGCATTTGGCCAGGGTCATAGCCCATTTGTCGAGATTGAGCAGATTGGGCGGCGCAATACAGCGACGATCGAACAAACCGGACAGTCGAACGCTGCGATTGTGCAGCAACGGGGCCGGGATAACGTCGCCAGTGTTGAGCAGAGCGGCTCCGGTAACACAGCGCGAATAAGCATAATCGGCCGCAACAATGGGGCTAATTCACCTGAGGGTGTATCCATATCTCAAACCGGGAATTCCAATCAGGCGGAGGTGTTTGCGGCAGGGGTAGGCAATGAGGCCACAATCACCCAGCAGGGTGTTGGGGGAAGCAGCGGTGTAGCGAACAACGCGTTGATTGGACAAATTGGTGTTGCAAATTCGGCGTCCATTTCACAAGAGGGCGACAGTAATGATGCCGCGCTTGTACAGTCCGGTATTGGAAATACGGGTGCGATTAATCAGACTAACGAAAATAATAGCGCGCTTCTGGTTCAAGAAGGCGTGGGTTTGTCTTACAATATCGAGCAGAGCGGTGGCGAAAGCATTGCTGTTTGGCAAAGGGGTGGAATATTCGGGCCATCCGGGGTTGCCATTAAGCAGAGTGGTACATCAGCAGGGGGATCTTGAGTATGAGGATTGGCGTCGCGCTCTGTCTGCTTTTATTCGGCGCATGTAGTCACGTAGCTGATGAAGTGGATGAATTTGACGCATTCTCCGAAACACGGTCGGAATCAGATCTTATGTTGCAAGTTGGCCCCGTGACTTCGACGACTGAGACGGATGTAAGACAGATAGAAAGCACCGCAAACCGCAATGACATCTATTGGCCCTCGGGCGCATCGAAGCATACTGCTGATGATAGCATTAAAAGGGCTGAATTGGGGCCTGACGCTAAAAGTCAAACTGGTCTCGACTTGAACGATTTGCAATCGGATGAGGGTGCCACAGATAGATGCGACACGCCCGAAGAGCTGGAGAGCGATCTATGCCAGCAGCTTTTGGCAGGCCAAATTTTATTGGTGCCTTCAGGGCGGCAAACAGGTGCTCGAAGCTCGGCTGTGAAAGCACAAACCTTGCTCGACCGTAATCGCCTTGGGCGAAGTGCTGTTGACCCTAGTGACGTTGAGCAACGCATCCTAAATGGGAATGTTAGCGGTTCACTTGCGGCGCAAGCCGTCGGTGGTGCTCTGCTTGGTATTGATCCACCGCCTGAACACCCTGCAGATGATCCGTTGGAGGAACTTCTCGATCAGCTGCCAGAAGAAGTTATCATTAGGGCCATAGGAAGCGGTGTCCCCAAAAGTGAATAATTCCTCTCCTACTTCGCTGAGATTTCGAGGCCAATCACTCTGGCAACTGATAGTCGTGTAATGGCGAACTGGCTTCGCCAGCATTTCGACACTTGATGCGGACCTCGTCGAGAAATAACCTACTGCATGGAAAAGGGCCCGTGAGCTCTACCGAAGCAGTTAATCGGTATTCATAATGCTTAGCGAAAGTGAAGATCAGACTCTTCAGGCGATAAAGTCGAAGGCGGCAGAGATAAAGGCCGATGCTTCCGATATTGGAGGTGACACACCTCAAAACAATGGCATCCCGCAAGGTAAATCACTGCCGTTGATCGACTTGGCCATCCTAATAATCTTGGTTGAGTGTGTTAAGACACGCCGGACGATAGGCCTGCGACAACTGTCTCGTAAGTTGAGCAAATTGGTCCGTTCTCGACAACTATCGTCTTCTACAATTCTATTGGGTATTCACCGTGTGGAGTTTTCGTTATCAGCACTCCGTATGGCTGACGAAGCCCCAGTCCCCGTTCTGTCTTCAATCGTCGAATGGAATGGGCGTGAGCTAACCGAAGATTTTCACGCGATCATTGAAGCGAGGAGTGCTGCGTCTGTGCATAAAAACTCTTCACTTAATCGCATCAAAGAGTTCAGCCTCCCGACAAAGCAATTGATTGCGCGACTTCAACTCGAAGTGCTCAATTATGAATACTGGCCGGAGGTGCTCGCAGAATTTAATATTGAAGACCGGAGTACGTTTTTAAGCATAGTCGAGCAGCAGTTCTCAATTAGGAGAAAGGGCAGAGTTTTCCATAAGATGTTAGTGGGCCTTGGCTCAATTGCCGCCGTTGGGGTCGGCTATGTCCTTTTCAGTACGAATTCAAATGTAATTTCGAGAAATGCAACGCTATTTCTTCAAAATAGCGTTGAAGCAAGCCCTGCAGTCGTTTCCCAAAGGATAATTGATGATTCCGTGGAAACGGAAATTGGAAAAGTGATGTCGTCGGATCTCTCCTTTCCTCAAACGCGCCAATCTCAAGAATTTCTGGCAGAGGTCGAGACTCCATCTGATGAACTGGCATTGGAAGTTGATAACACAGGTGTGAATTTAGAAGGCAGCTCGGTTGCTCCTAACCACGCGATAATACGACTGCAAACGGCTTTGGTTGGGCTCAAATTGTACGAGGGCGAGCTCGACGGTCGAACGGAGGCTGTCACGCAGCGGGCTGTCGATGAGCTTTGCGTCGTTCTTGCCCGGGATTGTTCAAGGTTTGATCGTTGGAGCATAGTAGGTATTGAGGAGCTTGCTTCAGCTGCAGAGGGGGAACTTAGGATAAGAGCGGAATTAGAGCGATCCGCCTGGTTGACCGCTACGTCCGAAGACAACGTGGAGGCATACGCCGAGTTTTTGCGCTCGTTTCCAATAAGTCGCTACACGGAGCAAGCGCTATCTCGCATTGACTCTCTAATTCCGAAACAATTGCCCCTCATAACGAGTTCGCCGATATCAGCAGTCGATAGTCGGAGGATCGCTGGGCTAGAGGAATCGCCGGATCCGGCGGGTCAAATTAGGGTCGGTGGATCTATCAGCTCAATCGAATTTGACGATTTCCCAGATGCTAGAACGTCCAACGCTGAAACAGTAGCGCCGATTGTCGACTTCGATCCAGCGCGCCTTCCAGATTATGCAATCTTTAGGGAGTGTGAGTCTTGTCCTGAAATGGTCGTTCTGCCGACTTCATACTTTTCTATGGGTAGTCCTGTTGGTTCCGAAGGGAGGTGGCCAGACGAAGGTCCCGAACAAACCGTTCAAGTTCGCAGGTTTGCCATCGGGCGATATGAGATCACGCAAGACCAATGGATGGCGTGCAGTTCGGAAGATATGTGCACTGAAAATCCAGGACTTGCTGGAAGCAAGTATCCTGTATCGAATATCAGTTGGTTGGATATCGAGAATTATATTGAATACATGGATTTTGCGACGGGCGTTGCTGGAACCTATCGCAGGGTCACAGAAGCTGAATGGGAATACGCGGCGCGGGGAGGATCCAAGCACAATTATATTTTGTCGGATTCTCAAGTCGATGTTTGCAAAATTGGTAATGGTGCCGATTTAACTGCCAAGCAAGTGAATGAAAGCTGGGCTACGCTCGACTGTGATGATGGTCACTATAATCCCGCACCTGTAGGATCATTTGAGCCCAACTCTTTTGGTTTATTCGATACCATAGGGAATGTCTGGGAATGGGTACAGGATTGCTATCGGGACACGTTAGCCGACCAAAGTGTAAGTGGTGAATCTTACGAGGCCGATTTTTGCGTTCATAGGACGCACCGCGGTGGATCGTGGGTTGATAGTCCGAGGAACCTTAGAGTGACGGTGCGGGACCGCAGCGCATCAAGTACTAAGAATCGTCAACTTGGATTTCGCATTGCGCGAACTTTGTAGGGTCGACTCGGTGGCCGAAACGAGAGGTGCTGCGACTTTGAAATGTGTCGACTGTCGTCGAAAACTCTAATTCTGGCTACCGAATTATAATAGAATTAGAATTCATATTCGTTTATTGTGTCCTTCATGCCCGAGGCTAGAAACACCAAAGCTAAGCGTCGTCCACCTGGCCGCAAGCGCATACAGGTCAGCAGTGTCGAGAAGACGACAGCGAGCTTGTTGAAGGAGCTGCGCCGGTTGCTGGCGGCCCGTGACTTTGAAGACGTCTCGATTGCGCAGCTGACAGGGGAGGCAGGGTGTTCCATCGGCGCATTCTATGGGCGCTTTGAGAACAAGATTGCTTTCCTGACTTTTGCGAGCAGTGTGAGCTTTGGACAAGCGTCCGGGACGTTGCAAAAGAGATTGAGCGCGCTCGCCGGATCATCGCGGTCAGTGCGGGATGTTTGCGACGCTCAGGTTAATGATCTGATTGACCTCTTCGCAGATGCCGAGTTTGCAGGGATGCTTCGGGCGACAATCAAGCTTGGTTTCTCTGATCCGTCTTTTCGTCTCTCTTATGATCGGTTCCGTACCGGTGTCCTGGATCGTCTGACCGATACGGTTTCCGACGCAGTAGATGCTGAGACGATGGATGGTCTTCACGTTCGCATGCGCGTTGTGCTTTCAGCGCTCACGGATAATGCACTCGTGACGGATAGGTCTGATCAGCTAAGCCAGGACCAGCTACTAGAAGTATTGCCGCCACTGCTTGTGAGCGGATTGTCGAAGCGTCTTAAGGTGACGGTTACCGACAGTCCCGATGATGCAGCGCAAGACGTCGTTGTTCCTCAGAAGGTCCCAACCTCTCGCAAAAGGCGGCCCCGTAAGATCTAGAACACGCGAAGGAGTGGAGCATTGTCAGAGCCTTCCAGGAACGTCAGGCAAGATTCCCTTCGAACGGCCACCGCCATTTGGTCGAGTATTGCCATGGCAGAACTAAGCCAGGACTTTGCATTTGAAAAGTATGCCCATCTCGTTCGAATTGAACTGGTGGAAGCAACGAGACGCTATCTGAGGGATGTGGAATTGCCGGACAACAAAGAGGCGATGAAACAGACGAGGGACCACTACAAGACATTCGGCGCTGACATTGATCGCTTTCTTGATGTCCTAAACTCGATGGAAGAAACGCAATTGGAAGAGGATCTTTTTCTCGGCTTCCAACTAGGTAGAAAATCAGAGCGCACAGACGATGCTCCGCAAATGCTCAAAACAGGCGTTCAAAATGGCGCGCCGTTTCGAGCAGAATTGATGCGCCAACTCGGGAATCTGAAATCCGCTGCCGAATTTGGGATTGAAAAATCCACCCATCCAAAAGGCCGGGAACGGAGCTACACGCTTGAAACGCTTATTCGCCGTTGTGATTACATTTGGACAACAGAGTTAGGCCGTAAGTTCTCGCTCGATTACCATGCAAACAGCCCAATTTCAGAGGCTGGACGTTTTGTTATGGCGGTAATAGCGCGAATAGATCCTGAAATAGACGAGAAACGCATTATTACTGCCATGCGTAACGTTATTCGCGATAGGAATAAGAGCGAATAAAAAAGGTAAGCTTATCTCGCTAATTGCTAAGTTGGAGATAGCTAAAATTAGCTAATCGCAATTTTAGATCCTTTATCGCTCCTTATCCCGCATATTTCTCACAGGAATAGACCGTGAAATCGGCCCTCTATTCCTGCGAGCGACTAAACGAGCCTCCACAGCGCTTCCAGTTTAAGATGGCCAAGCCTCGCCGTCCTATTGGCGGGCAGGAACCGAAGTAGACTGAAGTTAGATCGTGAGATGAGCCAAAGAGATCGTCCTTGCAGTAGCGAAGAGTTGGACGCCCTTCGTTCTCGTATTGCCGAGGACAATGGTCTCACGCTTTATAAGCGGTACACAGAGGAAGAGGCGGCTGGCTTTCTAGGCGTTCACCCCCAAACACTTAAGAAGAAACGCTTGGCAGGCCAGATTGACTGTATCAAAGTCAGCAAGCGCAAGATCAGCTACTTCGGGTTTCATGTCGCGAATTTTTTGATTTCGAGTACTTCATGGCAACATCAAAATCGCCACCTTTCAAGATCGGCAGGTTCTGGCTTGGTCGCAAGACAGACAGACCAACATGGTATCGCTACTGGTGGGACGCAGAGTATCAAAGGACAAGACGCGCTTCGTTACGCACAAAAGACTTTGAAGAAGCAAAAGAACGGCTAATCGAATTCTATCTTGCGAGCCGAGACATTCGTGACGAAGATCCGCGCAATGTGTTCTTGGCTGATGTGCTCCGGCGATACTATGAACAGCACGGTATGCATGTTCGCAGCCATGATGCGATCCGTATTGCACTGGAGCACTGGGTGGATTTTTTCGGAACCGCCTCGGTATTTGAAGCAACTCATCCTTACCAGATGGATCGCTTTGTATGCCACTTGCGAGAAAAGGGATGTAGCAATGCCTATGTACGGAAGATTCAGAGTGCAGGCCGAGCAGCGTTGAATCGCGCTTGGAAACGACGTGAGCTGACGCATCAAATCCATATCAACATGGTTCAGGCGGGTGATGCGGCACCGATCGGTAGACCTCTAGAAATCTGGGAATTGCGCACATTCTATCATCGAGGTGCTCCAAAGCATTTACAGCAATTTATTCTGTGGATGCTCGGAACAGCGGCGCGCCCAGACGCGATTTTTGATCTCCGTTGCCCGCAAATCGATACTGAGCGCGAACTCATTCACTTGAATCCACCTGGCAGGCCTCAAACGAAGAAGTATCGCCCGATTGTTCGGCTTCCGAGAACACTGAATGATTTCATCGGTAATGATATCTCTGTCGTAAGTTACCGGGGCCGCCCGATAGTTTCGATCCGGTCGTCATGGCGTAAACAGCGACTTGATTGCGGTTTCGATAATGCGGTAAATCCATATTCATTGCGCCATACAATGGGCAGATACTTAAGATCTAAAGGTGTGCCTCCTTGGGAAGTAGCTGCGCAATTCGGGCACAAACGTCCAGATGTTTCGACTACCGAGATTTATGCGCCCTTTGACCCCGCCTACCTCGAGAATGCAGTTTCGGCGATAGATGAGCTACTTCGTGAACTTTTAGTTCCCCCAAGTGAAAAAGCACTTACGTTGCCCGAGCGTTGCCCGGAACTTTCTGATCATTCTGCTGACACATTGAAGTTAGAAGATAAATTGGCGGTCCATAGAGGATTCGAACCTCTGACCTCTGCCTTCGGAGGGCAGCGCTCTATCCAGCTGAGCTAATGGACCTGACCGGCGACACCTAATGGCGTATTTGCGGTTTCTTGTCCAAAGGTTTGTGCGCCTGACGGTGCTATGTGTCGTTGCTTGTGATGCGGGCACTTTCCGGATTTGATCCTCGCGGCTGATTGGTGCAACGTCTCCTCGAAGTGGAGGGTCGATATGCGTTTATTAATGGGAATGGCTCTATTCCTGATCTTGGATCTCGGTGGTGCAGTTGATGCCCAGATTTTTGATCAAGGTCGTATCGTCGTAGGGGAACGGGCTATACTCGATTCTCGGGAGCGTATCGCTCCAGAAAATGTCATGGTTCAAGAACGCCTTGAGCAGCTATTGCCAAGGCTTATGGATGAAACCGACATCGACATGTGGCTTGTGATAAATCGCGAGTACGCCGAAGATCCGATTTATTTCACCCTGGTGCCGCAACCTGCTTTGGCCGCGCGGCGTACCACTATTCTCATGTTTCACCGTACGGGGGACGGCGTCGATAATCTTACCGTCAATCGCTACCCTCTCGGTGAACCCTACGAAGCGGCTTGGGAAGGCGGTGATCTGGATGCGCAATGGCGGGCGCTTGGAGATCTCATTGTAGAGAAAGATCCACAGAGAATTGGAATCAATGTCTCACGCGACTGGCCCGTGGCGGATGGTCTGACCGACGCGCTGCACAAACGTTTGACCGATGTGCTGCCGCGAAGGTTCGAGCGGCGCCTGGTGTCATCGGAAGACCTTGTGGTGAGATGGGCGGAAACGCGGACTGAAGCTGAGCTTGACGTCTACGGGCATATCGTTGCTCTGGCCAGGATGGTGATTGGCGAAGCGTTTTCTGCGCGGGTTATAACGCCGGGCGTCACAACAACCGATGATGTTGAGTGGTATATCAGGCAGCGGTTCCATGATCTGAATCTGCCGCCCTGGTTCATGCCCAGCGTAAATCTGCAGCGCGCGGAGACCTCCTGCGATTCTGACAGTCCGTTTTGCGGAGAGGGGGGCATTATTCGACGAGGCGATGTTCTGCATACGGATGTGGGTATTTGCTATCTAAAGCTCTGCACGGATACCCAGGAAATGGGCTATGTGGCAGAGCTTGGTGAGGATAGTGTGCCAGACGGTTTATTGACTGCACTGGCGGTGGGGAACCGTTGGCAGGATCACCTGACTTCGTCTTTCGAAGTTGGTGAAACAGGAAATACTGTGCTCGCACGGACGATAGATAAGTGTGAGCAGGACAATATGATTTGCAGCACCTATACTCACCCAATTGGTTTTTTCGGTCATGCACCGGGCCCCACGATTGGGATGTGGGACAATCAGGGTGATACACCTATTCGGGGTGATTGGCCTGTCTATCCAGACACTTGTTACGCGATCGAGGGGAACGTCAAAACGGCCTTGCCTGAATGGGATAACAAATTTGTCCAGATCAAGCTTGAGCAGAGTGCATGCTATGATGGTGAAACAGTAACTTACCTCGCCGGTCGTCAGACCGAATGGCACTTCGTTCAGTAAGTCTCTTTTCGGCTTTAGTAGACGTCTCGCAAATAGCGCTTGTCGCGCTTCAACTGGGCTATGTATTCGGCTGTCTGATCATCGTTGAAGCCGCCTTCTTGGGCAACGATTTCAGTGAGAGCTGCGTCGACATCCTTTGCCATGCGCGTGGCATCACCACAGACATAGAAGTAGCCGCCGTCTTCGAGCCATGCAAATAGCGCTTTGCCGTTATCGCGCATGCGATTCTGGACGTAGATTTTTTCTGCCTGGTCGCGCGAAAAGGCTAGATCGAGCCGGTTGAGAACACCGTTTCTCGACATCTCGCCGATTTCATCTTCGTAGATGAAGTCGCTTTCCCGGTGCTGGTCGCCGAAGAAGAGCCAGTTTTTGCCACCAGCGCCTATCTCCCTGCGCTCTTCCAAAAAGGCGCGGAAGGGCGCGATGCCCGTACCTGGACCGACCATGATCATCGGCGCGTCATTGTCTGTTGGTATGCGGAACGACTTGTTTGGCGACATGAAAATCGGGGTCTTTGAGCCTTCATCACAGATATCGGAAAGAAATGTCGATGCGACCCCGCCATAATCGCGGCCGTCTGTCGTCCAGCGAACTGCGGCGACTGTGAGATGCACTTCGCCATTGTGTGCCTTAGGGCTCGATGAAATCGAGTACGCCCGATGTTGTAGGGGCTTCAGCCAGCTGACAAACTCTTCAGCTTCAAATTTGAGTTCAGGGTTCAGGTTCAGCAAATCAAGTGTGTCGTGACCCCATAGGAAGTTTTCCAGGGCTTCCTTGTCACCATTGTTCAGGACGTGACTAAGCTCATCATGGCCTGCGCGTTTCTCTATCTCTGCCAGCAGGTTGCGCGGCGGCGTGCGGATTTCGAGCTTGTGGGTGAGGAGTTCTCCCAGGGGGGTGTCGTGGCTGGAAATCTTGGTGTCGGCTTTGGCATCCAGCCTGTCCAGAAAAGCCTGTACGAGTTCGGAATTGTTCGTCGGCATCACGCCAAGGGCATCACCAGCGGCATACTCCATTCCGCTATCACCGAGGTCGAACGCAAAGTGGCGGATCTCCTTGGCAGACTTTGGTCCGGACAGAAGGCGGTTCTCGGCAACATTTGACGGGTATGGATTCTTGCGGTTCCAGCCTGTCTTCTCAGCGATCTTGATTGGAGCCGTTGGTACCGCTGTGTCGCCTTCCTCCACCTGTATCAGCGGAACCGCGTCAGTCATCCAGGTTTCGGCTTCGTCTTCATAATCAACATCGCAATCAACGCGTGCTGACAGGCGCGTGGCACCGAGTTGCTCAAGGCGCATGTCGAGAAGCTTCCCCGCCTGACAGAACTGGTCGTAACTGGTGTCGCCCAGGGCCAGAATCGTAAACTTCATTCCCTCGAGGCGGGGGGCGGTGGTGGCGGAGAGGGATTCCCAGAAAATGTCCGCATTATCGGGCATTTCTCCTTCGCCGTAGGTGGATACAGCGATGAATACGTTCTTCATCTGGGCGAACTGATCCATTTCGATGGCGTTCAGTTCATTCACGCGTGGTGCGAGGCCGTTTGCCGTGGCGAGCGCGGCGACATCATTGGCGACGCTTTCGGCATTTCCGGTCTGGGTGGCAAAGAGAATGTCGACAGGGGTCGCGGCCTTTTGCTGGGAGGCCGGCTTTGTCAGCGCGGCTTGTGAGCGGACGCCTGCCAGGAATCCTGCGAGCCAGGCGCGCTGGTCGCCAGAGAACGGAGCTTCCTTGGGAATGAAAGGTGCGCCCATTGTGCTTACTCCGCCGCGATCCGCGCGGCCATGTCGGTCATGGCGTTCTTGGCAAACAGCTCTTCGAAACTCGGAATACGGCCCAGATGTTCGCGGTTCTTCTCGCTCTGGTGAAGGATCCACCCATAAGTGGCTGGGCTATCCATGGACCGTACGTCCCGCAAAGAAAGCGCCCGCTTGAAGTCTTCAACGCGCTTGTTGGCGACGAGGGCTGCGAGGTCCGCGTCTTCATAGTCAGCCAACGCGGCTCGGGCGTGCTTTGATAGATCACTCATGAGGGAGAAGTCCTCGGTCAGAACAAGGTTGCGAACGGCCTTGATGTTTCTTGGGTCTTCGTCCGTTCCGCCAATACGCTTTCGCGCAATGCTCTGGGCCGTTTCAAGGACTGTCCACGTGTTCAACAAGCGGAACATGCCTTCGGTATCGGTCTTTCCATGGTCCGGCGCTTCGCCGCCCAATACGGGAGCGCCATCTTTCCATGATTCCTTGAGGCGGGCGATCTGATAGGCTGACAGGGCCGTCGCCAATTCTTCTACCAGCTCTTTTCGAGTTTTCTTGGCAAGGATCGCATCCGCGTCCTGATACTGCAGCAAGGCTCGCGGCATGACCCATCGAATGTGCTGCATCGCCGTTGCGAAATCTTTCAGAAGCAATTCTGCGCGTGCCGAGCCTGTGGCTTCGACGTGCCATTCGAGCA
>JBCCIW010000011.1:0-28290 GCA_039028055.1 Pseudomonadota bacterium | reverse complement strand
CATCATGGCGCGTCGTTTCAGCCGCCGGATCGTCGCTCTCCAAAAGGTGCTCGACGCGCCCGAGGCTCACGCCAAACGCCTGGCTCGATCCCTTCACCGGATCCGAAAAGCGGGCGAGCCGAAGCCCTTCCTCGTGGCCTCATCATTCCCGAATGGCTTCCGGCCAGAGCTCAGCCTCCTCCATGTCGGGCTGACCGAAAGGCTGAGAGCGCAGCTAAAAGCGTGGGATAGTTCCTAGGCTATCCCCGGTGTTTACTGGAATGTTCATGCGTTAACCAAAAACTTCTTGCCAATTGAGAACAAAAGGGGAATAAGGAGGAAAAGAACGGAGAGTGAACATGGGTCAACGCATCAACTTCAGCGGCGCATCAGGCAAGCAGTACATATTCAACCGAGTTGAGGCGGGGGCACCGTGGGCCCGCAACGCTGGCGTCGCGGTATTTGCGGCTCCGGACACGTTTGGTTGGCGCATGATTGGTATTAGTCAGCTTACCGGTCGCACCCATGATGTTCGGCCACTCTGGGCGCTTCGTGAAGCTGAGCGTTACGGCGCGAGTGCGGTGTTCTACTGCTCTGAACAGGACGGAGACAAGCGCTGCGATATCATCGCTGATCTGCAGTCAGGTTTCAGTCCTGTCATGAGCCACCAGTCGGTAGAACCTGTTGCCATAGCAGCCTAGGGAGCAAGCTCGCTTGCGATCCAGGCATCAATGTCCTGTTCGACGAATTTGAACGGTCTGGGGCCACCTGAGAGTATGGCATCGTGAAACTCTGTCAGCTCGAAACGTGAGCCCAGAACTTCTTCTGCGCGATTGCGGAGGCGAATAATTTCGTTTCGGCCAATCATGTAAGCGACTGCCTGACCCGGCCAGACAGTATAACGGTCAACTTCCGCCATCATAGCGGTTTCGGAAAAGCCGGTTACGGACACCAGGTAGTCGACAGCTTCGTCCCGTGACCAGCGTTGGTGATGTATTCCGGTGTCGGTCACAAGCCTTGCTGCGCGGAACAGAAGTGACTGGAGATAACCAATCTCTGCCAGCGGATCCTCCGAATAAAGACCAAGTTCATAGGCAACATCTTCCGCATATAGAGCCCAGCCTTCTCCATAGACCACGGGCCAGATCATTTGCCGGATCAGTGACCGTCTTGCACTTGGGTATGAACTTTCAAGGTGATGGCCGGGGATCGTTTCGTGGAAAACGAGGGCCGGCAGTGTAAAAGCTGGCCAGTCGGCTGTGTCGAGCAAATTAACGTTGAACACAGCGGGTGAAGTTCCGTTGGCTGGAGCGGCTGTGTAATAGGCCCCCGGCGACGAAGCCTGAAGGGTTTCCGGAACGGGTTCTATCAGGACTGAGCCTAGGCCGCTGTCCGGGATGATCTCACTTAGCTGATCGGCTGCAGCCGTATAAATTCCATTCAGCTGCTCAATGAGTGCAAGACGGCCTTCATCATCGTTCGGCATCACTTGTCCATCGAGGTCGGACAAAGCCGCGATGCGCTGGCCGACAGTGCCTTCTATGTATCCGAGGTCTGTAAATTTTGCATCGAGTGTCTCTTGCAGGTTCGCCACGATCGACAGCCCCTCTCGATGCAGTTCATCGGGGTTTAGCGGTTTTCCGCCATACAGCTCCAACGCCGCAATATAGTAGTCTGATCCATTCTCTATCTGCCAGATGCCTGGCTCTGCGGGAGCGCGCACTTTTAGATTTGAAAGAGAGTCAATCAGCCGATCATATGCAGGCGCGATGGTGCTATCGAATTCAGTTTGAGCCCGGATGACCAAGGCCGCTTTTTCGTCTTCTGACAAATCCACCACGGCGACCAGACGCCGCTGGAATGCTGATATGAGCGGGTGGGGACCTTCGGCCGGGACTGATCGGAGCAGTGTCGCCTGTTCAATCATGTTCTCAAGAATGAAATCCGGGGGTGAAACTCCGGCTGCAGCGTCTGCCAGCAAACGACGGCGATCGTCATCAATTGAATTGGCGATGGATTCAAACCTCGCCAAAAAAGCGTCAACGCTTTCACTGTTCGTGACTATCTGACGAAATAATAAGATGTCTTGCAGGTCGATATAGGCACCAGACAGGTGATCTGCGACGAAAGGACGAGCATAAGCGAAAGAGACTTGTCCATGTCCAAAACTCCCGAGCTTGATAACGCTCTGGAACGCATCTGTTACTATATCTCTGTCTTTTAGGAGCTGCGGGGTCAATCGGCGCTGAGGAAGGCTGTTCAATCGCTGCAGGGTCTCGATCCGCCTTAGCCGTGCTCTTTCAAACGCTGCCTGGGATCGGTCGTCCAGAATAGACGTATAGTCGAATCCTGCTGAATTTACTGATATTCCAAGGCGGGAAGCGAGCTCAGGTGCGCGGCGCAGTTCTTCCTCGGCAATTTCCTCAAGTATGGCTCGGGTTTCGCGTACATTCGAAGTGTTTTCGCCGCCTGGTTGACGAACCGACATATCGCAAGATACAGCGCCCATGGTTACCAAAATTAGAGCCGCAATAAGACCAGACTTCTGTTGGATCATTTACGCGAGCCTCTAGGTGAACCATTCTTTCAGTTAGCAGTGAGTCATGCGGTTGTCGCAGATTCCTTTATCGGATAATCACCCGCCAAGGCTAATTAGGAGTTTACAAAGTGGACACACCACAAGGCGCGCCAGCTGCTGACGGACAATTATCAGGCAATGTGCTGTTTTATCGTCAGCCCGAGCCTTTGTCCCATGCCGCGCATGGCAATCTGGGCGTAAAACAAATCGCAGAACCATTCGGTTTCCTGCGCACGGCGCATGCTATTCCAATTACGGTGACCGAATTTGGTATCGCCGCAACGAGCTATCCAATCATTTTTGTGGGCACAGACTATACCCCGATTGCAGTCATGGGCGTTCGCCAGGCTCAAAATCTCTATGTGACCGATGATGGACGGACGGAAGCAGATTACTATGTGCCAGCCTTCGTTCGCAGGTATCCTTTCGTCTTTGCGAACGATGATGCCAACAACCAGCTTCTTTTATGCGTTGATCGGGACGCTCCGATGGTCACTGATCAGCCCGAAGTACCCTTCTTTGAAGGCGAACAACCCTCGCAGTTCACACAAGATGCGATTGAGTTCTGCAAGGAATTTGAGCGGCAGCGGCTCGCTACGGTTCACTTCACTGACTTGATGAAAAAGCATGATCTCTTCGAAGAGAAATCCATCAGCTTTCAACCGCGCGATACTGACGGCAATGAGATGGGCGAAGCCCAGAAGATTGCTGACTACTGGGCTATATCTGAAGAACGCATCGCCAAATTGAGCGATGAAGCCTATTTGGAGCTGCGTACGGCGGGTGCTTTCGGGGCGATCTACTCTCATCTGGTTGGCCTGTTAAACTGGCCAAATCTCATTCAAAGAGCGTTGCGCACTCCTGCTGAGACCGAAGGAACAGCCTAACGGAATTCGAGCAAATGAAATTGAGTGGGCGATCATGGATATGGTCGCCCATTTTGTTTGTTCGTCCCGTTCATCACATCCTGGCGAGCATTGATGCATTGCTAAACAAACTGCCTTACAAACATGCCTTCGACGAAGGGAGTATCTCGCCACCATGCGGGCCACATTTCTGATTTTTCTTTGTTTTCTGGGATTACAGACTGCATTAGGCCAAAGCGCGAGCGAGCGGCGCGCAAATGTTGAGCTCATAGCTGAGCGTGACGCTGTTCAACCGGGAGAGACGTTTTTCGTAGCCTTTGACATGCAAATGGTTGATGGCTGGCACGTCTACTGGCGCAATCCGGGCGATGTGGGGTTGCCTCCCATGATCGAGGAATGGCGAAGCGGGCAGCAGATGGCAGGCGAGTTCATCTGGCCCGCCGCTTACGAACTACCTATCATTCCCGGCAAGATAATGGACTATGGATTTAAGGACCGGCTCGTTCTGCCGTTTCCTGTCACCGTTCCAGACACTGCGTCGGGTTTGATTTCAGTAAGTGGTATCCTGACATATCTGATTTGCGAAACAGTCTGTATTCAGGAGAAGGCTGAGTTCCAGTTGGCGCTGCCAGTTTCAACCGAAACGCAGATAAATGAAGGTAATGGTGCCTTAATCGCGGACTGGATTGGAAGATCGCCTCAGCCACTAAACGGTGAGGCGCGGCTTACTGAAACAACTGGTAATTGGACGCTCAGCATTGCGTCATCGGCATTTATCTTGCCCGACTTGAAACTGAGGTTTTTCCCCTATGAAGACGAAATCGTTCACGCGGCTGAGCAGGTCGTAGAGTTTGGTGCCGACGGAGCATCGGTTAGACTTATTCCATTCGAGGGCGAACCATTTCCCGAACGCCTTGAAGGAGTCCTTGTTGCGGAGACGCCTGCTGGCATTAGAACAAGCGTTGAGATATCCGCGGTTTCCGGACCGTTACTATCAGGCACATCCGGCACGCCTCCGACAACTACTGCCCAGAGAGGAAGCGCGCAGCTGATCTCTATTGTTCTGCTCGCGCTGTTGGGAGGAGTGGTTCTAAACCTGATGCCTTGTGTCCTCCCTGTGTTGGCGATCAAGGCTGTTGGATTTGTCGAATCTGCCTCGAATGGTAGCGCAGCGGAAATTCGTCTTCACGGGGTGTTTTATACGGTCGGAGTCCTGTTTTCGTTTGTAGGAATAGCAGCAACTTTTGTCGTTTTGCGCGCCGGCGGGGAATTTCTGAGTCTTGGATTTCAACTGCAGTACCCAATTGGCGTTGCTTTCCTTGCACTGCTGATGTTTTGCATAGGCCTTTGGTTGCTTGGAGTGTTCGAACTTGGGTCATCCGTACAAGGCGTCGGCTCGAGCCTCGCGGCTAGACGTGGAGCGGTCGGTGCGTTCTTTACGGGTGTGCTCGCCGCCGTGGTCGGTGCACCTTGCATCGGTCCTTTTCTCGGGGTTGCTTTGGGTGCCGTTATCTCCGAGCCAGCACCGATCGTGTTTCTGGTATTCGGGACTGTCGGTTTTGGTCTGGCTTTACCCATTCTGTTGCTCAGTTATATTCCAGGCCTACAGCGATACCTGCCGAAGCCCGGCCAATGGATGAACACGCTGAAGCAGTTTTTCGCGTTTCCAATGTTTCTTACAGCAGCCTGGCTGTTGTCCGTTCTGAGTGATCAGGCCGGTGGAAGCGCCGTCGTCTGGACAGTCGCCGGAGCTGTAGCGATTGGCTTCGCGATCTGGATTGCTCGTCTATCAACCGCAAAAAATCGCACATTGCTTGGAAGTATATCTGGTGTACTCCTTCTCCTTGGATTTGCCGCACCACTTTGGATGACATGGCAAATTGACCCGCTAAGCGAAGTTCGGCTCGAGACTGCAGACGCTGGACGCAACGAAACCTGGTCGCCAGAACGGCTAGATGAAATCATGTTATCGGGAAAAGGCGCGCTGATTGATTTTACGGCGAGCTGGTGTGCGACTTGTCAGCTGAATAAGATCACGACCCTGCAGAATGAGGATCTACAGCAGACACTCCGAGAAAGTGGCATCGTATTCATGGTTGCAGACTTTACAAATCGTGACGAGGTTATTGCGGAGGAGCTTCGAAAGCGTGGTCGGCCCGGTGTGCCGATGTATCTGCTCTATTTGCCAGGGCAGACCGAGCCTAAAATTCTGCCACAGATTTTGAGCAAGGACTTGATTCTCCGAGAAATACAGAATGTTTGAATCGACCGAATGCTATCGAGGATAATATATGACGATAACTCGCCGACATATTAGTCTTGCCCTGGGTATGGCGACGGCAGTGGGTCTGACGGCAGGCGCGCTCATTGCATCCACGAGATCAACAGAACCTGAGAGTCCGCCAGCGGTTATTGGAACTGAAGGAAGTGCAGCGTCCATAAGTGAAAGCCGGTGACGCTGATTGCTCTCCGTAGGTAGGGTAAAGAAACTTCTACCGATATCCCAAGTCCGGCATCAGGCTGTGGTAGCTCTTTTCAATGCACTCGCATCATGCTCTAGGGCAGCGGCAGCACATTTCGTTTCTGGATAGACAAGATGACAAACGTTCAAAACGCGAACAAGGACCTGGCGAGGTCGCCGCGCGGCTTTCCCGATAAGCGGGAACGTTTGATTCATACTGAACAGGAAATGATACGCCGCGTTACGGATGTTTACCGTCGATGGGGCTTTGAAGCGTTGGATACCGGAGCGTTCGAATTTGCGGACAGCCTGGGTAAATTTCTTCCAGATGATGACCGGCCGAATGAAGGTGTGTTCGCGCTCCAGGACGATGATGATGCTTGGCTGGCCCTCCGCTACGATCTTACTGCTCCGCTCGCCCGCTTTGCGGCAGAGAATTGGCAGACGCTCCCGAAACCCTTCAGACGTTATGCAGCTGGGCCTGTGTGGCGCAACGAGAAGCCGGGTCCAGGCCGTTTCAGGGAATTCCTCCAGTGTGACGCGGATACAGTTGGCGCCGATGGCGTCCACTCCGATGCAGAGATGATAGCAATGGCTGCCGAAGCCATGCTGGCGGCAGGTGTTGAAAGAGGTGAATTCCAAATACGCGTGAATACGCGTCGTCTGCTGAATGGCGTGCTCGAAGATGTAGGAGCTACCGACGAAGGAAAGAAACTCACAATCCTTCGCGCACTGGACAAACTCGACCGCCTTGGGACTTCAGGTGTTGCTGATCTATTGGGTGAGGGGCGTCTCGATGAATCTGGAGACTTTACGAAAGGCGCGGGCCTCGTCGGCGCTGACGTCAAACGTGTTCTCGCTTTTTCAGCTGCCCGTCGAGAAACGCGAGAGGCGACGCTTGAGGCATTAGCATCGACTGCCGGTAGAAGCGAAGAGGCCCAAGCGGGTCTTTCAGAGCTGCGCGGTATAGAAGCAGCCTTGAGTGCCTTGGGCGTGGCACCTGGCGATGTCGCCTTTGATCCGTCAATTGTGCGCGGTCTGGAATATTATACTGGGTGCGTGTTCGAGGCAGAGCTTCTAGGTGAGGCTTTGGACGAAAAAGGAAATTCCATCCGTATCGGGTCAGTTGGCGGAGGAGGGCGTTATGACGACCTCGTGGCGCGATTCACAGGAGAGCGCATTCCAGCGACCGGTTTCTCTGTTGGGATCTCGAGGCTGACAACAGCGTTGCTGCAATTAGGAGATGTTGACGATCTGCCCGGAGCGATTGTCATTCTGAACTTGAATAAAGATGATCCGAGTATCGCTCTTCAACTGACAACGGAGCTGAGAACAGCAGGTCTCCGTGCCGAAATGTACATGGGGTCTTCCGGTATGCGGGCGCAAATGAAGTACGCTGACCGCCGTAATGCGCCAGCGGTTGTAATTGTCGGGGAAGATGAACTCGCCAAGGGCACCGTGACGATAAAGGATCTTAAGGTTGGCGCGGCCAAAGCCGCCGCTATCAAATCAAATGAAGAATGGCGTGAAGCGCGTCCCGGCCAACTCGAAGTCACAAGAGCAGAGATGGTCGGCACCCTTAATGGCATCTTGGAGAACGACGATTGATCTCGGAAATAGAAGGCGTATTTGCCTCCCTCGGTGGGGAGCTTGTGGATCCGGCAATTGTTCTGCCGGCGGCATTGCCGCTCGAGCTTTCGGGCGAGGCGATCAGGGGGCGACTTTGTATCTTCACGGATAATCAGAGCCGCGATATGGCGCTGCGTCCGGACCTGACGCTGCCTTTGGCTCTGGATCAGGTGAAGGCCCGAGAGGCAGGACATTCGGGCGAGCAAGCCGTCCGATATGCATCGAGAGCTTTTCGACTTCCCCAATCTGCTGAAGAGCCGGCTGAGTTCATGCAGGTCGGCTATGAACGCTTCGGTGGTAAAAGCGGACCTGACATAGACGCGGAGGTCTATACTGCAGTGGTCAATGCTTCGATAGCAGGAGGTGCCGAGCGCGGTGTCACACGGTTGGGAGACCTTGCCATCTTCGATACGTTTGTAGGCGCACTAGGTTTGGCAAAATCAGTGGAACAAACTTTGAAGAGGGCATTCAGAGAAGATGGCGGTATAAATGCTGTGCTCCAGGGGACATCTCGCTCCAGCACCCGTGTCACAGACAGATTGAAAAATGTGTCAAGGGAAGACGCCGAATCTCTGGTGCAAGAGATGTTGAGTATGGCCGGTATTGAGGTCGTTGGTTCTCGAACACTGAATGAGGTTGTCACACGCTTGGTCGAGCAGTCCAATGATGGCCGCGTGGCTGATATCCCAGAAGACCTGCGTGTTGTCCTAGCCAAACTGGTGGACGTCGATGTTCCTGTCGAGACAACCGCTGAAACGCTCTCTCGACTCGCGCGTGACGCTGGCCTTAGCGATGTAGATGATGCGCTTGATGCGCTTGCAAGACGGATCGAGCTGATAACAGCAAAGGATACCAGATTTGTAAAACAGGCCCGCTTCTCAGTTACCTTTGGGCGACGATTTACATATTACGATGGTTTCGTGTTCGAGATTGCTGATCCTGACGGCGATCTTTCCAAGCCTTATGGCGCTGGCGGTAGATATGACAAACTGCTCAGCAAGCTGTCCGCGGGCAATATTGATGAGCCTGCAATAGGCGGTGTCGTCCGCCCAGACAGACTACCAGTTACGGGAGCTGACCAGTGACTGCGCTCACCATTGCGATCCCATCAAAAGGACGATTGAAAGAAAAGAGCGAAGCATTCTTTGCTGACTGCGGTTTTTCTGTGGAGCAGGAAGGTGGCGAGCGAGGTTACCGGGCGAAGATGGCGGGTTTGCCCGATGTAAATGTACTTCTCGTTTCAGCAAGAGAAATTGCTCAAGGGCTAATTGACGGCGCATTTCATATTGGAATAACCGGGGAAGATCTCCTGCATGATTTATCGGAGACTCCGGGCGGAGATGCCCGCGTCATAAAGCGGCTGGAATTTGGCTACGCGAATGTTGTGGTTGCTGTCCCGAAATGCTGGCTGGATGTGTCTTCCATGGCAGATTTAGAAGCGGCTGGAGCGCTCTTTCGAGACACTCATAATCGGCGCATGAAAGTTGCCACAAAGTATATGAGGCTAACGCGGCGCTTCTTTGCATCGAAGTCTGTCGGCGAATACAGACTTGTATACAGTGCAGGTGCCACTGAAGCCGCCCCTACTTCTGGTTCCGCTGAATTGATCGTCGATATTACAACGACTGGATCTACGCTTGAAGCGAATGGGCTGAAAATACTCGATGATGGAACTATGCTTCGCAGTCAGGCTTCTCTGTGTGGCTCTCTTTTTGCCAATTGGACAGACGAAGCTCTTAGCGCGCTGCGGAGCTTGCTTCTATCCGTAGAGGCTAGAAGCGCGGCAGACGATGTCGCGCTTTTGCAGACAACGGCTCAAATTCCCGACAGCATTCTCGAACAAGAAGGACTTGTAAGACGAGGCGAAGGCCTTGTTGAATGCCCGCTGCCGAACGTGGCTGCCAATGCAAGGAACCTCACAGAAGCTGGTTACGGCCCCATAAGTGTTTTAAAGCCCGAACAGGTCTTTCAGAACAGCTCGACGCTTTTTGAAAAATTTGTGGCCGAATTGTAGCAAGACGCTTGACTCATAGCGACAATTTGGCAGTGTCAGTGCTGCAAGTTTCTGGGAGGAAACTAGCCAATCACTAGCGCGTCCCAATTGGGGCGCGCTTTTTTCTTGGATCTGCGAAGCTGAATTCACTGAAAAGCATCGCCAGATTGACTGAGCGGCGGCTCAGGGTGTGTGTTGGGGGCTCGAGAGGGCACCGCAGCAATCAATCTGACTTACTGATAAACAATAAGTACTTATTGTTTATCGTCAAGGGCTTGATCTGTTTCAATATGTAAACTTTCGGTAATTTTCTTCACTGACGCCAGTTTCTTACTGAGCATACCGTCCGTGGAGTTGACTCCTTCTCGCGACTGTCCAACTTGCGCTGTCCATTGCCAATCACCCGAACAAACGGATTCGACATGACCGACTCTCGCAAGCACATGATGCCTGTATACGCACCGCCCCCGGAGGTATTCGTGCGTGGAGAAGGGGTCCACCTCTTCACAGATACCAACATAGCTTATCTTGACTTTATCTCCGGAATTGCCGTCACAGCGCTTGGTCACTCTCATCCAGCGGTGGTTGATGCCCTAAAAGCACAGGCAGATAAGCTGTGGCATACATCGAATATGTTCCGGGTACCGGCCGGCGAAGAACTCGCAGACAAGATGTGCGCACGAACCTTTGCTGATCGAGTGTTTTTCACCAATTCGGGTACGGAAGCTCTGGAGTGTGCACTCAAGGCTGCACGCAAATACCACTGGGCAAACAATGACGCTGACAGGATTGAATTCGTTACCTTTACCGGAGCATTTCATGGTCGATCTTTTGGTGCCATCAATGCGGGCGGTAACCCAAAATATCTCGAGGGCTTTGGACCTGCGATGCAGGGATTCAATCAGATAGAATTTGGGGACATGGAGGCTCTTGATGCCTCTGTAGGCGAAACTACCGCTGCTGTTGCGATAGAGCCTGTCCAGGGAGAGGGTGGCGTTCGACCTCTACCGGAGGAAGATCTAAATCGCATTAGGCAAGTATGCGATGAGCGCGGGGCGCTGCTTATCTATGATGAAGTCCAATGTGGAATGGGACGTACAGGGAAACTCTTTGCCCATGAATGGGCGAGCGATGCCGCGCCCGACATTATGTGTGTCGCCAAGGGTGTTGGGGCCGGATTCCCCTTCGGTGCCTGTTTGATGACTGAAGCTGTAGGCGAAGTCATGCAGCCGGGATCCCATGGGTCGACATATGGCGGGAACCCGCTGGCTATGGCTGTTGGAAATGTTGTGTGGGATATTGTCTCCGACGAGAGCTTCCTTGAGCAGGTGCGCCGGGTTGCTGGTACGCTTACACAAGGCCTTAAGTCTGTTGCAGATAGTCATCCGGACAAGGTGGACGACTATACTGGTAAAGGCCTGCTTTGCGGTCTTCGCTTGAAGGAAGCGCCTAAGCTGCTGCAAGCCGAGGCCCGGAACAGGCGTCTGCTCGTTGGTGTTGCGGGAAATAACGTATTGCGCATGGCTCCGCCCCTTATCATCAACGATGAGCATGTTCGGGAAGCTGTGGGAGTTCTGGACGAGGCGCTAAGCGCCAACTAGTTCCGATGTCCCAACCACGACACTTCCTTGACCTCTGGCAGCTGGATCATTCCGAGCTTCGACTGATTCTGGACGAAGCTCATCGAATGAAAAAAGCGCGTCTTGGGTGGCCAAAAGGAAAGCTAGATAGCGATGCGCCATTGGCAGGGCACACACTTGCCATGATATTCGAGAAAAATTCAACGCGTACACGCTTCAGTTTTTTTATGGCGATGAAGCAGCTCGGAGGAGATTCCATCATTTCCTCCGCAGGGGATATGCAGCTCGGCCTCGGTGAGACCTTGGAAGACACATCCAAAGTATTATCCCGCTTTGTAGATGTCGTTATGATCCGGGCAAACAACCATTCAGACATTGTGGCATTTGCAGATGCCTCCAGTGTTCCGGTGATCAACGGTCTGACCGACCGATCTCATCCCTGCCAGATCATGGCTGATCTGATGACGCTTGAAGAGAACGGAGTTGACCTTGGGTCTGCGAAGCTAGCCTGGCTCGGGGATGGCAATAATGTTTGCGCGAGCTTTATTCACGCAGCCGCGAAGTTTGGATTCGAATTGTCGGTTGGAACGCCGGAAGGCTACCAACCTCATGAAGATGATCTCGGCCTTGCGACGCAGTTGGGGGCGAAAGTAGACCTGCACAATACCGCTGAAGCTGCTGTAAAAGGAGCTGACGTTGTTATTGCCGACACTTTCGTGTCTATGGGCGACTCCGATCGCGAGAAACGGCTGACGGAACTTAGCAGATTTGCGGTGCTTCAGAACACTATGGATATGGCTGCCTCGAATGCCTATTTCCTCCATTGTCTTCCGGCCCATCGAGGCGAAGAGGTTTCGGCCGAGGTTATCGACGGACCGCAGTCTCTCGTGTTCGATGAGGCGGAAAATCGGCTTCACGCACAAAAAGCGATACTGAAATGGTGCCTGACAACCTGAAGACCCATTCAACTGACGACATTGTCGCCAACTTCCAGGTCGAAAACCGACCGCTGCGCGGTCGGATTACAAGGCTAGGCTCACAAAGTCTTGGACCGATCCTTGCGCGTCATGACTATCCGGCGGAGCTCGCCCGAGTTTTGGGTGAAGCAACAACGCTCGCCGCGCTCGTTGGATCATCCCTGAAGTTTAAGGGCCGACTCCTCGTTCAAGCAGAAGGAAACGGACCCGTTTCACTTCTCGTTGGAGAGTATTCCACCGAAGGCGGGCTGAGGGGCTATGCAAAGTACGATAGGGCCGCATGGGACAAACTTCAGCGATTGAACCGTGGTGGCAGGCCGCACATGCCACAATTGTTTGGAACTGGCGTTCTGGCGTTGATGATCATTCAGGACAATCCGAACATCCAGCCTTATCAGGGCGTTGTTCCCCTTGAGAAGGCGTCACTTGCTGAATGTGCGGAAGATTACTTCGCCCAATCCGAGCAGGTCCCAACCAAGATTGCACTTTCAGTTGCTGAATTGACCGTGGCTGGACAGACACCTGAATGGCGTGCCGGAGGTTTGCTTTTGCAACGTATCGCTGCTGACGAGCTACGAGGTAACACCGAAGACGCATGGGATGAGGCCAGAGCTCTGTTTGGAACAGTTACTGATGCTGAGCTTGCCGATCCCGAACTCCATGCCGATAGACTGCTTTATCGTTTGTTCCATGAAAGCGGTGTGCGGATGGAAAGTTCCTACCCTGTGCGTGATACTTGCACGTGCAACGAGGAGCGCCTGAAAGCGACCCTACTAAAAATGCCCGACAGTGAATTAGTAGATATGGCGGAAGACGATGGAACACTCGGCGTAGATTGTCAGTTTTGCGCGCGGCACTACGACATTGCCTTGTCAGACGTGGCGAGGAACCCTTGAACAAGATGACCGAGTGGAATTCTTCCCGCTTTGGCGAACTGTATGCAGATGAGTATGACGCGCTGCATGACCCAGGAACGACCAAAGAGTCCGTAGACCTTATATCTTCATTGGCAGGCGACGGAACTCTGTTCGAGTTAGCGATCGGGACAGGTCGGATGGCAATTCCACTGGCGAAAAAAGGACATGTCATTCAAGGGCTCGAAGCATCATCAGAAATGGTGGCGAAACTTCGTGAGAAACCGGGTGGTGAAGCAATCCACGTACAGATTGCTGACATGTCAGAATTTGAAACAAGGGAACGCTACGATTTTGCGTTTTTAGTTTTCAATACGCTTTTCAATCTTACTTCCCAAAGTGCGCAAATTGGCTGCTTTGCCTCGGTCGCAGACTGTCTCAATCCACGGGGCTATTTTCTCGTCGAGACATTCGTGCCGAATATAGGGCGCTTCAGAAGTGGTGAGGATGTGTCCGTCTCCAAACTCGACACAGAAAGTGTTTGGTTGGAAGCTGTTGTCCATAATGGCGTTGATCAGACATTGGATTTTCAACGTATTCGTTACTCGCACGACGGCGTTAAGATAGCACCCTTGAAAATGCGATATGCTTGGCCGGCGGAGATCGACCTTATGGCCCAGCTGGCCGGATTAAGATTGAAACATCGATGGGGTGGTTGGAGCCGTGAGCCATTCACGGACAAGAGCCGCATGCATGTGTCGCTGTATGAAAAGATGACATGAAAGTATGGCCGAAACGTTTCATGATTTTGTAGCTGAGTTATTTGCGCCGCTCGAGCCATTGAAAATCAAGAAAATGTTTGGCGGTGCAGGCGTCTGGTCTGGCGACCAGATTTTCGCAATCCTTGCTGACGATGTCATCTACCTCAAGGTAGATCCAAATCTTCGCGCCGAGTTGGAAGGTGAAGGTGGGGAGATCTTTGTCTGGACCAACCCCAAGACCGGCGTGATGAATGAAATGCAGTACGTGTCACTGCCTACCTCTGCGCTTGATGACCACGAAGAAGCCGCCATGTGGGCCCGCAAGGCGTTGGACGTTGGACTGAAAGCGTCGAAGGGTAAGAGGAAGTGACTAGTTGCCTGTAAACTTGGCGTCTCTCTTCTCCAGAAAGGCGGTGACGCCCTCGCGAAAGTCGTCAGTTCGACCAGCAGTACGTTGAGCAATCCGCTCAGCATGGATCTGGTCCTGAAAATTCCTGTCAGAGGAATCCCATATCAGTTCTCTTATCATTGAAAGTGCCTGGGTTGGGCCGTTCGCGAGCAGTTTTGCCTTCTCATTTGCGATCTCGAGGAGTTCGTTGTCTGTTGTGACTTGGTTTACGAGCCCCCATTCGAGTGCTTGCGGCGCTTTAATCTTGTCGCCCATAAGCGCCATTTCCATGGCTCTAGCGCGGCCCACCAGGCGGGGAAGCAGATAGGTTGACCCGCCATCCGGCACCAAGCCTATGCGCCTGAAAGCCTGCAGGAAATAAGCATCTAGGGAGGCAATGACTATGTCACCCATGAGAGCGATAGAACAGCCGACCCCGGCGGCCGCCCCATTTACCGCCGTAATGATGGGGTGAGGGTGCTCTTTCATGGCCATGATCAGAGGGTGGTAATGGCTGTCCAGCGCTTTTCCCGCATCAAATTTCGTGGTTCCGGCACTCGCCTTCATACCTCCGGCAGACAGGTTCGCTCCTGAGCAGAACCCGCGGCCAGTTCCAGTAAGAATGGTGCATCGCGCTTCATCTCCGGCGCGCTCAAACGCTTGGAGAAGCTCTTCGACCGTATCGATACCTGCAGCGTTCATAGTCGCGGGATCGTTGAATGTTATTGTCGCTATATCGTCACTTACAGCGTAACTGATTTTCTCGAACCCCATTCGATTTCCTCCGGATAATATCTGACATCATGCTAACGCCGCAGCCGCGGCTGTGAAAGCATGACGTTGCGGAACCAAAGTTTTGTTGCGTCGTTAACGAATTTAGGTGCAGTATTGCAAAGATGACACAGATAGGGAGGTGTTAGCCATGGCATTAGAAGGTGGTGGTGCAACAACCGAGATGTCCGCGATACTCGAGCGGCAGAAGAAAGCCCATGTGCGGGACGGCATTCCCTCTGCGGAGGTTAGAATCGATCGGATCGACCGTGCAATTGGACTTCTCATTGATTTTCAAAGTGAAATCGAAGACGCAATAGCGGAAGATTTTGGTCACAGATCAAAAGACGCGACCCGTTTTACAGACGTCGCTTCGTCTATTGGTGCTTTGAAATATGCCAAAAAGCATCTCGCGAAGTGGATGCGCGCAGAGCGCCGTTCGACTGAATTTCCATTGGGGTTTCTTGGCGCACGTTCTGAGATTCAATTTCAGCCCAAGGGCGTTATCGGCATTATCAGTCCCTGGAACTTCCCCGTTAACCTGACATTTGCTCCGCTCGCAGGTGTCTTTGCTGCTGGCAACAGGGCGATGATCAAACCGTCCGAGTTTACTGAGAGAACTTCGGAACTGATGGATCGGATGTTCCGGCAAGCTTATTCTGAAGAAGAAGTTGCGGTCATTACCGGCGGTCCAGATGTTGGCGCAGCATTTAGCGGTTTACCCTTCGATCACATGGTTTTCACGGGCGCGACGTCGATTGCTCACCATGTGATGCGCGCTGCGGCAGATAATCTGGTGCCCCTGACACTGGAACTTGGAGGAAAGTCACCGGTCATTCTTGGCAGGTCAGCCGACATGGAAAAGGCAGCAGCCCGAATCATGAATGGTAAGACGCTGAATGCGGGCCAGATTTGCCTCGCACCTGACTATGCCTTTGTGCCCAAGGAGAAGACCGGCGAATTCGTATCTTATGCAACAAGCGCAATTGAAAAGATGTTTCCCGAGGGCTTGAAGGACAATGATGACTACACCTCGGTGGTCAATCAACGTCATTATGATCGACTTCAGGGATACCTTGATGACGCTAAGGCAAAGGGCGCTGAGCTGGTCGAAATAAATCCGCAGAATGAGAACTTCAGCCAGCAGCCTCACCATAAAATTCCGCCTACCATCGTTCTGAATCCAAGCGACGATATGGATGTAATGAAAGATGAGATTTTTGGCCCGATACTTCCAGTGAAAGAATATGGCGATGTGAGCGATGCTGTCGTCTATGTTAATGGTCGCGATCGTCCGCTCGGTCTTTATTACTTTGGTGAAGATGCCGCTGAGAAAGATGCCGTACTGAATAACACAACGTCGGGCGGCGTTACTGTAAACGATGTTATCTTCCATGTGGCACAGGAAGACCTGCCATTTGGCGGTATCGGGCCATCTGGTATGGGATCGTATCACGGCATCGATGGGTTCCGTGAATTCAGTCATAAGAAGTCTGTATACACTCAAACAGGATCAGAGCTTCTAGCGATGATGCGTCCGCCGTATGGAGAAAAGTTCCGCAAGACGGTTCAAGGGCGTATCAAAAGGTAGTCTGTGTTCCGAATGCGCCCTGGCCTGATTCTACTAGTGCTTTGTGCGGCAGGTTGTCAGATAACTGAGCTTCCTATTGCGAAATCCAATGCCCCTGAAGCGCTTATTGGGTGTTGGCAAAGCGAAGACGGGCTTTCTCGAGAAGTTTGGACTGAAGATCCATCGGGTTGGTTCCTGGGTTACGCCCTTGATCGAACACCAGATGGAGAAGTCGGTTTTTTTGAACATATGCGACTGGAAGTAATGGAGGGGCGTTTCGATACGCTGGTCGTTACCGGTGGTCGCGATGGTGATGTTGTGAGATTTGAACGCGCTGAAACCGGCAACAGCTGGTTGCGTTTTGTCAATTCAGAGCATGATTTTCCGCAGGTGATTCAGTATGCAAAAATTAAAGGCATGCTCGTCGCTGAAATATCAACATTAACCGGTGACGTGGCAAAGCGATTTGAAAAGAAGCCTTGTCCGTGAACGGATCAGCGCTTTAGAAAACCCGGCACATCATCTCCAAACCCGCGGACGCTTTCTCGTGCCGGAGAAAGATTCGGAGTTGTTTCCGATGACTTCTCGCGCTCGCGACCACCTCGCTCTCGGCGCGGCTTGCGTTCGTCTCTATCATTTTCAGATCTCGATGTTTTTGGCTCGGTATCGGAGATTGTCTGACTGCTGATAGGTTTCACATCATTCTGGTTTGTGCCCGACCTTTGCGCCCTCGATCGGTCTCGGCCACGCCTCCGCCCACCACGGTCACGACCCCCACGTCCACGGTCTTTGCTACCCTGATCTTTAGGCAGCTTTTCAAGCTCCTCGGCGAGCCCGTCAATCTCTGCTTCTTCTACAGATCGTCCGATCATCTTCAGAACATAACCCCAGGATTTTTCGTCCTCAGGGCCCACGATTGTATAGCTGGTTCCCTGGCGCCCAGCGCGACCTGTGCGGCCAATGCGGTGAACGTAGTCTTCGTCCTTCGGCGGCGGTGCAAAGTTAAACACATGTGACACATCAGGAATATCCAAACCACGGGCGGCTACATCCGATGCCACCAGCAGCTTTAGCTCGCCGGTCCTGAAGCGCTCCAATGTCTGCATGCGATAAGCCTGAGGTAAGTCACCGTGAATGGCGGCGGCATCGAACTTGTGAACCGATAGCGACTTTGCAACGATATCTGCCTCTTTCTTCCTGTTGCAGAATACGATCCCGCTTTCGATGTCACATTGGTTGAGTATGGCGCGTAACGTATAGCGGCGGGCCTTCATGTCGTTCGTTGGGATTTTAACGACATGTTGCGTGATCGTTTCAGCTGTTTGGGCTGGTTTGGCGACCTCAATACGGATTGGGTTATTCTGAAACTTCTTGGCAAGTTTCTCGATTTCCTTAGCGAATGTGGCCGAGAAGAGAAGGGTCTGACGTTTCTTCGGTAGCAAATTACAGATTGCCTCAATGTCATCGATAAAGCCCATATCGAGCATGCGATCCGCTTCGTCGATAATGAGCGTCTCAACTCCGGTCAGCAGAATTTTACCTCGCTCGAACTGATCCTTTAGCCGTCCAGGCGTTGCAATCAGCACGTCAACGCCTTGCATCAAAAGGCGTTCTTGCTCCTTGAAACTAACCCCGCCAATGAGCAGGGCCATCGTAAGCTTCAAGTATTTTCCATACTTCGTGAAGTTCTCTGCAACCTGATCAGCAAGTTCGCGGGTCGGTGCCAGGATGAGCGTGCGGGGCATCCGGGCACGCGCGCGGCCCCTCGCCAGACGGTGTATCATCGGCAGAACAAAAGCTGCTGTCTTTCCCGTACCAGTTTGCGCAATACCGGTAACGTCGCCGCCGACGAGGACGTGAGGAATTGCCTGTTCCTGGATTGGTGTTGGGTGTGTATAACCTGCGTCGGTAACCGCTTGAAGGACCTTGGGACCAAGTCCAAGATCGGCGAATGTCACCGCCGTGCTTTCATCATTTTTATCTGTCAAAATTGTCTTTCCGGATATCGTTACAGCTCTATTGCTCGGGTGCCGCTCTCGTAGCGGCCGCCGGGCAGGTACAACGCCCGGATACGTCTCTTGTGCACCGCACATAGACCAGAGTCGCCTGAATTGACAAGAAAACAGCTCAGTCTGGACTATTCAGCAGCAACAGCCGGGTGTTGAGAGGCGAGCCAGGCATTGATGTCTTTCAGAGCCCGAAATGCTTGAGCCCGTTTTTTAAGCCGACCCTTCTCCTTGCCACGTAAGCGTTGGCCGTCCGGGGTAAGCATTTCTATCTCATCCGGATTGGCCGGTGGAAACAGACCAAAATTGACATTCATCGGCTGGAATGTCTTTCCCGCATCGAGATGGCCGCCGGTGATATGGCCGACCAGGGCTCCCAGTGCCGTTGTCAGTGGCGGCGGTAATAGAACTTCGCCGAGCGCATCGGCGGCCGCAAAACGGCCAGCGAGCAGACCCATGGCTGCGCTCTCCACATATCCTTCGACACCCGTAACCTGACCGGCAAAGCGGATATGCGGCGAAGACTTCAGGCGTAGCTGAGTGTCCAGTAATTTGGGGGAGTTCAGAAACGTGTTGCGGTGTATTCCGCCGAGCCGAGCAAAGACGGCATTCTCCAGGCCCGGGATCATGCGAAAGATATCGGTTTGAGCGCCATATTTCAGTTTGGTTTGGAACCCGACCATGTTCCAGAGCGTGCCCAGAGCATTGTCCTGTCGGAGTTGAACAATCGCGTGCGATTTTATATCCGGATCGCGCGGGTTCGTCAGGCCGATAGGTTTCATTGGGCCGTATCGAAGCGTTTCGCGGCCCCGCTCAGCCATAACTTCGATGGGCAGGCAGCCCTCGAAGTAGGGGGTGTCCTTTTCCCAATCCTTGAATTCGGTCTTTTCACCGGCAATCAATGCATCAATGAAAGCGTTGTACTGCGGCTCATCCATGGGACAGTTGATGTAGGCAGCGGCATCACCGCTCGGGCCAGGCTTGTCATACCGGGACTGCCGCCACGCGACATCCATATTGATCGACTCGAGATGCACGATCGGCGCTATGGCGTCGAAGAAAGCTAGATCATCTTCACCCGTTTGGGCGCGAATAGCCGCTGCCAGTCCCGGCGATGTCAGCGGCCCTGTCGCGATGATGACGTTGTCCCACTCCGGCGGAGGCATTCCGGTTATCTCTTCGCGCACGATGTCGATGAGAGGGTGCTGTTCGAGCTTCCTTGTAACGGCTTCGGCAAATCCCACGCGATCAACGGCGAGCGCACTTCCGGCTGGTACCTGATGCTCGTCCGCGGTTGTGATAATCAGACCACCGGCACGACGCATTTCCTCGTGAAGCACGCCAACGGCATTGGCTGTGTGATCATCCGATCTGAAGGAATTCGAACATACGAGCTCGGCGAGATGATCAGTTTCATGGGCCTCTGTTCTGCGTACACCGCGCATCTCATGCAGAACGACGGGCACGCCAGCGTTTGCAGCTTGCCATGCAGCTTCTGACCCGGCCATACCGCCGCCGATGATATGTACTGGCTTCAATGTCATTGGTCGTCTGATGCGTCTCTGTATATTTCCCGTCAAGTGCCGATTGCCGAATGGGCAAAAGCGAACTAGCTGAGGCGGATGGCCAGTCAGAAGCGGATTTCCACACCAGATATCGTAGAAGGCAGCTACGCATTGCTGCGGGGAGCTATTTTCCCTGCGCTAATTGGAACAGTGATTTATGCCGTTATGTCGGGCATCGGCGACTTTATTCGATTCTATCGTATCTTCGGCGCGTTCAGTGACGCCATTAGCGGATTTATCTTTGTCGTCATGGCCGTTCTGTGGCTGTCAATGGCGCTGCGCCAGGGACTGGGAGCGCCGCGAAAGGGCGTGGCCGGTTTGTCGTTGGGTATGGACGAAGTACGCCTCGGCGCGTCAATATTTGGATTTCTATTTGTGCTCGCAATTGTATTGTCGCTCGTCGGCTTCGGTGCCTTTTTGCTAATCATGATAGTCGTTGCTGCCGCTGCTGGAGAGCTTCAGGGCGAAGACCTTTCAGAATCGGAACTACTTACCTCTCCGGACGCATTCAACGCATTCCTACAGAGTGGAGCCACGGGCACATTTGTGGCGATCACGATTGGAGCCATTTTGGTTGGGGCCGCTTTGTTTCTGGTTTGGCTCAGCCTTCGACTGTCACCTTTTGTCGCCGGGACGATTGCACAGAAACGCTTCGTCGTCCTTCAAGCCATGTCCTGGACACGATATCAGGACGTCGCGCTTACTGTTGGAGCAATTCTGACGATGGGCGTTGGGGCAGCCTTCATCTTTGCCGCCCGATACACAATTTCGATCATTCCTCTTCCAGACCTTCTGGGTGCCTTCCTGGTGCATATTACCAGCTGTTTCGGCGCGCTGCTTTTCGTGGGCTTTATTTGCACCGTGTATACCATTCTTGTGGTTCATTCCGATCGTGAGAATGCTCTTTGATTGACTGAGGGGTGGAGGCACAATGATCGAGTTTAACTTCAGCAATGCGTTCATGCACTTCGCCAGGGCGGGCGCGCCGCCTGGCTTTTTCTGGAAATACTTTGCGAGCTACATTGCCGTCAGCGTCGGCGTCGCACTTGCCAGCTTTTTCGTATTCTCTGATTTATCTGATCTCTCGGTATCTGCGATCATCGGACTTTCGGGCTTCTATTTGATAACCATCATCATCTCCGCTGTGTTCGAGGCCAGCTGGCAAAGGCGCTACACGCGCGGAGACGTATTTCGGCTTTCAGTCGGAAGAGACGAATTGAACGTATTCGTGGTGTATCTGATCTGGGCCGTTTTCTTTGCCGCGATGTATTTTGCGATCGCACTGTCCATTGTTGTGGTGACATCAATCTTGGCACAGGTCAGTTCCGGCCTCGCGGGCGTTTTGATTTTTGTCTTCATAGTCGCTGGAGGCGGCCTGTGGATATTCTGGACTGTGAGACTATCTGCCGCCAGTGCCCTGACGATCCGCGATGGCCGAATACGGTTCATGGCATCATGGCGCGTTACAAGAGGACGATTCTGGACGCTTTTCGGCTCGCAGATCGTTATGCTGCTGGCCCTTCTGGTTATTTCCATAATCATTTTCGGGGTGCTTGGAATTATGGCGCTTCTGGATGTATCGACCGCCAGTGACCCGAATTCCTATACCTTATTCAACATGGTCAGCGAAGCCGAGGGCCTTGCCGCGGCAATCTTCGTAATTCTGGGATTCCTTGCTACCTATGTCGGAACGGCATGGTGGTTCGTGGTCTGGGGTGGGCCGGCGGCCTTGGCGGCAAGAACTGATCCGGAACGCGCAAACATGGATGACCCTGCATTGGCGTTTCAGTGATCTGCTGGCGGGGATAAGTGCCGCTAAAAACACCAACAAAGACGCCAGAAATCGGCGCGGTTGGTGCTTTTCGTATGCAAATTGCCTGTTTTTAGTTGTCAGCTCGCAGCCTTGGCTGTTTTGCGCTTTGGTTTTGCCGCTGATGCTGCTGCGGCTTTCGTCTTTGGCTTCGCCGTAGTGGACTTCGCCTTGGTCGCTTTTGGTTTCGCCGCCGGTTTTGTCTTTGACTTCGCCCGCTGGCGCGCCTTGCGCTCATCCTGACGGCGGAAGGTTTCGGCGAGGTGTTTGCCGGTCCAACTCGTCTTGTGACTGGCGACGTCTTCCGGTGTTCCGGCGACAACAATCTCACCGCCGCCGTCGCCGCCTTCCGGGCCAAGATCGAGCACCCAGTCCGCTGTCTTCACTACGTCGAGATTGTGCTCGATGACGAGAACGGTGTTTCCGGCATCAACTAGCTGGTGAAGCACGTCGAGGAGTTTGCGGACGTCGTGGAAATGGAGACCGGTGGTCGGCTCATCGAGGATGTATAGCGTGCGGCCGGTGGCGCGCTTAGACAGCTCCTTGGCGAGCTTGACGCGTTGGGCCTCGCCGCCGGATAGGGTCGTCGCCTGCTGGCCGACCTTGATATAGGAGAGGCCGACACGGTTCAGCGTTTCCATCTTCGATTTGATTGCCGGGACTGCGGAGAAAAAGCCCTCCGCTTCCTCCACGGTCATGTCGAGAACGTCGGCGATGGATTTGCCCTTGTAGAGGACTTCCAGGGTTTCGCGGTTGTAGCGCTTGCCGTCGCACTGTTCGCAGGTGACATACACATCCGGCAGGAAGTGCATCTCGATCTTGATGACGCCGTCGCCCTGGCAAGCTTCGCAGCGGCCGCCTTTGACATTGAAGGAGAAGCGGCCGGGTTTGTATCCGCGCGTTTTTGATTCCGGCAGGCCGGCGAACCAGTCTCTGATGGGCCCGAAGGCGCCGGTATAAGTCGCCGGGTTCGACCTCGGCGTGCGGCCAATGGGCGACTGGTCAATATCGATGACCTTGTCGAGGTGTTGCAGGCCTTCCAGTGCCTCATAGGGGGCCGGAGGCTTTGTTGCCTTGTTGAGGCGGCGGGCGAGGGCTTTGTACAGCGTCTCGATAATCAGTGTGGATTTGCCGCCGCCGGAGACGCCCGTGACGCAGGTCATCACGCCGAGGGGAATGGTGGCGTCGACATTCTGCAGATTGTTGCCGCTCGCGCCTTTCAGGGTGATGGATTTCGCTTTCTTCCATGGCCGTCGATTGCGAGGAATTTCGATTTCTTCCGCGCCATTGAGATAGGCTGCGGTGAGGCTGTTCTTATCCTCGATCAACTCGTCCGGTGTGCCCGCGGCGACAACCTTGCCACCATGGACACCGGCGGCTGGGCCCATATCGATGACATGGTCGGCCGTGAGGATGGCGTCCTCATCATGCTCGACGACGATGACGGAGTTGCCGAGGTCACGGAGGCGTTTAAGGGTTTCGAGGAGGCGTTCATTGTCCCGCTGGTGCAGGCCAATGCTCGGCTCGTCGAGGACGTAGAGCACGCCGGTGAGGCCAGAGCCGATCTGCGAGGCGAGGCGGATGCGTTGGCTTTCGCCGCCGGAGAGCGTGCCCGAAGCACGGCTGAGGGAGAGATATTCGAGGCCGACATCATTGAGGAATTTCAGGCGATCATTGATTTCCTTGAGTATCCGGGAGGCGATCTCGTTCTTTTGTTTGTCGAGGTGGGTGTGCACTTCGGCGAACCAGGCCCCGGCATCGCGGATGGAGAACTCGGCGCAGTCTGAAATGTCTTTATCGGCGATTTTCACAGCGAGGGCTTCAGGTTTGAGGCGTTTGCCTTCGCAGGCCGGGCAGGACTGAGACGATTGGTACTTGCCGATTTCTTCGCGCATCCATGCGCTATCGGTTTCGCGGAAGCGGCGCTCGAGATTGGGGATGACGCCTTCGAATGTCTTCGTGACTTCATAGCGGCGCATGCCGTCATCATAGACGAAGTCGATTTCATCCTCGCCGGTACCGAAGAGGACCATGTCCTGAATTTTCCTGGGTAGCTTGTTCCAGGGGTTCTTCAGGTCGAAGCGATAATGGACCGATAGCGCCTGGAGAGTCTGGGTCTGGTATGGCGAGGCAGATTTTGCCCAAGCGGAGATCGCGCCGTCGAGGAGGGTGAGGTCGCGGTCGGGAACGACGAGGTCGGGATCGATTTTCAGCTGGGAACCGAGACCGTCGCAGGTCGGGCAAGCGCCGAAGGGATTGTTGAAGGAGAAGAGCCGGGGTTCAATTTCCGGAATGGTGAAGCCGGAGACGGGACAGGCAAAATTGGCGCTATAAACGATACGACGTGGCTCGGTTTCGCCCTCTTCAGGTTTGGCGAATTCGGCAACCGCTATCCCATTCGCAAGGGTGAGCGCGGTTTCAAAGCTTTCCGCGAGGCGCTGCTCCATGCCTTCGCGGACGACGACGCGGTCAACCACCACGTCGATCTCGTGTTTATACTTCTTGTCGAGTGTCGGTGGGCTTTCAAGGTCATAGAACTCGCCGTTGACCTTCACGCGCTGGAAGCCGTTCTTCAGGAGCTCCGCAAATTCCCGTTTATATTCGCCTTTGCGGCCACGAACGATCGGCGCGAGGAGGTAGAGCCGGGTCTTTTCTGGTAGACCCATGGTGCGGTCGACCATCTGGCTGACGGTCTGGCTTTCAATCGGCAAGCCTGTGGCGGGCGAATAGGGCGTGCCGACGCGGGCCCACAGCAACCGCATATAGTCGTAAATCTCGGTCACCGTGCCGACGGTGGAGCGGGGGTTTTTGCTCGTGGTCTTCTGCTCGATGGAGATGGCCGGTGACAGGCCCTCTATGCTCTCCACATCTGGCTTCTGCATCAACTCCAGAAACTGGCGGGCGTAAGCCGACAGGCTCTCGACATAGCGGCGCTGACCCTCGGCATAGATCGTGTCGAAGGCGAGGGAGGATTTTCCCGAACCAGAGAGCCCTGTAATTACCACAAGCTCGCCGCGGGGAATGTCCACATCGATATTCTTCAGATTGTGTTCTTTCGCGCCGCGTACACGAATCGTTGTCAGTTCAGTCATGTAATCCGCTGCCTTACCGCTCGAACCAGCTTGCCAGTGTTCAAACGTTAATCTGTGATCTGAGTCCAGCTTGACCACAAGAACATAATGTGAACATAAGGGCGCGTCGACACAAATCGCAGCAAGCTAGTGGTTGTCTGTGGAGAAGTTGGCAAGTCCGGGCCGACAAAAAGTCTGGACGAGGTTATGCAGCTCTGAAGCTGAGTAGAGTTTGAATTGTGCCCGGAAGGTAAAGAAGGAGCGAACCATGGCGGGATCAGTAAACAAGGTCATTCTGGTGGGCAATGTCGGCCAGGACCCTGAGGTAAGGCAGTTCCAGAATGGCGGGCAGGTTTGCAACCTCTCGATTGCGACTTCTGAAAACTGGAAAGACAAGAATACAGGCGAGCGCCGGGAAAAGACCGAGTGGCACCGTGTTGCCGTTTTCAACGAGGGACTCGTGCGGGTCATCCAGTCCTATGTTAAAAAGGGTTCCAAGCTTTACATTGAGGGGCAACTCGAGACGCGCAAATGGCAGGACCAGAATGGGCAGGATCGGTACACGACCGAAGTTGTTCTGCGAAATTATAGCGGTCAGCTGACCATGCTCGATAGCCGGAATAGCGACGGTGGGCGCATGGGCGGCGGATACAGCCAGGACTCTGTCGCTTATGGTAATCAGGGCGGGGGCCCACGAGCGATGGAAGGCCCGGCCCAGGACTTCAGCCAGGACCTCGACGATGAGATCCCCTTTTGACGATGGGACGGGGCCTTGTTTCGGGCAGTCTTTGATGTGAGGCCAGCTTCAGGGAAGCAGTAAGCACGCGTCTCCATACGAGTAGAAACGATACTTGTTACTTATGGCGTGAGCGTATGCTGCTTGCATCGTGTCGGTGCCCATGAGGGCGCAAACGAGCATGAACAGGCTCGACTCCGGCAGATGGAAGTTCGTGATGAGGCCATCGGTTGCATTTATGGGATCACCGGGGCGAATGAAGATGTCAGTCGGGCCTTTGACGGGTTCGATCCGGGTTCCGTTCCAGGCGCTCTCCAGAGTGCGCATTGACGTTGTTCCAACAGGGATGATGCGGCCGCCGTCACGACGTGACGTATTTAGTTTTGTGGCTATATCCGGCATCACTTCCCGCCATTCTTCGTGTAGTGTGCCGGAAAACCAGTGGTCATCTGTAAGCGGAGCGAATGTGCCGAGGCCGACATGGAGACGGACGGTTTCCTGAGGCTGGGTTTCAAGACGATTTAAAAGCTCTGCGGTGAAGTGCAGTCCCGCGGTTGGGGCGGCAACGGACGCAGCGTCATCGCTGGCGAAACGGGTTTGATAGTGGACTTTGTCCTTACTGTCGGCCGCTCTTCGACGCGCAATGTAAGGCGGGAGGGGCATATTGCCGTAGGATTCCAGAGCCTCACGAAGGGATTGGCCGCGGCAATCAAATTTCAGATCGATGTAACCGCCTTTGTGCTTGCCTGTTATCTCCGCGTCCAACTTCGCGGCGATATGCAACCGGTCGCCCGACTTCAATCTTCGACCGGGTCGCGCCAGCGCGCGCCAGCGAAAATCGCCAAGCGGTTCAACGAGATTGATATCGACGGTGATATCCTGGCCAAGTTCGTCGCGAGCCTTGCGAATGCCGACAAGGGCTGCCGGGAGAACACGTGTATCGTTGAAGACTAGGGTATCTTTCGGACCGAGCAGATCCGGGAGGTCTTTGAAGTAGTGATCTTCCAGTTTTCCATCGCTGCGGACAACCAGCAGACGGGAAGCGTCCCTTGGCTCTACCGGGCGCAGAGCAATCTGCTCCTCCGGTAGGTCAAAATCAAAAGGTGTCAGATCCAAAGTGGATAGCTAGCCTTGAATGACCGCTGGTACGGGAGGGAGATCACACACCGCTTCATCTTCAATTCCCTGAAGATACTCGGAAAACTCCGGCCCATCTGTCTTCTTTACCCAAACACTGGGGCGCTCATCATCGGGCAGGTCCGAAGCGATTGCCGCTCTTGTGAGAATATCTGGATTCTGAACAGGCTCGCCATTCTTGAGGTTTGCCACTACTTGCTGTCCATCAACAATGCGTCCCCACGGCGAGTATTGCTCATCCAGAAAACTTGACGTTTCGCGCATCAGGAAGAACTGCGCATTGGCGCTGTTTTCATCATTGCCTAGCCGCGCGGTAGAAACGACACCCGGGCAATGTGGTACGTAGCTTTTTACACGGCCGTCTCTCGACAGCTCTGCGAGATATCGAGACTGCGTGCGCACTGGCAAACCCTGAAAGTAACCCTGGAGAGAGCTGTTCTCGTCCCCAATCAAATCAATTGGAAGGTCTGTTGGAACCCTCCGAAACGTAAACTCGGCTTCGATATTGGGAAGTCCGGTGGGCCTGCCGAGATGCGCCTCGACATCACCGCCTTGCGCCATGAATCCATCGATGACGCGGTGGAAACTCGTGCCATCATAATCACCGGAACGAACAATGGCTGTCATCTGTGTTACATGTTTGGGCGCGATTTCCGGGAACGTCTCGATGAGTATCCGGCCCTTGGTGGTTTCGAAGATGATCAGTCGCTCGGGGTCTACCTGCCGCCAGTTTTCTGTGTCGGCCTGAGCACCATCAACAGTTACTTCTTCAGAAACGTTTTCGTCTTCCTGGGCAAAAACAGGCTGCACCAGGAACAGCACCGAACCCAGCGCTGCGAACTTGAATGAGTTTGAGATCAACTATACTTCTCCAGCAATTCCTGTTGAACATCCGGCGACACGAATGCCGAGATATCCCCCCCAAGTTTTGCTATTTCCTTTACCAAACGTGACGCGACCGCCTGATGACGAACATCGGCCATCAGAAACACAGTTTCAATATCCGGGTTCAGTTGTTCATTCATGTTTGCCATCTGAAACTCGTACTCAAAGTCCGAAACCGCCCGCAGACCGCGGACGATAGACGACGCGCCGCATTCCTCGGCAAAGTGCATGAGCAGCCCTGTAAAAGGGCGCACTTCGATCTCGGCCATACCCGGACCAGAGAATTTCCTGCTTTCGCGCTCTGCCATGGCCACGCGTTCTTCCAGGAGAAAGAGCGGGCGTTTTGCATCATTTGCCGCAACGCCGATGATGAGCTTGTCGTAGAGTTTGAGGGCTCGGGAAATAATGTCAGCGTGCCCGAGGGTCAGCGGGTCAAACGTCCCGGGATAAAGTCCTACACGTTCCAACCCACTTCTCCCATTAATCGAGGTTATCTAGCCATCGTCCGGCTCTGGTGCCGCCGGATCATTTCCCTCTTCTAGATCGTCCTCATCCTGTTCCACAAGTCTTTCAACAGAAACAACGCTCTCGCCTTCGGCTGTGCGCAAAACCCAGACACCCGCGGTTGATCTTCCGGCTTGTCGGATTTGTTCGACTGGGGTGCGGATCAGTT
>JBCCIW010000010.1:0-29785 GCA_039028055.1 Pseudomonadota bacterium | reverse complement strand
GTCTTCCAGCGCTCGAAGTTTCTTGGCGTCCGAGACATTCATCCCGCCGAACCGCGCCTTGTATTTGTAAAAGGTCGCGTCGCTGATCCCGTACTTCCGGCACACCTCCTGCGCCTTGGCTCCCGCTTCGTACTCTTTGATCATTCCAATGATCTGTTCGTCTGAAAATCTGCGTTTCATAGTCCATCCTTTGCTTGGACGGATCACTAACACTTCAATGGCCTGAATTCAGGGGGCAACGTCATTTTCAATGTCAACGAGGGCTTGCGGATGCAGATTTCCACCTGCTATCAAATTTCAGTTTCGTCAGTAGACAACCACACAACTAGTATTTCAAAATACCTAACAACTCATTCCGTAGTCAGTGGAGTGCGAAAAAAAAAGTTTTAAAGATGACAAGAAGGGGATCATAGTTGAACGTAACTATTGATGATGCAGTTTGCGCTCGAAGCGGAGTGTTTGCAACGGCCATAGACGAGGAACTGGTGCTGCTAGATCCTAAATCTGGCCAGTATTTCGGCGCTGGGCCTGTAGGTGTGAATATCTGGAACATATTGTCAAAACACGAGGAGGGAGTCACGGTTGACGCGGTCTGTAAAGAGGTTATGCAGCAGTTTGAAATCGACCCCGAGACTTGCCGCTACGATGTACTGTCATTTCTAAATGACCTCATTTCGCGTGATCTCATCTACCGCCTTTAGTAGAACTCTTTACGGTAAACGTGATGCTTAACTTGCCTGACCGACGCAGCTAGAGATCCTTCGGTGAAAGGACGTGTCAATCGGTAAACAGAAACTCGCTGCGCAATCAAAGAAAGATGACGGAACACCGTGGCGTTATCGTTGAAGAACTCAGCCAGGTCTGGGCGGTATATCGCAGACCGAAGGGCCGAGAATGCTTCCACTCCGGTTAGCCGCTCGATCGAATGGCGTTGGCCCTTATTTAACAAGACTAACGCTCGAAGTTGAAGCTCTCGATGTTCAGATTTAGTTTCTACCATATCGAATTGGAACTTGTTCGCACGTGCTACAACTCTTGATTTGTCACGCCCCTCGAGATTAAGCTCAGCTACTGCGTCTAACCAGAGCCGCAGTCGCCGGATCCCGGTGAGCAACCTTAGGTTAGTTCCACTGGGCTCCACGATTGCCAGATCATCTGTAAGTATCGTAGATCCCTCTTTAACGTGAAGCGCAGCAGCAATCGTAGACTTTCCCCCGCCGGACGGTCCAGCGAACCCCACAATTCCCCTCGGCGTTGCAACTGCGCTCATATGAATTGGCAAAAGTCGACGCTGATGCAGGATGGTACCGATAGCTGAGCCAAGGAGATATGCCCGCACTGCGTAGTCCTGTGCGTTAGGCGCCAATTGTATGTGTATACGGTTCCCGCCTTCGATGAGATATCTTGCTGTGTCAGGAATAGATAGGAGGCACTGATTTGACCCAACTTCCATGTAACTGAAGACCTTGCGCCCGCCCTTTAGTGCCTCAGGCACGGGACCAAGCGATATCTCGACGTCAGGCGTCAAGCCCGCGCCCGGCGGAGAAGAAACACATTCGGGCAATTCTAGGTCAGAACAGATGCAGAGCCCGAACGCAAAATAACTATAACTCATACTAATTCTCTTGGTTAGATGGAAGCGGTCACAGACCAGGCATAGTCACTTATAAATCTGTACTCTAGAATTCGGCATCAAAATGCTCGCAGTTATCTTCAACCAAGATCAACAAGCAAAGCGCCCGCCATGTCATGACGACATCAAGTCCGTCCGCTGCAGGCCCGAATTCTAAAACATTCTTGACCGCTGTCGACAGCATGTTTTGGGCAAAAACACCCCTAAGTTTTGGAATGCCAGCTACAAGTTCTTTAAGGCGTTCTCGGTGATGCCGAACTAATCCTTCAGCCGCTTCGCCAGCATAGTCTTTTTTGTCTCGACGAAGCGCCACTTCGTTAGGAAGAATCCCGTGCAAGGCTCGTCGTAGTAACGCACGCGTTGCATCCGGGGCAATTTTTTCCGACCCCGGTAGACTGACGCAAAACTCAATCAGCCGTTTGTCGTAGAAAGGGCATCTTAGTTCAACGCCTTCTTGGCGTCCGGCCCATGACAGTACTTCGAGGGTCTGTGGTACTGCGTCTGATTGCATTGCACGGAGATGAAATTCACGGGCAAAGTCGTCCTCCGACCCTTTCCAAGACCGAGCTTTTTTCCACTCTTCGAGCACATTTGTCTCTGCAAGCAGTTGAGGTGCCAAAAAGTTCTCGAAGTCAAGTCGTTTTTGACTGTTCGATTGGTTGCGAAAAAGTGTCAAGCTGCGCCGCAGCTGTCTCGTGGAAAAAGTAGCTGGAGCAATCGAAACCAAACCCGCTAAAACAGCCAAGCGCGACGATCCAGCCATTTCGGCTTGTGCCTTCAATAATGGGATTACTTTCAACCAGTTTGATGCCCTTGCAAGTGCAACGAGATGCTCAAGCCCATAAGAAACGACCTCGTCACCGCCATTGCCGTCAAGTACAACATCATATCCATTTGATTTCGCCAAGCGGCAGATCTGCCGAACCTTTTCCAGACGAACGGCTTCACAAATGCGGCCAAGTCCCACCTGCGCTTCCGCCATACCTTCCAGTGGGTCCCCACCTATGAAAGGAATTTTATTCCCTTCAATGTATCCGTCTCTCAAAACCGCATCAATGTAGTGCGACTCATCGAGATCAGGATGATCAGGATAAACATGAGAAAAAGTAGCGAGCCTCGCTCCTCCGCTAGTCTCTCTTATTGCACCAGCGACCATTGCGATCGAAGAAGAGTCCAGACCGCCACTTAGCATCGCCGCACACGGTCTTTGTGCGTTCATTCGTCGTCGTACGGCATCCTTAAACAGCGAGCGAAATTTAGCGGGAGCATCTTTTGTAGAGTCTATTCTAAGTTCAAGGTTCCAGTACCTGTGGTGCCGAAACTCGTCATATGACCAACGAACAATATGTGCTGCTCTTACAGATTGGACATCTGGAAAGGGCGACGCTTTGGATGACGGTGGTATACCTAGCAGGAAACTTGCTACATCTGCCTTTGTGACTTTGGCTTTTTCGCCCCTTGAAGCTGTACGCGCTAAATTTGAGAACACAATCGCGTGTTTTTCTTCACGAAAATACATTTGCCGTGCGCCAAGTTGATCACGCGCAAGTACTAGTTCTCGTCGAAGCCCGTCCCAAACAGCGAATGAAAACTCGCCTTCAAGGACACTGCATAGGTCCAATCCAAAAGAAGAGTATGCAAATGCAATTTTCCGTAGTTCATGTCGCGGATCACTATTGAGATTTATGGTTGGATCATGGTCCAGTCTCCACTCACCTACAATAACAAGCTTTCGTTCTGCATCGTGGTGAACGAAAGCGCTACCATCGGTTGCTACGATTGCACCGTGGTCTTCAAAAACGCGTTTCGGCATCAATTGGTGCGCGTCGACCCTGACAACGCTATCCAAAAAAGATAAATTTCTGAAAGGATCCTTGGATATTGCCCCGACAAACATTCTTTATTCCGATCATCTGTCAGCAAAAACTCATCACTGTAAAACAATAAAACCTTGCCAACTTCAACATCGGCAAGGCTTGTGTATGTTGTTCGTTAACGCAGTTGAGCTAAAGACGCCATCGCCAAAAAAATTCAAGCGACATTTAGCGCAAAAATGACTTAACGAATTTTACGAAAAAATGTTGAAATCCGCGTCATCGCCAGCTATCACGTTTAGTGGCTGATCGAACGACGTACCGCTTGAACTACCGAGTGTTTTTTCCGCAATTTTTCCCAGGCTCTTCAGCTCAGGCTTGCTGTAATTGCGTTTGCTTGTCTCATTCTTATTCATGACTGATTCCTTACTTGTTACTTTGTTACCAAGTTATATTGGTGCCCAATATTGTCAACTGCTTATGAAAAACAGTTTCATGTAATATGTCAAACTCCGTTGCGATAATAACGGCCTTGTCGTTCGAACAGGTCAGCATAGTGACCTTTGGCCTCAACCAAATCGTCGTGTCGACCATGTTCTATGATGCGACCGTCATTCAGCACATAAGTATAATCAGCCATCCGCACTGTCGACAGTCGATGGCTGATAATTAGCGCACCTCGGTCTCCAATCCGCGATCTAAAGTCTTGGAACAGCTCGAATTCCGCTTGCGGGTCCAGTGCGCTACTGGGTTCGTCCATGACTATGAAGCGCGACGTGGGATAAAATGCGCGAGCTAAGGCGAGTTTTTGCCACTGACCAATGCTAAGCTCTTCTCCTTCATCGAACATCCGCGTCAGACGCGTTTCGTAACCTTTGGGAAGAGAAGAAATAAAGCTTTCGGCTCCCGCCAGCTTCGCTGCTCTTTCGACTGAACCGTCATTCATCGACGCGTCTAGATTGCCAAATCTAATGTTCTCACGTACGGTATCGGAGTACCGTGCATAGTCTTGAAAAACGATGCTGAACAAGCGGCGGTACTCGTCCGGGTCAAATCCGCGAACGTCAACATCTCCAAGTTTGACCCGGCCGCCTGTAGGGTCATAGAGCCGAGCCATAAGCTTCACGAGTGACGTTTTTCCAGAACCGTTCGCTCCTACCAAGGCCACGATTTGTCCTGGTGCTACGCTCATGTTGATGCCAGAAAGCGCGGGGCGTTTCGAACCGGGATAGACAAATTCTACTTCCTCAAACACAAGCTTCGAATTACGACCCTTCTTTAATACACTTTGTGGCGAAGTGGGACGCCGAATTCGTGCCTGAACATCGAGGAATTCGAACAATTGGTTCAAATACAGACGGTGATCGTATAGTTGGGCCATGTTCGAAACAAATTCGCGTCCACTACTCTCTGCGCGACGGAACAGCAGTACGAACAGCACTAGGTTGCCAATGCTTTGGTTTCCTGCGACCGCATCAGAGACCAGTATAGCAGTAGCTCCCACAAACACGAGGGTGCCAACTGAGGACGCCATTAACTCGGTGACTGCGCGCCACTTTTCAATCGATATCTGTTCGATGTTTATGCGAGAGCGGATCGCGCCGTAGGCCTTGCGAAGATGTATGCCAAGACCTCCTATCCGGACCTCTTTAGCATGGTGGCTCGACGTCATCAGCCAATCCAAATAGCTTGCGCGGCGCTCCATTTGGACGCGCTCTCGCTGCCATGAGTATAGCCGCTCGGTGTACCGCATTCTTACTGTGAAAATCGGAATCACAGCCAGCAATAGCGCAGGCGCAATTCGCCAATCGATACCCACTATCATTACAAGTACGGCAGCCAGAAAGAGAGTGGCTTTAAAGCTCAAAAGAATGCTGTCTATAACCTTTGCCGGTCGTTGAATTCCAGCTTGCCTTGCACGATAGAGCGAGTCGAAATATTGCGGGCTCTCATAGAACCCAAGATCTAGAGCAATAGCGCGATCATGTATTTGGCTATCCACATACTCGCCGACCTTGAGCCCCTGCGCTGTACGTGCAAGCGCGCTAGCGGACTGAACTATGACGGCGACCAGTAGTGTGGCACCGGCCAATGAAAGATACAGGAAAACATCTGCGCGAAATTGCATGCTTTCTCCGGAGTCGGCGACAAGCGAGAGCGCGTCTACCAGAAGCTTTATTGCGTAGATCGCTGCAATACTTAACGCGACATCCATTATCGTGAGGATCGCGCTGACTACTGCGAGCCGGGGCGCGCAATATTTTAGAAGCCGCAGAATCCTGCGTAAATCGCTCGTGCCCGACGTGACTAGACTAAGGACTCTTCGGACACGAGGAGGGGGTTGCATTAAGGCACCTCATCAATTTGGAACCGTAGCCGCGTTGTCTCCGGTGCTCAAAAGGAGCAATCCCGCTCTCTAAGCAGTGGTCTTCTACCCAAATTTGCTGACAGAAGAAACAACGCAATCTTGTAAAGACACGCCGTGTTTCTGTTCCCCTAAACGAGACAGGTAGGCGCACATCCAATTCTCGGTAGTGCAATGCTTTCGAAATCCAACACGAAAGCTTCTCAACAGCCATGGAGTTTCCACGTTTACGCGTTATTATCCACCTACAACAAATTTTACCATCGGTGCCTTTGTCTGGGCAGAGTGGCGTAGTAAGCATACCAGTTAACATTGGGTGGATGTTCAAATAATACTGCGTCAATCGTCGGCCGGAACAGCGGCGTTTTATCGAGCCACAGTACCGCTTTAACGCTTAAGGGGAACTACTGCACGTTCTTTGCGTTCATGATCAGCCCCACCTAATTGGTCCAGTTTCAATGTTAGTGCATAATTGGCCTTTGTTCCATCGGGACGATGGTTTCCGGGGCCGGTGGGCGGTAGCCCAGGGCACTATGTGGTCGCTTGGTGTTGTAGTGTTTTCCACTGACCGGCAGGGCATTTTTACATGCCTGAGAGGGCCCATTGTTCAATCAGGATTTGAGCTTCCCGTAGGCTGTAGAAGACCTCGCCATTTAGCAGTTCGTCGCGGAAGCGGGCGTTGAAGCTTTCGCAGTAACCGTTCTCCCAAGGTGATGCCGGCTCGATGTAGGCGGTCTTGGCACCCACGGCCGCAATCCACTCTCTGACCGCCCGAGCAATGAACTCTGGGCCGTCGTCCGACCGGATGTAAGCTGGCACGCCCCGCAGGATGAACAGGTCTGTCAGGTCATCAATCACCTCAGTCGAGTTCAGTTTGCGCTTCACCCGGATGGCCAGGCATTCCCGGCTGTGTTCGTCTAGTATGTTCAGTGTCCGGAATGCCTTCCCGTCATCAGTCCGGTGATGCACGAAGTCATAGGACCAGACATGGTTGAGATGCTCTGGCCGCAGCCGGACGCATGAGCCATCGTTCAGCCAGAGCCGCCCTTTCTTCGGTTGTTTCATTGGAACTTTAAGCCCCTCGCGCCGCCACAGTCGTTCCACACGCTTGTCGTTCACCAACCAGCCTGCATCCCTCAGCAGAGCGGCAATTCGGCGATAGCCATATCGACCAAATTGACGCGTCAGCTCAATCATGTCGTCAACCAGACGGCCTTCGTCAGCACGCCCAACTGGCAACCGCCTCTGGGTGGATCGATGCTGCCCCAGGATACGGCAGGCGAAACGCTCTGAGATGTGGAATTGGCTGCGCACATGGTCAATGCAGGCGCGACGACGCGAAGGGCTCAGTAGTTTCGACGCGCGGCATCCCTTGGCCGCAAAGCACCTCAACCTGCCGTAACTTCGTAACAATCTCTTCCGGCTTGTGTCGCTTGTTTCCCATCTTTGATCCTCCGTCTCCTAACTATAGGGCCGGACCACTTCAGTGGGGGAGGATCACTCAGTGCTCGTTGCGGTCACTGTGTAAGTTACGTTTAATACCGTCAACGATCCGTGGAAAAACGTACAAGAACTGAACGTAACTGGGGAGTGGACACCGTATGTAGTATCGCAGGAGCGCATATTTTTCATCTCGTAGTGAAAAAGGTCTTCTGAGCAGCTTGAGCACGACGTTTTCAATAATTCCGTTCGTAGTTTCCCAAGAGAAGGCTGCCCGTCTCTCGTGCCTTGCGCGGGACAGCTGCCGTTCAAGGCTAGGGAACACGCCAAACACTTCGACGCAATAGTTTAGAAGGCTCCCCGCTTCACCCTCGGGATTCTCATTAATCCAAAGCCAAGGGCGTTCACAATAATCTGAAAAGGAGAGGCATGAGGCCACGATGTCGCCGAGGCCGTGCGCTTCTGCAAACCGTTCGGCGTCGAAACGGCTGAAATCGGGATTGGTGGAAACGGCAGCCAAGTCTGCTACCCACTGCGCACGAGAAAAGTAATGTCGCGTGTGGTGCAGGCAGAGATATGTGAAAAAACAGTTTATACTTGGGATACTATAGTCTTGCGTATCGATCCGGACGCGATTGCGACCATCCAGAAATGCTGACGCTGGAATCCTAACCTTAGAGTCGACTTCAACATGAACCTCAACTCTCTTTCCCCAAGGTGTTCTCAAGACGATATGGTTCGTTGAATACTTCAACAAAGCCTGAAAGTCTCTTTCATCAGAAATCTCAAGGTCCTTCGCCGGTGACAAAAGAGGCATAAAACCCAGAGACCAAGCCCTGCGAAGAAGAGGCTCGTAATCCTCTCGGTGGACGATGATATCTATATCGCGAGATATGCGAAGCCCTAGGTCTCTGTAGTACTCTTGTGCCGCTGCGGGACCCTTCAAGTATACATATCGCTCTGTTACGGGCAGAACGCATTGCTGGTGAAAGGCACTTTGTTCTGCCACCAGAAGGAGGTTCTGACCAGCCAGAACGACCGCAGAATGAGACATTCTTTTGAAAAGGCCTCCAGCCGCATACTCCAAACCGATACGCCTCGAATGACGCATGACGAAAGGACTTGAAAATGACCGATCAGCCAAAGCCGCAAACCTAACAGGATCACGACAATTCAAAAAAAATTCACGCGCCCAATCAGTTTGCTCATCAGACAGTTTTGGTCGCGCCAGCATTAGAAGCACGGCGACGTGAAGCCTACGATCCGGGTAATCCATTAGTTCGTCGGCGTGGCGGGTTTCTTTGTCTTTCAGGTTCAGTGGTCTTACGCCTTACGATCTTGCGGTAATGTTGTAACTAGTCATTCCAATGCAAAGCATGCATCCAATAGAGATGTTTTTGGGAAAACAGAACATTGTGTGTACCAAAAAACTACAAAGCTAGCGAACTCTTTAGTCTGGTTTTGATTGGCCTGCCCCCATCGGGTGGTCCGGTTTGATTGTTAGTGCATCGTTGGCCTCTGGTCCATTGGAACGACGCACTCTGGTGCAGGTGGCCGATATCCCAGAGCACTATGCGGCCTGACCGTGTTGTAGTGAACGCGCCATTGCTCGATCAGGATTTGGGCCTCTTTCAAGGTATAGAACAGCTCGCCATTGAGCACTTCATCACGGAACCTGGCGTTGAAGCTCTCGCAATACCCGTTCTCCCAAGGTGAGCCTGGTTCGATATAGGCCGTTTTGGCACCGACCGCGGCGATCCAGTCCCGCACCTTCTGGGCGATGAACTCGGGGCCGTTGTCAGACCTGATGTATTCTGGTGGCCCGCGCAGGATGAACAGGTCCGTCAAAGCGTCCAGCACATCGGTCGAGTTGAGCTTGCGATCGACGCGTATCATCAGCGCCTCCTTGGTGTATTCGTCGATAATGTTGAGCGTCCGATAGGCGCACCCGTCATGGGTGCGATCCTGCACAAAGTCATAAGACCAGACATGGTTGGGCCGCTCCGGCCTGAGCCGAATGCATGACCCGTCGTTCAGCCAAAGCCGCCCCTTCTTTCTTTGCTTTTGTGGGACCTTCAGCCCTTCACGTCGCCAGATACGCTCGACCCGCTTGTGGTTCACGTGCCAGCCAGCGTTGTTCAGCAAACCCGTCACCATGCGATAGCCAAAACGGCCATACTTGTCGGCCAGCTCGATGATGCTGTCGGTCAGCCGTTCTTCATCAGCCCGGCCTTGCGGAACCTTTCTCTGTGTCGAACGGTGCTGACCCAAGGCGCGGCAGGCACGACGCTCCGACACGCCCAGCTCCTGCCGCACATGATCGATGCATTTACGACGACGCGAAGGGCTCAGAAGTTTCCCCTCGCAGCTTCGGTCAATATGAGCTTGTCCAATGTCAGATCGGACACCGCCCGTCGCAGCCGTTGGTTCTCCTTCTCAAGCTCCTTCAGTCGTTTGAGCTGAGAACGGCCCATGCCGCCATACAGCTTGCGCCATCGATAGAACGTTTGCTGCGTCACACCGATCTGGCGCACCGCTTCAGCAACCGTCATCCCTTGTCCTTGTAGAACTTCAACCTGCCGAAGCTTCGATACAATCTCTTCCGGCTTCTCTCGTTTCCCAGCCATCGCTGATCCTCCAAATTGCGGGACAAATCTATCCCAGTTGGTGGACCACTTTCAGGGGGCTACTCCACGCTAGCTGAACCCTCAACGGCCGCTTGCGATCCGAGTTGCCATAGAACGAAATTGCTCAACTCGCTACGCGAAGAACGGTTAACCGTTGGGTATTTGATCAGTATTAGAACTTTCAGGAACTTAAGTACTTTAGTGCAATGCCCGCCTCTTATCCACGCCATCGCCTTTGTAGACCAGAAGGTATTACTTCATTAATTCTCAATTCTAAAAAGTCAGATCGGGCGACCCAATCTAGCAATCGAAGTTCTTCCAGAGCTCGCCACGTGCAACGTCGCACCGCTAAACAAGACACGCCCGATGAAAACAACCGAAAGAAACCTGAACTTACAAAGGGCTTCACTAAACAGGTGTCCTTTCCAAAGCCATCATTAGCTTTTCCCCAAGCGCCGACGCTTGGAAAAATTTGAAAAAAGCAAGTAATAGGCAATCATGATCGGAAGCGCTCCGATCACTCCATTGATGACATACTTGTTGGGAGCAGTAATTGCCAAGTCAAGCGCCATCATAACAAACGGTAACATAATGAAATTTTCGCTCCTGATAGCCCGCAATGCCAAAGCGGATGTAACACCCAAAACCCATCCAAACAAAACTCCACCCACTAAGACGCCGAGCCAGCCAAATTGCCAATACAGGTCGCCATAGATTGACAAGCCTAGAAAGGAAACAGCATCTTCGCGTCCTGTCAATTGTCTGTAAAACTGAAGGCCCGGCCCATATAGAATTGGTTTGTCCGGCCAAACAACTCTTGGGATGAAATACATCCAAGCGGTGTTAAGCGTTCTGTTCCGGAAGCCAGCGTCATACAGCTCCATTGCTCTTACTTGTGGACCCGAAAAATTAAGCCGCGTCCACCAAGACTGCAAATCACCACGAGTTTCTAAATAGTCTGATCGAGAGTCGGAAAAAATGTAATCACTCAAAATCTCCATGCGATCCGCGTAGTTCGCCCGACTGATTGTCCCAGTGCGCTCTAAGATCACGCTTCTGCCGAAATGAACCCAAGGCTGCAAAACAACAAAGATCAAAGCAATCAAAATCGCATGCTGAATGAGTTTGTCCCTTCGCCCACTCCCCAAAAAATATCCCAAAGCCGGGAGCAGTAATGCAAGGATCACCTCTAATTTTGCAAAAGAAAGAAACGACAGGAAAATGTGTATTGGAAGCGCAAGAAGCAGAAAGCTACGCATGGAAGCATTGCCCTTGGCGGCGTAAAACGCAACAATGCCGAAACCTAGATCGACAAGGTTACCCATTCCTGACAATATACCCGGAACCGTAAGGTGAATAATACCCCATTGAGCAGGCTTTAATAGCAAGTATTTTAGTACGGACCCTAGTAATACAAAAGCTAATCCAATTGAAACTGGATTGAAGGTTTGAATAATCGCTTTTGAGGGGCCGAACACTACCCAGGAACGTCGCTGGTAGGATAAGTGAGCGGTAAAACCCAGCAAAACGGCAAAAATACCGGTTAGACTTAGTTGATTAGCAATAAATACTTCACTCTGAGTTAATCCCAAATAACCGGTAGAAACTCTTGATCTCGTCACTTCATTTCCGAGAACGTTGACCATAGGCCCGAAGCCATAGAAAACAGCCGAGTTAAGTGGATACCAAGCTATTGCTGTCCAAATGGTCGAAGGTAGCTTTCCAACAACGCGCCATGCCAGCCTGCCTGATACCACAATAAAGTAAAAAGGCAAAACAACGTTAAGAGTTCTCAGGGCTTCGTCTGAGTAACCCTCTACTGGGATAACCCAATATAGTATCAATACCGGGAACAGCGCGAAAATTGTTCGCAAAAACCGTTCTCGCAACCACTTTAATTCATAGACTGCCAACATGGTCGTTGCGGTTCCGCGTATTGAAAAAGCGTGTAGTTAAAAGAAGGGGTAGTTCCAAATTACTATACGAGCTCCTGTTTTTTGTTGTACCAAAACTTTGCTTAACAGGCCGTCGCAAAACTATGATTTGGGCTTCTTGTAGACAATAGAATAGCTCTCCGGTGAGAATTTGAATTCTACCCTGGAAAATGTGTTTTGGGCTTTTACACAAATTCTATAGCCATCTTTATCAGCTGAGCCAGAGATTATCAGGTTCCTTGAGCCGTCGATTGGCAATGGACGACGTTACCATAATGTGTGTTTTCCCAATAGCTTGCGTGTACCAGCTGTGAATTCCCGCGTTGCACACTTGGGTCTAGTTCCTCGTCAATCAGTAGTCCAACTTGGGTACGCAATGTTGTAACGTCTCCGTGTAAAATGACCATTTCCGCGCCTTCTGCATCCATTTTCAAAACATGGCGACCTTAGTGCTTTTTTCCAACAATTCGGAGACTGAGAAAGTCGGCACTCAAGTGCAACGTTTCATTCGCTTCTAGCACCCATCTCATTCTGTCCAAATGGCATTGTGCCGATGCCTTAGCTAAGCATAGCGAGCACAATGTCTGCTCAATCACCAAAGGTCGCGGGACTTTGCTTTAAGCACATACAGACTTCAGTTCGGGCTCGAGCGCTATACTGCGAAATTCTGGGGAGCTATTCTAGAAACGGACGGAAACACCGCTAATTTATGTTGATGAAGCTAGCATGCCTTTGTGCGAGCCGACTACTTTGGTTTGTACACATTCGCGTCGTGCAATGTTGTTCATGGCATTACCGACATAGTTGGTACCGGGCTTAAGCATCAATGTTTTCACGAGATAATGGAATTGTATTGCGAACGCTGTGAATTCATTTCTTTTGTTAAAATGCGGCTCCCGGGCGTAACCTGCGATGCGTTTTCCAACTCTTGCAAAGTCAACAAACTATTTTTCAGCGTCTTCGCAGCGATGCGGCAGTTGGGATAATAGTATCCCGATCGTTATCTGATGGGTTTCCAGACTGGTTCTAAAGTCGCGACCTCTCTCTTGTACAATACGCCATAGCATCACATATGCCTCGCACGCTACGCCGCATATCGAGCTCTTCGAAAATCTCGCGAGATCGGACGGACATCGCCAGCAATCGATTTGGAGCGTGAACCAGCTCTGCTACCCGCTCTGCCAGCGCCGATACGTCGCCGACCGGAAACACCAGAGCGTTTTCACCAGGGCGGGCGGAGTCTGTGGGGCCTACTGCACCCACCCTGTCGCTAAGAATCAACGGCAAGGCTATGCAGGTGCCTTCGCATGTGACCAGTGGGTGTGGATCCCGTTCTGACGTATGCACGATCATGTCTGCTGCGGCATAGTAACCTGGTAGAACATCAACATTAATGAACCCTGCTAGTATGACTGGTAAGTCCTCACGTTCCACTATGGCGGAGAGGCGTTCCAGTTCCTCGCCATTTCCAACCAAAACGAAACGCACTTCCAATCCCTTCGCCTTCAGTGCGCGCGCCGCGTCGACCACATCCGACGGCCGTTTGCGTTTGGACAGCTTTCCAACGGTTAGAGCCACTACTTCGTCCGGCGCGATGCCAAGCTCACCGCGCACACGTTCCCGCAACATGACGCGCTCTTTATAGGCTTTCTGATAGAGGTCCTCGTCGATTGTGAACGGCGAACGAAAGAGCTTTTCTCGCGGCACTCCATAGTGCATCAGGTAGTCTTCGTTGCAGTCGCCTACAGTCAAAAAGGCATTGTATTGGCGCAGAATGACCGGCAGCGCCAAATCCTTCAAACGGTTCATCTGTCCGGTGCGTACAGTTTTCAGCTCGCTGTCAGAAATCATCATCGCGGGCACCTTCCTTCGTCGGCACCACCAGAGCGCGCGTAGCGAGGTGATATAGTTGTAGCCATAGATCAGAACAGCATCAGGCTTTATCCGCCCCATTTCTGCAGTAACGCTTGGATTGTTGACGCTGCTTGGGCTAGTACGGATGATCTTGTCGGCTTCGGGCAGAAAAATGTGGTGATAACCGCCAAGTAGATCCATCTTCCACGAGATCATCGTGTTCATCGCTTTGTCAAAATAGGGCTTCACACCGATCCGAGAGCAGAACACAACAGTGAGGTCGATTTCCGGCTCCTTTGCCAAGGCCCGGTAAAACGGCGCAAAGTGCTGGATCGGATGAGAGACGACGATTACGAGTTTGCGTTTCAAGGGCAGTTACCATCTGTCACGTGATCTAGGATGGCAGAAAGACGTGCGCGGAAGGCCGAGAATCGAAAGTGCTCTTTCCAGCGGGCAACGCCGGCAGCGCCCATGCGGCTGGCTTTTGCGCGATCTGACAACAGCTCGACAATGCGCGTTACCAAGGTTTCGGGATCGTCGAGATCAACGTTAAAGCCTGTCTCACCATCGATATTGATCTCTTGGCCGGCGTCCTGCCGCGAGGCGATCACCGGTAGGCCGTGGCGCATGGCTTCGATGTATACTAGGCCAAATCCTTCTTTCCAACTGGGTTGTACAAAAACATGGCTGCGCGTCCAAATATCGATCATATCGTCTTCGGGGACAAAGCCCAGCACTCTGATATTGTCGCGGGCTGGGCTCTCAGCTACGATCTGCCGCAGTAGATTAAGACCGTCGCCTCCACCTACCAAAATGAGTTGAGCCTCAGGGATGATTTCCATCACTTTTTCCCAAGCGGAAACAACTTCCGTGTGGCCCTTTCGGAAGTTGTCCCTGTCAGACCGCCCAATAAGCAATGCGGTAGGCGGGCCAAATGGGACTTCAGAAAGCTCTGGTTCCTTGTCGTCTTCAGTAGCCAGATGGCACACGTGGGCGTTTGAGAGTGGGAAGTGCAATTCCTCGAAGCGATCTAGGGTGAACTGGGAATTCACCAGCACAAAATCTGCACGTTCAAGCGCGATGGCCCGGTCCTGCGATAGGCTATCCCAGACCTCTACCCCGTGGATCCATACGCCGTATGGACGTCGCAGGCCCGGTAGCCTGGGATGTGCCCGTGCCGGTCCCACCGCGTCATACATCGTCCGCTCAGCGCGAACGGCTGCGGAATGGCAACCCATCGCAAACCGCAATCTACTGCCGCCACAAGCCCACGCCGCACGCTGACCCGCCACGCTGAACGGAGCGTCGTCGATCAGAGTGCCAAAACGTGTGGATGCGCCCTCTGCCATCAGGGTCTTCGCGGTTAGCCTAGCCACACGTGCAATGCCGCCTCGTCCTGGCTCAAGAACAGCACACCCAAGAAACCAGCGATCTTGTCTCCAATTCATGATCTTGCACCTTTATGGTTCATTACATGGCATAGCATGCGGCGGATAGCTTCCAGTGCGTCGCTTTCGGCAAAGCTTTGCTCAGCTAGCGCTCGCGCGGCTCGGCGTGCGGCAGCGCGGGCCTCGGCTGGCGCCTTGGCAAACTGATCTATGGTTTCAACAAACGCCATTGGTGAGTCTAGCGGTAGATCCCAGCCGGCACCTTTTCGCGCCAGATCGCGCCAAGGAGTGTTTTGCGAAATCAGAACAGGCACTCCACTAGCCAGAGCTTCGTTGATTGCGTGGCCAAAATTTTCGCCGAGCGTGGGCAAAAAGAACAAGTCATATGCTCCCAGCGTTGCGCTTACCGCCTCGTGCGCTAATGGTCCACGCGCATGAACTGATACGTTCTCTGGCAATTTGAGTATCTTCTGTTCCAGTCGTGCCCAATATTCAGGATCGACCACGGGCCCGTAGATGTCGAAGGTCAAAGGTGTGGTAGTGCGCGCCAGAACATCGAGTGCAAATTCTAGATTCTTAACCGCAGCGATCCGACCCAGAAAGGCAATTCGCAACGAGCCATTCGCTCCGCTAGGTGCGGTACTAGGCAGATTTGGCAGATTCCGGGCGTTCGGTGCCAGCAGGATGCCACGGCAAGGGAGTCGAGTAGCTTCAATATCACCGAATTCATGCTCGGCGGTTGCATGGAACCAGACGTCTTGCGTTAGCCTCATTTGACGCACGAAACTCTGATAAAGCCGCTTCTTTCCAGCCTTCAGCGAAAGCGCTCCCATCGCAAACTCGCCTCGAGGAGACAAGATTGTTGGAGTAGCCGGTATCAAACCATACTTACGCAGAATGAGCGCCGGGATCGTAAATTCTTGGTCGTGAAAACCGTTCAAGAGCAAAACATCATGCGGTGTCTCTCGTAGCAGTTTCAAAAGTCCACGCGCTCGAAAACGACGAATTGAAAGTTGTTTTAAAGGCACGACATTGTCGACTTGCCACTCAGGTGGTGCTTTACCCGAACTGTCCCTGGCTACGACCCTTATATCAAATTCATCCCGCAAGCCCGTTGCAAATGCACGAAAGCTTTGATTTGGACCTGTGGCTTCATTCCCTGGCCAGTAGCAACCAAGGAGTGAAAGGATCCTAGGTCGTCTTGCGCAGATCAATCACGACTCTTTTGCAAAGATGGTGTATCGCCGTCGTACACGAAGCCCAGCGACCGCATTTCGTAGAGTTTGTCTTCCCGCATACGAAAAACCGTGGCTCTCAGGCGAGCCCAAATAAGGCCTGGACGGCCGCTTCGCCATGCCCCAAGCCACAGCCAACAATACAAAAACATCAAATGATGGCGAAAAGGGACAAAACGGTAAGCGCGTTTTAGCCACATTCGACGTTCTAATGTACTGCCCAGAAACTTGGGCGTCGCGGCCAAAGCCCTGCCCTCAAAAAAAGTGCGGGCCTCTGAGGTAGTATATCTATTCTGTTTTTCAAACCAATGATGCAAGTTTGGGCTGTCATGATGCTCTAGAGTCCCGGACAGTTGACCAATTCTCCCTTCGACCAGTGGGTGCTCATTTACCAGCACGTCGGCGAAACGGCACTCGCCTGTGCGCCAGATCCGTAGGACGTCTTGCCGCACAGGCATTGGCTTGCCCATAAACCAAAGCCGTCGGTTCAGGCTAAACCCTGCCTCGGGCGCATCTGGTTTCAAAGCTTCATTGATGCTCTGGACGAGTTCTGGTGTCAGCCTTTCGTCAGGATCAAGCTTCATCGTCCAAGGCGCTGTGATCGGCATGTTTTTTAGTGCGTGGTTCCACTGGTCGCCGAAGTTGGTAAAGGCCCTCTGGGAAACATATACGCCACGATGCTGCGCGATCTCAACGGTTCCATCGGAACTGAAGCTGTCTAGCAGATAGACCTCGGCCCCTAATGATACTATGCTGTCCAGCACATGGTCAATGTTATGAGCCTCATTCAGCGAAATCATGACAATCGCAAGAGGAGCATTATGTTGCGTTTCAGGCATATGTATTCGCCTGATCAAACCGACCGTGATGAACATCAAACCAAGTGATCGCCCGATCATGCACCAGAATGTAATTGGATTGAAAGAAGCGATCGAGTTCTGGGTGCCATGTTTCGTATAGAAGCGCTCCATTCTCTGTGATCTTAGCAAGGCTATAGGGTAGCACATCTATCAGATCGAAGATATCTTTCAAGAATGAACGGGCGAATACCCAGCGGTGATTGTATTCGAATTGCAGCACATCGATAACGCCCTGCTCTAGACTTTGTCTTGCCCCTAAGATTACTCTCGCATCGTGTCCTTCGGTGTCACATTTGGCGTAATGCACCCTTTCCAACCCGTGTTTTGCAACGAAACCGTCGATGGTTGATAGGTCAATTTTCAACGTGGTCTCTATCTGGCAATCGTCCTTATCAAAATGAATTGAGTTTGTCCCCGCGCCAGCACTGTATAGTCCGATCTCGGCAACCCCTGGTTTGTCAGACATTGCTGTTTCATGGAGCGTCACAGTGTTGCTACCAACCATGGCGTCGATTGCGTCGCGGTACATGGCTGAAGTTTCCGGTACTGGCTCAAAAGCATGAACTGATAGCCTGTCCTGCTCTTTACGCTCTGCTGGCATAGATAGAAGCAGTTGTTTCGTCCAATCGCCTTGGTTGGCACCTATATCGAAAACAACAAGCTGATCCATACCGTTTGTGTGCGATATCATATTGCGGATGGCATAGGCCTCTCCGTTGCGGTTTATGGCTCCGAAACGTTCCTCCTGCCGCGCGGACATGTAGATTTTACGCCCAATGCGCCACGTTAGTCTTTTCAATGCTTGATGACGTGTCATGGTTCTCTCCGGCATTTAGCTATTTGTGCCAAAAGAGACTGGAATTCCCTTTCGCAACGACGCCTCAATTGCAAACGTAGCTTCAGTCACCGCGACCAGTTCGAACAACGGAATGGTTGGCTCCAAGCCTTTGCATACGGCCTCCAAAAAGCCAGCCACCATTGCCTTCTGTCCCTTATCCTGGTTACCCTTGATCGTCGTCACTTTACTATTCTGAGTGATTTTTAGGCTGATAAAATCATCAAGTTGCATGACGGTGTCGGCTGCGAACACTTCAAGATATTCTTTAGAAACGGAAGTATCGCCAAGCGAAGAATAGAGCAACGCCCCTGTTGAACCGTCCGCGAAACTCAAGAGTGCAGAAACCGAATCGCCTCGGTTACGCACAGTGATCGCCTGAGCCTCGACTGGTACGCTACCGCACAGGTAGGTAAAGGTATCAATAAAGTGGCATATCTCTCCGATAATCCGACCCCCGCCTTCGGGCCGTTGTATCCAGCTGTCCGCAGGAATTGCACCAGCATTCACACGGTATAGCATCGTCTTGGGGCCTGATACGCCTTCAAGCCTGCTGCGAGCCTCTGCTATCATTGGCGAAAAGCGTCGATTGAAGCCGACGGTTAACAAACCTGGCGAGCCTTTTTCGGCTTCCAGAACCTGATCCAACTCTTCTAGGGTGAGTGCGAGTGGTTTTTCCACAAACACATGCTTGCCAGCCAATAGCGCCTGGGTCGTGTAGCTGGCGTGGCTGTTATGTCTTGTGGCAATAAAAACGGCGTCGGTGTCGTCTGCCCTAAAGATCAAGTTTGGATCAGTCGCGACGGTCTCGAAACCGAACTTCTCACCGGCATTCCCGGCGCTGAGGCCGGATGAGGTAACAACGCGCGTCAAACGTGTGTCGCCTGCGGCCTTGACCGCCGGCAATAACATCGCTTTGGCGTAGTTTCCCATACCCACAAAACCAACTCCGAGCGCTTTGCCGCTTGCAATTTTCTTCTTAAGCTCACGTTGGACCGGCTGCGAAGTTTCTTCTGGATAACCCAGAAGCATCCCCATATGAGGCTCACCACGGGCCATAAGAGCATAGGCTTCTTCGGCCCTGGCGATCTCGAAACGATGTGTGATCAGTCGCTCTGGCGTAACACGACCCTCTTTGACCAGCTGGAGGAAGGCTTCCATATTGCGCTGCTCAGTCCAGCGCACATAAGGTAGCGGATAGTCATGTCCGGACAGCTCATAGTCGGGGTCATGGCGACCGGGCCCGTAAGACATGGACAACTTCAACTCCAGCTCGCGCTTGTAAAATACGTTTCGGTCCAGCGTCATGCCGACCAGGCCGACAACGATCACACGACCTTTCATGCGGCTGATCTCGCCTGCCTGGTTGAGTGGGTCGCTGGACTTGGTGGATGCAGTTAGTATCACGGCATCAGCACCTGCATCATAGGTGAAATCATTGACCGCGCTTTCAAGACCAGCGCTAATTGTTATGTCCGCACCCAGTTCTTTTGCTAGTTTGGCACGCTGGATGTCGGGATCAAAACCCAAGACTTGACAGCCGTTTGCCTTTAAAAGTTGTACAGTCAGCAGTCCGATCAGACCCAACCCCATAACCACAACGCGCTCTCCCAAAGTAGGCGCAGCTTGGCGTACGCCCTGCAGCGCGATTGCGCCCAAGGTTACAAAGCTCGCCTGTTCGTCGCTTACTTCATTCGGGATCTGCACACTGAGGTTCTTAGGAATGCTATTGATCTCCGCATGGTTAGCCATCGCGGCACCTGCGCAAGCGACACGATCGCCCACTGCAAAACCTGTGACGTTTCGACCAACCTCCAAAACACGCCCCGCAAGGCTGTAACCAAGTGGAATCGGTTGGTCGAGTTTTGCGAACACCTTGTCAGCTGTAGCTTTCAGGCCATCACGTTTTGCGGCACGCAATACTTGACGTACGAGATCGGGACGCGCCATAGCTTTGCCTGCGAGGGAGGCCTTTGCAAGATCCATGAGCTGTTTCTCAGTGCCAGATGAAATCAACGAAACCTGCGTCGCCACCAATAGACCACCGCTTGATACAAGTGGTGCCGGAACCTCAGCGACTCGCAATTTTCCTGTCCGATAGTTTTGTTCTACCTGCTTCATTTATCAACCTCTTGGGACGAGTCTTTCGACGCGTTTCGGACCACTGTCGTGCATTCTCAAAGCGTTTCCAGAGTTAAAGCCAACTTGTGATCCAGCCTCGCATCATCGACAGTGAACAAGAGGCGTTTGGTTTTGAGTTCATGACCCATATCGGGCCACCAAACGTCTGGTTGAACGGAACGTGCGCTATCTGAGAATAGTCGCACGATAGAACCGTCAGGCAATCTGAGTATCTGTCCACTGTTTTCAATCTGGATATCTGGATGCATGAGTAGGCTAAGGGTTGCAGGAACGGGGATATCAAAAGGGCTTTCAACGCGGTCGGTTATCACCACATTATTGGGCGATAAGTTAAACTTACGCTTGTGAACCATTGGGGCGTATCCATCATGTTCGCCCTCAAGTATCGCCTCGTTGCCAATTACTTGCCAATCCGCTTGGATCTTTCGTGGACGGCGTCCAAATCGGAAGGCGCCGAAGAAATCGGCCTGGTCTTGGCCGTTCACAACAAGTGTGTTGTGAGCCGCCGCAGAGCGCGACTTACCTCGCCTTTGTCCCGGCACGTACTCAAAAACACCCTGGTCTACCACCACGCGCTGCTGTCCAACGCTTAACTCAAAGCTCAATATATCCCCGTGACCATGCGCAGGCAGATCATTTGGCGCCAATTGACCACAGTCGGATATGAGACTTAGTCCGCCCTTTTTGTAGCCAAAGTAACCAGCCTCGGGATAAGAAAAACTACTACGAGGTCTTACGCTTTTGCCGAAGAGCTCGTTATAGGCCCGTAGGCAAGCACAAGGAGAATAGCACATATTTAGGCCCGAGTCGTTGAAAAGAGCGGGTTTTCCGTCTTCGTGCGCCAGATCAGATACGACTTGTGCCATTGCTTCAAGCGTTTGATCTAGCTCCGGCATGGGGGGGTGTAGCACAGAACGGCATTCCAGTAGATCGGCGAAGACTTGGCAGTGGTAAGACGGAGATCGCTCATAGTGTACACCATCAGGCAAGATTTGTTCTCTTAGTTGCTGTTCAAGCAACAAACGCCCAACCTTGGACCATTCACCTGACGCCTGACCTTCAAACACAGCAGCCCCCCAAAGTAAGGCCTTAATGTTCTTTATCAAATGATTGCCACCGATATCTGTCTCCAAGTTGGCCGCTAAGTAAGTTAGTTGTCTTGATAAACTTTGAGCAATCTTTTCACGAACGTCACCAGCGATACGTGATCGTATGGCTAGTTGCTGTATCCAAACGACAATCCGCACAGACAAAGCATAGGCGTTCCAAGCGTCGCGCCACGCGCCTGGCGCGAGTATCTCGTTTTCGTTTATCCAGTCGTTGATCAAGAACTCAACGACGCTGGTTTCCAACGCTTCCAAGTATTCCATGTAGTGGAAATTCATACGCCAAAGCTGGCGTGACTGAGAAGGTCCTCTGGTCTTCCAGTCGATTTTGTCGAGCGCCATGGTTTCAGTATGGCCAAGAAATGTTAGGGTAAATCGGCCATCCTCAAACCTCGGGTTGCCCGCTACGCGTTTTGAAAAAATTGGTGGAGGTAAGTTTTCTCTTATACTTGCATCTGGTAACACCAGCAGCTTTGGCCCCTTCCAATCGCTGACTCTTCGCCGAACAGATAATTCTGCGCGTCGAATTAGTTTACTTGGAGGAATATGACGACCAAAAGCCCAGGCTCTTTCCAGCTTTTGTTTCACTGTCCGTATTCCCTAGGCGTATCGATGTATCTCAATTTGAAATCTCTATTGTTGAGCTTCTGTTTTGCATTCAACAACCTATTCGCTTTTAATGTGTTTAGATCAACGGCGTGGAACGCATTTGTTAGTATGATCGCGTTCTAAGGCTCAATTCCAAATGCAGCGCCCGCTTCTTCCAAAACCACAGGCGCCTTACGGCTGATAGTCTGCGATTTTCGGCATGTTATTTTTAGTTGCATAGGAACTTAAAGACAAACACGTTTCATACAAATAGTTGCATTGATAGATCGCTTTCGGGTTGTTCGGAGATCCAAAGACAACGAAAGCGACGCCTTACTTTTAGGCCGACTGCATAGGCATGCTTAGCTACCAATTGACAACGCGCCAGAGTTCCACTTCGCGTGGTAAACTAGTGTGGAAATTTTCCCTAGATTAAATTTAGGCAATGTTCTGAGTGAACCGTGATCTAAGCCAGAGCATCATTCAAGTGAAACCGAAAGCAGAGTATTCGCCCATTTCCAAAACAACCTTGCACTAAATCCATCGAAGTTAAGGCAGCGACAATCGAAGGTCTTAAAATCACCAAAAAACTGCATAGCGGACGTTTGTCATGCTTGAACACGGAGTTGTCAAAAAAATTCGCTCCACAAGTTTTCACACACTGCAGAGCAGTCCGTCCTGCAGACTTCCGACAAAGCAGCGTTTCAAGGTTGCTTGGCACAAGTATATTACAATACTCTCTTAGCCTCTTCCTACCTCCGTTGCAGGCGTGGTTACTTTGGCTTCACTGCCTCAACAAGGAGTGTATGTGGACAGTTTGCATCGCTCTCATGTTCCTTTTTCAAAGCATCACTAAAAAGCTCTGGAAAGCCGGTATCTTTGATCGGTTTTCGAAGCGTTACATCGTTGAATCCCGCATCCGCAAGTAACTCAAACAGAAACGACTCAGTCAGGATCGTAAGATGTTCTCCGGCACAGAAAATGAAGTTCTCAAACCTACCGCCGATGCTGCTCCTATCCTCTGGGAAATGTGAAAACCAAGACAGGTCACCCTCGACGAACTTTCGAATGGCAGAATCGCCGTTTGGCCCGCCAACACGGTACACCCCACCAGGTTCAAGGCACCGAAAAACATCCAGAAAGTGTGAGCGCAAGTTGGGTAGATGCTCGATCACGTGGTGAGAGTAGGCTGCACGCAAAGAGTTGTCTGGAAACGGAAGATCGTAGCGAAGGTCACTCCATACGTCGCATTTCCCGGTGAACATATTTGCGTCCACGTTGACCCATCCAGGCAGATATCGTTCTCGTCCTGGACCAAGATGTGCCTTGATTTCTGCCGTTGGAGAGCGAAGGTATCGATAGGTTTTTCCGTTTAACCACATGAACGGTCCAGCTACGGTAAAAAATGCCGCTTTTGTTGATCGTTTTAGCACTTTATTGAACTCCAGTTGTCAAGGGGCACGGGCATCGTTTGCGACCCATTCGAGCACAATGGGTCGCTGCCTTGTCTCCATCAAGGCCTTAAGCTCCTGAAAAGGAATATGAAATTTCCTGCCAGCACTGTTCGATTGAAATTTTCTTCTACGTGAGCTCGCCCTCTTCGACCAAAATCCTCTGCCCAATCGGGATTTTGGCAAAGGCGCATCACCGCGTTGGCTAGTTCCTCGGCGTTTTCGGGCTCAATCGAAATTCCTGCGTCCGCCGCTTCGAGAAGCGCCTTTGCCTCGCCTTCAACACCTAGAACTATCGGACACTTCATGGCCATCGCCTCAAACATTTTGGACGGAAGGACTGTCTTGAATGTGTCACTTTTTCTGAGAAGAATCAGGCTGATGTCCGTAGCGGCCCAAATCGCCGGCATTTGCTCTTTCGGCAACTGCCCAGCGATACGCACATTGTTTAGGCTCAAAGCCTTGCATCGTGCTTCCAGTCGTGCGCGTTCTGCACCGTCTCCCACGAGCAAAAAGCCGATGCCGGGCTCGTCCCGCAAGAGCGCCGCAGCATCGAGGATTGTGTCCAAGCCGTGAGCCATACCGTGTGTGCCGACATATGCGGCCAGTACTCGCCCTTCTAATCCGAACTTCGCCTTGGTCGCTTCGCCCTCACCCCGTCCTGAAAACAGAGCCAAATCTACCCCGTTCTTTATCACTAAGACATCATCGCGGCCTCGTTTTTCAGAAATGTGAGGTACGAAACCGTCTGTCAGCGCGACAACTCTGTCTGCCTTACGATAGGCCCAACCCTCGAGCCATTCAAGAAAGCGGATAGCGCCGCCCTTTTTCATTGCGCCAACGGTAACGATACTCTCCGGCCACAGATCACGAATCTCGAGAACCCAAGGCGCTCGCTTGAAGGAGCCAGCCACGGCCCCCGCAAGCCCACAAAAGAACTGCGGCGACGTTGAAAGAACGACATCAACTTTGCCGACTCTTGGACATGCCAACACGGAGGATATAGCGAAAGAAACATAGTTCGCAATGCGAGGCAAGAAACCTTCATTCGCTGCCAACCAGCTCCAGACACGAACGACCTTTACGCCGTCCACAATCTCAGTCTGGTAGAGTCGGTTGCGGTAGCCCGGATAGAGTTCACCGTTTGGGTGGTTTGGGGCACAGGTAATGACCGTTACTTCATGCCCGCTTTCCACCCAGATCTTGGCATGTTCCGACGTTCGAGAAGCGGGCGCGTTCACTTCTGGAGGGTAGTAATGGCAAAGAACTAGAATATGCATATTTGGCGACAGGCAGAACTAGGACGCGAAGTCGTGGATTACTTTTGCAATCCTCTCGGCCGCATGGCCATCCCAAAGTTCAGGTACTCGTCCGCGTTTAGTCTTCCCAGCGATCAGCCGCTTTATCGCTTCCCTCAGTTTCTCTGGCGAGCCCCCTACAAGCGTATTGGTGCCTTGCTCAATCGTTATCGGACGCTCCGTGTTTTCGCGTACGGTAAGGCACGGAACGCCAAGGGCAGTCGTTTCCTCCTGTAGTCCGCCGCTGTCCGTGATGACCAATGTAGCTTTACGCATTGCGCCGAGCATCTCGAAATAGCTAAGGGGGGGACACTTCAGAATACCTGGATGATCCAAGCGCATCTCGAGGCTACCTTCTGCGATCCGCGCTTTCGTCCTGGGGTGCAATGTGAAGATCACAGGCATATCTGCAGCCAGATCGCGTACGACATCCAGCAAGCCTGCAAGTTGTACCGGGGTGTCCACATTCGAAGGCCGGTGCAACGTGACAAGTGCATACCCGTGTTTAACACCAGATACCAAAGACGGCTCAGCGTCATATTTCAAGGCAGTTTCTTGCATTGATATTGCCTTGTCGAGATTGGACAAGAGCGTGTCGATCATCACATTGCCGACGAAGTGTATTGCTTCTGATGCAACGCCCTCTTTCTGCAATTGCAGATCTGCAGATCGTTCCGTCGTCAGCAACAAGTCAGAAAGGCGATCTGTGACGAGCCGGTTAACCTCTTCCGGCATGTCCATGTCGAAGCTTCTTAGCCCTGCTTCGACATGTGCAATCGGTATGCGGAGCTTCGCGGCGACCAGTGCAGCAGCTAGCGTAGAGTTCACGTCCCCAACTACCAACACAAGGTCCGGAGGGTCTTGTTGGAATGCGCCTTCGAGCGCAAGCATGATCCTGGCCGTCATCGAAGTTTGGCTGCCGGATCCGATCTCGAGGTTTAAGTCCGGGTCTTTGAGTCCCAACTGCTCGAAGAATACAGCGTTCATTTCGACATCGTAGTGCTGCCCAGTATGGATCAGGCGCGTTATGAACCCTCCGTGTTTATCAAAAGCATGCAGAATAGGCGCCATTTTCATGAAGTTAGGCCGCGCACCGACAATACAGGTGACTTTGATATCTTTGTTCCCGGTCATCACGTTTCCTCTGTCAGGCCTGAACGACGAGGCTACTCTCCACCCCCGCCCTTCTGCACGCGTTTCGTGTATCGACGACCAATGGCGCATGCCTCACCATCGCGCGGTAGTCGACGCCATCGTGATCAGTCACGATGAGGGCCGCATCGAAATCCTTGGTCACATCTTCCCGCCAATCTATGCTTTCTCGTCCTGCGAGCTCTGGATGCTCCCGTGTCATCGGGATGGTGCGCACAAAGGGGTCGAAGTAAAATGTTTGTGCTCCGCGATCCTCGAGGAGTTCAATGATCTTGAGCGCCGGACTTTCCCGCATGTCGTCGACATTTTTCTTATAGGCAATTCCGGCGATAAGGATTCTAGTGCCCCTCAATCCCTTGCCGGAACGTTCATCGAGTGATCGTGCTAGTTTTTCAACCACGCGGTACGGCATCGCGGAGTTGATTTCACCAGCCAGCTCAATGAATCGAGTACTGATATCGTACTCCTTGGCTTTCCATGACAGATAGAAAGGGTCGATGGGAATACAATGACCGCCGAGTCCCGGACCTGGGTAGAATGCCATGTATCCGAAGGGCTTGGTCTTTGCGGCGTCGATGACCTCCCAGACGTCGATCCCCATGGGCTCGCATATTATTTTTAGTTCATTGACGAGAGCGATGTTGACGCTTCGGAAGATATTTTCGGTGAGCTTTACCATCTCCGCGGTCCGGGTGTCGGAGACCATGACGACCTGATCGATAAACACGCCATAGAAGGCCCTTGCCAGCGATCGCGCTTCCTCTGTGTCAGCGCCAACTACTTTCGGAATTGTCGAGGTGTTGAAGCCCTCATTTCCAGGGTCTTCACGCTCCGGTGAGAAGGCTAGGAAGTAGTCCTCATTTGCGCGCATCCCGGATTTCTCGAGGATTGGAAGCATGACCTCGTCTGTTGTACCCGGATAGGTAGTTGACTCCAATATGACGAGTTGTCCTTTGCGGAGACGTTTGGCAATCTCCTCCGTCGTCGAGACTAGATAGGACAAATCAGGCTCCCGATGCCGGGTAAGTGGAGTTGGCACGCAGATTACGACAATGTCGGGCTCTGAGAGGCGGTCGAATTCTGTGGTTGCCGAAAACAACCCGCTCTCGTTGAGTTGGGCAATCCTGTCATCGCCGAGATGTTTGAGGTAACTTCGCCCTGCCGCTAGCGCTTCGCACTTTGTGAGATCTACGTCGAAGCCCACCGTTCGGAGGCCACCCTTCACGGTCGCCATGCAAAACGGCAGGCCCACATATCCAAGGCCTATGACGCCAACGCGCGCCGTCCTTTCTGCGATTTTTGACATCAGGCTATCGACCTGATCATAGCGTGTCTTATCCATATCGGGTTCCTGAATGGTTGGATGGTGTTTAAGGCCGATTAGCGACTTGATCCTAACTGATTTCTCGGTAACAAAACTGCTGTAAAACGTGTTGAGAGCTTGTTTTGCGGTAGCCTCACGCTGCCTAGGATAATCTGTTAGCCGCGACGCGACCTGTTGCAAATGCCCTAACCCACCCATGAGGAAGTAGTTTGTTACGCCCAAGCTTACGCCGAGCTCACGCGAGATTTCCCTTTGGCTCAGCTCAGGATTATGTTCGATAGGTCGCAAAACCCGGAACTTTACGTCTTCCTGCAGGCGCTCACGCTGCGACGGCACTTGGACAACTTCTGGTTTAGCCATAGCTACCGCACCGAAAGAGGTTTTGATATTCTCCCAGTGGCTGTATGCTTCTTTGATACAGGAGTAGAATACGCCTGCGTTCATGTTTGAACGTTGAGCACGATTGCTTCAGAATTGCCAGTGATTTGTGTGTGCATTAGAGAGCAATCTGGAAACAGTTTGGCTCCCATAGGTTTATTTGAGAATGATATGAAATTGAGTTGGACGACAGTCTTGATTGAGGCAAGCCATGACCGTTCTGCGCCCTTCTTCGACGACACTGGATTGTTGAAGTGTTGTGCGATCGCTGGCAAAGTTATGTCGCAGTAGAACGCATGGCTAACCAGCGTTTGCCCTGTAGAGGCAAGAGGCTACTCCACCGTTGCAGATTTTCAGAGATTGCGGGGTTGGTCGATATCTGTCCCGGCGCAAGTGCAGCGTGATAGGCGAGCATTTGGGTGACAACAGCATAAGAGAAGAGGGCCACGATCTCAGCGCATTTGGTTCTCCTTATCCCATCGTCTGTATGATGGCCAAAATGCCACAAGCGCGCTCCTCGGACCTTAACTTCTGCTGCGTTGGACAATGTCTTTTCTTGAAGGAGGCCAACACTGTCGAACACAATAACAGGCATGTCAGGGCGATTGAGCGCAATGGACCGATGTTTCAATTCGCCAGCTGCATAGCCACCGGCATGCATGAAGCTAATTTCCTTAAGCCTGTGCCCTGCCTCAAGGGCAATTGGATAGTGTATTCCGCGCCCAAGGAGGGTCGCATCACTATGCTGCGTTAGGTCTTGAGCGATGGTGGCGATGTCAGCATCTAGAATAATCGTCTCAGTTAAAATGCGGGGAATGCTCGCGAGGTAATGAACCAAAGCGGTCATCGCCTCGTCTGTAAGTATGATCTTTCGTCACCGGCTCTGAGGGGTAAGGCAAAAAGGGCGAGCGGCTGTACTGTAAACGCCTTGGCTGAAGCGACACCGATTTCAGGGCCCGCCGTGATGTCAATGATTTGCTTCGCCTCACGGGCGATGGAACTGGTCGCAACATTCACGATGGCAAGTCGGTATGCGACTCGTCCACGCACAGTCTTGATTGCGGCCAGCGTATCGGCCGTCTCTCCCGATTGGCTGACCGCAACAAAGAGCTCTCCATGGACCGTGATGCGTTTTGCGTAGCGATATTCGCTCGCGATTTCGATCTCGACAGGGAGGTCTGCACTCTCCTTGATCCATGTGTTTGCCAGCTGACAGGCATAGTGCGCCGTGCCGCAGGCGACGAGAGTGATGCGCTCGATCTGGCTGAAATCGAGATCCGGCAAGAACGGTTTCAACTTGCCCTGATGGGTGTCGACGAGTTGCGTGAGGTAGGCGTGCGAGGCTCTGTGGTTGGTCGTGGATTTCTTTTAGCATGAAGTGACGGTAGGGGCCCTTGTCGACAGACCATTTGGCCGTAGGTACGATGACGATATCTCGTGTCACCTCGGTTCCAGTCGCGTCAAAGATCTGGACCCGATCCGGGCGAATGATGGCCCTATTTCCATACTCTAGGTAAGACACGCGGTCGGTAAAGGGGGCGAGGGCCAGCGCATCGGACCCCAGGAACATCTCCGATGTCCCATCCTCTTCAGGATCCCCATAGCCTATTGCAAGAGGGCTTCCCTGCCGGGCCGAGAAGATAAAGTCCGGATATCCGCTGAAGACAGCGGCGAACGCATAACTGCCGACGATCCTATTCAAAAGCATGTCCCAGGCGTCATCGAGCGTGCTGGAGGTTGCGAGACATTTCTCCAGGTAATGGGCAGCAACTTCTGTTTCCGTCTCTGAAGAAAAGGGAACGCCATCTTCTTCGAGTTCCGAATTCAATTCGGCGTAGTTCTCGATGATGCCGTTGTGAACGAGAGTGACGTTGCGGGTCTGATGTGGATGCAAAATGGCCTCGATTGCGGATCTAAGGGTCGCCCAGCGTGTATGCCCAATGCCAGCGCTGCCGGAAATTGGACACCCTTAATGGTCGCCCTGAGCTCGGAGAGTTTCCCAACACTTCGACGCAGGTTTACACGACTGTCGGGCTCTATGAGCGCGAGCCCGGCGCTGTCATAGCCACTGTATTCCAGCAGGGATAGCCCCTCGAGGGTGCGCTCGGAAACGTCGCAGCGACTAGAAAAAACAATGTTACCGCACATTACAGTACCCTATGTTTCTAATCTCTAATCCAAACTCTTAAGACGTACATCCGACTCAAACCGCCGATAATGAAAATCCACATCCTCTACCCCATTAAAGCGCCGCGAGGGGAGACGATTTTTCACTGAGCGCTTGACTTGGCACAGAAAGACCCCTTTTCAGCAGAAATCAAGACACCAGCGCATCAGCTTACTCGACCGTAACGGATTTGG
>JBCCIW010000009.1:0-29838 GCA_039028055.1 Pseudomonadota bacterium | reverse complement strand
GGCATCCGATCAGACTCGGATATGCATACATTGGGCTACGAGTTCAAACCTTGGACGGACGCCAAAGCCATAGCAGATGGCCCATCAATCAGGAGCTACGTCCATGAGACGGCCGACGAACATGGCATCCGGGAGAATATTCAATTTGGGCACAAAGTGGTTGCGGCAGCTTGGTCATCTGAAGATGGACTTTGGCGTGTGGCCGCTGAACAGGACAGCGAAGCTAGGCAATTCACCTGTTCGTTCCTCTATATGTGCAGCGGATACTACAAGTACGAAGCTGGTTATACGCCCGACTTCGAAGGGATGAATGACTTCAATGGCCAGATCGTGCATCCGCAACTTTGGACAGATGACGTCGATTATAATGGCAAGAAAGTCGTGGTTATCGGCTCGGGCGCGACGGCTGTTACGCTTGTGCCAGAGCTTGCAAAAGACGCTGAGCATGTTGTCATGCTACAGCGGTCACCGACCTACATGGTCAGTCGTCCGGCAAAAGACAACGTCGCAAATTTCCTGCGTGCCATTCTACCAGATCGCTGGGCCTATTCGGCTTCTCGGTGGAAAAATATCCGTTTGACGTCGTGGTTTTATAAGCGCTCGCAGGCAAATCCCGAGAAGGTAAAGAAGAACCTCCTGAAAATGCTGGGTAAGCACCTTGAGCCCGGTTACGATATCGACACGCATTTTACGCCAACTTACGGCCCTTGGGATCAGCGACTTTGCCTCGTTCCCGACGCGGATATGTTCGATGCCATCAATAATGGAAGTGCTTCGATCGTAACGGATCACATAGAACGCTTCGAAGAGCATGGCATTCGTTTAAAGTCTGGAGATCTTCTTGAAGCTGACCTGATCGTTACAGCGACGGGTCTGGAATTACAGATGTTTGGTGGAATGGGGCTGACAGTCGATGGCGTAGAACTGCCATCAGGGGACTTAATCAACTATAAGGGTATCATGTTCGCTGGCGTGCCGAACTTTGCCAATACCTTCGGCTACACGAACGCCTCTTGGACCTTGAAAGCAGATATCACCGCCGAATATGTTTGCCGTCTGTTAAATCACATGGACAAGACCAGTACGGATTACTGCTTCCCTGAGTTCCCAGACAATGGTGTGGATCTCGAAGCAAATACCCCATTAACATCGGGCTATTTTGCAAGAGCAGTGGATCGTCTTCCGAAGCAGGGAACGACAATGCCGTGGCAATTGACACACGACTATCTCAGCGATCGAAAGGTGCTGCGCGAAGAGCCGCTTGAAGATGGAAACATGCGCTTCAAGGCAGTCGAACGGCAAACAGAAACAGCAATCGAAAAAGTTCTGAATCCGGTCTAGCACCACTTGGAATTTGCTGAAGCTGGGTTATAGGCGGTTTCTCCTAGGTCAGCCTGACCGTTGATTGGACCGTCCAAGCCATGGATCGCGCAGAGCACGTTCACGGGCAATTCTTGAAACGCGTGGCGAGTGGAGATTTGCCATCATGCAATACGGCTGAACAGAGTCTAAATCCGGCGGACCTCGTGGCGATTTATGAAGCTCAATTGATGAGTCGCCAATTGGATCGTGCGGGACGATTTTTGCAGTCCAGTGGGGAGGGGTTTTATACCATCGGAAGTTCTGGACACGAGGGCATGGCCGCAGTGGCTGCAGCTCTCCGTCCAACTGACATGGCTTTCCTGCATTATCGCGACGCCGCCTTCCAGGTCATGCGATCCAAACAGTTACCGGGACAGACCCCGCTATGGGACATACTACTCAGTTTCGCAGCATCTGCTGACGATCCAATCTCTGGTGGACGGCATAAAGTTCTCGGATCGAAAGAGCTGAATATCCCACCGCAAACCAGCACGATTGCGTCCCACCTTCCAAAGGCGGTCGGTGCAGCTTACGGAATTGGCTTGTCGCGTCGCCTTCAACCAGAGTTTCCCGAGGTACCGAAAGATTCGCTCGTCGTTTGCAGCTTTGGTGATGCGTCGGCCAATCACTCAACAGCGCAGGGTGCCATTAACACGGCAGGGTGGACAGCTTATCAGGGTGTTCCATTGCCTTTGCTGTTCGTATGCGAGGACAACGGCATCGGAATTTCAACACCTACGCCTGAAGGTTGGATTGCGGAGCGATTCAGGAATCAGCCTGGGTTGGAATATTTGTCCTGCAATGGGCTCGATATTATCGATACCTATAACGTTACGAAGAGAGCCGCAGACTTTATTCGTCGATACCGAAAACCGGTCTTTCTCCACAAAAACTGCGTCCGTCTCTATGGGCACGCTGGATCAGATATACAGTCAGCTTATCTCGACAAGCAAGAAATCGAGCGCTCTGAGACGAATGATCCTCTATTACATGGGGCCGCCTTGATGATCGCGACCGGCTGCATGACTTCGGCAGAAATTCTGAATACGTATCAATCGATAGAGGCTCGGATATCGCGGATTTCGGCAGAAGTTACAACGCGGCCCAAGCTCACTAATCCGGACGAAGTGATGGAGAGCATTGTTCCTCCACGACGCAAAGTTCCATCTATTACTCCGCCGTCGGCCAGTGCCCGCCAAAATCTATTTTCCGAAGACGATCGAGCTATCGAGCAACCTCAGCATATGGCAAAACTGCTGAACTGGGCGCTAACAGATCTGATGCTTGAAGTGCCATCAATTGTAATGGCTGGCGAGGACATCGGACCAAAGGGAGGAGTGTACAACGTAACCTCAAAACTGCATAAGCGGTTCGGGCCAAATCGCGTCATCAATTCCCTGCTCGACGAGCAGAGTATCCTGGGCCTCTCCATTGGCTTGGCGCAAACCGGTTATCTTCCGATCCCGGAGATTCAGTTTCTGGCATACCTGCACAACGCAGAAGATCAGGTTCGGGGCGAAGCAGCAACACTGAGCTTCTTTTCCAAAGGTCAGTATACAAATCCCATGATTATCCGTGTTGCGGGTTTAGCTTATCAGCGGGGGTTTGGCGGTCATTTTCACAACGACAATTCACTGGCTGTACTAAGAGACATCCCAGGCCTAATCATTGCCTGCCCAAGCAGCGGTTTGGACGCTGTTCACATGATGCGGGAGTGTGTTCGGTTAGCGCGCGAAGAGCAGCGTGTTATTGCATTTATTGAACCGATAGCCCTCTATATGATGCGGGATTTGCACGACGAAGGCGATAAGAAGTGGACGGCGGTTTATCCGGCACCGGGGGAGGGTGAACCCATAAAGCTCGGCGATATTGGACAGTTCGGCCGCGGGACTGAGCTTGCGATCATAAGCTACGGCAATGGCTACTACCTTTCACGTCAAGCCGAACGGATCCTTGCCTCGATCCATAAGATAAAGTGCCGCATAATCGATTTGCGTTGGCTTGCTCCGCTTAATGAAGATGCCGTTTTGAAAGCGATTTCTCCTTGTGAGAGTGTTCTGATTGTCGATGAATGCCGTCGAACAGGTTCGCAGAGCGAGGCGCTCATGTCGCTAGTGATGGAAGGGTCAAGGAAGCGGAAACGTGTTCAACGGATCACCGCCGACGATAGCTTTATCCCTCTTGGCCGAGGCGCGACATCAACGCTGCCAAGCCGCGATGTCATTGTTTCTGCCGCGCTGGCGCTTTTGGAGCTCGAAGAGAATTGAGTCGCAGAACCGCCCTTGTCGTTTGCCCTGGTAGGGGAACATACAACAAATCCGAATTGGGCTATCTAAAACGGCTCCATGGCCATCTTTCTGATCTCCTTGGAATTTTGGAAAATGAGCGTTCGATTGCTGGACAAGTAAGTCTCGAAAGTCTTGATCAGGCTGACAGATACAGCGTGTCGACGCATACCCGTGGGGACAATGCATCATTACTGATACATGGTTGTGCGATGGGTGATTTCGCCGCCATCGATTCCGAACAATTCGACGTGGTCGCCGTCACAGGCAACTCCATGGGGTGGTACATTGCGCTGACGTGCGCCGGAGCAGTATCGCCGTCTACTGGTGCCCGCATCGTCAATACGATGGGGACTTACATGCAAGAAGCGTCGATTGGAGGACAACTGGTTTATCCTTTGACGGATCATGCCTGGAAAAAAGATACGAGAAGGCGGGCCGATGTTTTATCCTTGCTTGAATCGCTGAATGACAAGCCAGGTATCGAGGTAGATGTTTCAATTGAACTTGGCGGAACAACCGTTCTGGCGGGGAATACTAAGGGCATAAAGGCACTTAGCGAGGCTCTGGAAACGATTGATCAGTATCCGATGATTCTGCAAAATCACGCGGCATTCCATACTAGCCTGCAGGCCCCGGTGTCGCAGAAAGGTCTTGCGGCGTTCGCACCAGTCGACTTTGGGGAACCATCTATCCCAATGATTGACGGTCGCGGGCACATTTGGTCAGGAAAATCTGCGGACCCCGCAAAGCTGCATGAATATACATTTGGTCATCAGGTCGTTGAAACCTATGATTTTACTAGGGCAATTCAGGTGGGAATGCGTGAATTTGCGCCAGATTGCATCATTCTACTCGGCCCCGGTTCCACGCTGGGCGGCGCAATCGCGCAATCACTTATCGGCATTGATTGGAACAGTATTGATAGCAAGGCAGCGTTTCAGGCGCGCCAAAGCAGCAAACCGATTTTGTTGTCCATGGGCCGGGATGACCAGAGGCCACTTGTCACTGGAGAGTTGAATGAATGAGTATCAGGACATTCTGCAAGCCTGCGGATTGATTGATAATGAGATCACCGTGGGCGATCTCGTGATCAAAACGCCGATTGATGGAAGGGAGATCGCTCGGCTGCGCACGGCGACCTCTCAGGATATAGATGCCGCGATTTCAAAATCAGTGAGTGCGTTTGAAAATTGGCGGATGGTTCCGGCTCCGAGACGGGGAGAACTTGTACGACTGCTTGGTCAAAAGTTGCGTGAGAAGAAGGAAGCGCTGGGTGCGCTCGTGACCCTTGAATGCGGAAAGATCCGCCAGGAGGGTCTCGGCGAAGTTCAGGAGATGATTGATATCTGCGATTTTGCTGTCGGCTTGTCTCGACAGCTTTATGGGTTGACGATCGCTTCAGAAAGGCCAGCCCATACCATGCGTGAAGTATGGCACCCTGTTGGCCCTTGCGGCATTATTTCCGCCTTTAACTTTCCAGTTGCTGTTTGGTCGTGGAACGCCGCTCTGGCGCTGGTATGTGGAAATCCCATCATCTGGAAGCCGTCCGAAAAAACACCCCTGACAGCGTTAGCCACCCAAAAAATTCTTGAGGAGGCCCTTTCCGAATTTGGGCAGGATGCGCCGCCCGGCCTGTCAACGGTTCTGATCGGTGCTCGAGATGTTGGAGAGAAACTAGTTCGGTCAGATAATGTTCCGCTTGTCTCGGCTACTGGCTCAACCCGAATGGGTAAAGAAGTCAGTCAGATTGTGGCAGGGCGTTTTGGACGCTCAATTCTGGAACTCGGCGGTAACAACGCCATGATCCTCACGCCCTCAGCGGATCTGGATCTGGCGCTTCGTGCAATTGTCTTCTCCGCCGTTGGAACCTGTGGTCAGCGCTGTACGAGCCTTCGACGCGTGATTGTTCATGAGAGCATCAAGGATCAACTGCTCGAGCGGCTAAAGGCAAGTTATGCTTCGCTTGTAATTGGGAACCCGCTTGAAGATGGCACACTTGTTGGCCCTTTGATCGATGAACAGAGCTATGCTGCAATGGCTGAAGCGCTATCATCTGCCAGAGAACAAGGTGGGACAGTTTGGGGTGGCGATAGGATGGATGATCAACAGGGTATTTATGTGCAACCCGCCATAGTAGATATGCCGGAGCAAAGTGAGATTGTTCGGGCCGAGACATTCGCGCCCATCCTCTATCTGCTAAGCTACCGGGACCTCGACGAGGCAATCGCGCTCCAAAATGATGTTTCGCAAGGCCTATCTTCGAGCATCTTTTCGACGGACGTTCGAGAGACAGAGCGATTCCTGTCTGCAGCGGGATCTGACTGCGGTATTGCGAATGTAAACATAGGGCCGTCCGGGGCCGAAATTGGCGGAGCCTTCGGGGGTGAAAAAGAGACTGGGGGCGGCCGTGAGTCCGGCTCCGATGCCTGGAAAGCCTATATGCGCCGGCAAACCAGCACAGTAAATTATTCCAGTGATTTGCCGCTGGCACAGGGTATTCGATTTGATGCCTAGCGGGGTGGGCTCGATTTGCGATTGCGATCCATTGACAAAGGGATATGGCTGGCGGCACCTAACGCGGCTTTCTGATTTTAGGAGATGTGACTGATGTCGTTTCGCTCGAAAAAATGGACGACCCTTGGTACGGGACTGGCGGTCCTTGGTGCGACGAGCCTCGCAGCCTGCGGGTCTGATGAAGCTCCAGCGGAGGACGAAACCGCACTTGTTACAGAAGGCGAGGAGGCTGAACCTGCAACTGAACTCGGCGAGTTCGGTGAAGGCGAAGGTGGTGAAGCTGGTGAAGGAGAGGGTGGCGAAGGCGGTGAAGCTGGACTAAATTTGGAGACCTTGCCGCGTCCCTTCCGCTTAGCCTTTATGGCAGGTCACGTGGAGGCGGGGCTTGCCTTGTATCGGGCTGGTGAACCAGCGATGGCTGCGCCGCACCTGCTCCACCCCGTATCAGAAACGCACGCTGAAGAGCGCGGCGGCCTGGAGGAGCTCGGCTTCGATGCCAGCCTCTTTGAAGCGGTGTCTACAGCTCTGGAAGCTGGAGAAACAGCTGATGATGTTGAAGCACAGCTGACAGCAGCGGAACAGAATCTTACCATGGTCGCGGAGCGGGCAGGTGGAAACCCAGTCGAGATTGTCGAGTTTCTGATGCAGACCGTTGTGGATGAATACGGTATCGGTGTTCCAGCTGATACGGTCACGGATATTGGTGAGTATCAAGACGCGTACGGCTTTGTGGTCGTGGCCATTGATCAGGCAGAACGTTTCGAAGGAGAAGCCGGAGAACGGGTAAGAGCCGAACTTCAGACCCTTATCGAGATGTGGCCTGGTACACCACCTGTCCCCACAGATGATCCGGTGCCCGCATCAGTCATAAATGCTCAAGTTAGCACGGTGCTTCTGGAACTCTCTGGCGTTCGATAGGTAAGCTTTATGTTCTGGACTCTTCCGGACATACTGGAAGCCAATGATCTCGATTTCGTGCGGGCCAGTCTCGACAAGCTGGATTGGAAAGATGGCTCGTCGACGGCTGGAAGCCGAGCAAAATCAGTAAAGCAGAATGAGCAGGCCGATACGGCGTCTCCTCTAGGGCGCTCAGTCGTCGAACGTACGATGAAGGCGATCAAGAGCCATGCGGTTGTGCAGGCTGCTGCTCGTCCCCATAAATTTTCGCCGCTTCTAATCTCGCGCACAACAGTCGGCGGGCAATATGGACCGCATATAGACAATGCAATCATGGCTGGCGGGACAATGCGCTCAGATCTTTCGTTTACACTCTTCCTGTCGGAAGAAGATAGCTATGAAGGCGGCGCGCTCTGTCTCGACATGCCTGCTGGTACGCAAAGTATAAAACTTCCCGCCGGTGGATTGGTTATTTACCCAACTACTTCTGTGCACTGGGTGGAACCAGTCACCAATGGCATTCGCCACGCCGCCGTCGGTTGGATACAAAGTCTCGTCCCCGATGCTCACGAACGGGAAATTCTGTTTGATCTGGATGCGGCGCGCGCCGATCTGAAGGGGCGCGAACCCAAAGGATCCCCAGCTTTGCTTACACTCGATAAGGTGTATTCCAACCTCCTGCGTAAGTGGAGCCGGTTGTCCTGACTTGCCGTCTGAAAAGAGCGCGCTAAACCTTTCCATAGCTATGCTGATGGGAGAATTTTGAGTGATTGATCTGTGGCGGGCAAGAATTGCCGCTCTTTTATTGTTGTTCGTAGCACCAGCATTTGCGGGTGCGCAGCCTTTTCTGGATGGAACCTACAACGAAGCTATTCCAACAATTGAGGCTGTGCTCGGTCACGATCATGGTGATGAGATTTCAACACCAGATGAAGTGCTTGAATACTTAGAAGTCCTTGCCGAGGCTTCGCCCGAAAGAATGAGCATAGTGCCCTACGCGCAGTCCTGGGAGGGGCGAGACCTCGTCTATGCGGTTATCGCGTCGCCGGATACCATGGCGAGACTTGAGGCAATCAAATCTGATCTTGCGGCTCTTGGGTCTGGATTGTCCAATGCATCGGAACGGTCGGCCCTGGTCGCCCGGACACCCGCCGTCGTTTGGTTGGGTTACGGCATTCACGGTAATGAGATTTCTGGCTCGGACGCTGCCCTTACGCTAGCCTATCATTTGCTGGCGGCAGAAGATGATCCAGTCGTCAATGATATCCTCGCTAATACAATTGTCATAATCGATCCCAATCAGAATCCGGATGGTCGAAATCGCTTTGTAAATTCATTCGAAGCAGCACGCGGACTGGAGATCACTGGCGATAGATATGCAGCCGAGCATGACGAACCATGGCCTGGCGGACGGTTCAATCATTATCTGTTTGATATGAACCGCGACTGGTTCACGCTGTCTCAGCCTGAAACGATTGGACGAATCGCAGCGCTTCAAGAGTGGCAGCCTGTAGCTGTGGTTGACGCTCATGAGATGGGCGGAGATCAGACTTACTTCTTTCCCCCGGTAGCTCGGCCTATAAACCCGAATGTTACTGAGGCTCAGCTTGCCAAGGAAGATTTAATCGGGCGAAATCACGCGCGCTACTTTGACCGTGAGGGCATTGAATACTTTACGCGCGAAATCTTCGATGCGTTCTACCCCGGTTACGGCGACATGTGGCCGAAGCTCAATGGCGCTATCGCAATGACATATGAGCAGTCATCCGCGCGCGGACTTCTCTGGAATCGTTCGAACGGAACGATATTGACTTTCAAAGACGGCGTTAAAGCTCACTTTTTAGCCACACTGTCGACCGCTGAGGTAGTGGCGCGGAACAAAGCACTTTTCCTGAATGACTATGCCGAATTCAGAGCGGCAGCTGTGGATGAGGGGCGCCGGTCCGATGATAGATATTATGCCATCAGTCGCTCGACGAACCGTTGGCAGGTAGAGCGTACAGCGCGTCAACTCGCTGCGCAGGGTATTTCTGTTCAGCGTATCTCCGGTTCTGCTGAATTCTGTGGGGCCGATTTTCCCGAAGGAGCGTACATCGTAGACCTCGCTCAACCGTCGGGCCGTCTCGCAAGTACACTTCTCGCTGAGGAAACCCCTTTGAATTCTGAGTTTGTTGCTGAGCAGGAAGCCCGCCGCGCGCGGGGGCTGGACTGGGAAATCTATGATGTAACGGCGTGGTCACTTCCTCTGATGCACGGCCTTGATGCTGTGTCTTGCCAACGTGCCAATCTATCCTCAGCAGAGCCGGTCCGGGCTGATGACTCTATGCCGGATCGCGTCACCGCCGGTGACGGTGCTTTCGGCTACGTCGTGCCATGGACGGACGCAGGGCAAGCTAAGCTCGTGATTGCAGCCCTGCAGGCAGGGTTTGTTGGAAAGTCCTCCGATGAAGCATTTGTTGCAGAGGGACGCTCATGGCCTCGGGGCAGTGTCGTTTTTAGCCGCTCGGCAAATGACAGCTCGCTTGGGACGGCTCTACGCAATTTGGCGACCGACATCGGTGCGGAGGTCGTGCCTCTGGCTTCGAGTTGGACCGAAGCGGGCCCAAATCTCGGGAGCTCTGAATTCAAGACGCTGGCAGCACCTAAAGTCGCAATGCTATGGGATGAGGGCGTGTCGCCAACAGACTCTGGGGCAGCGAGATACGTTCTTGAGCAAGAGTTCGGTTTACCTGTTACGCCAATCCGAACACGAACACTTACACGTGCCAACTTCGGTTTATACGATGTAATCATTCTTCCTGACGGTAGGTATATGGATAATGGGTCGGCTGACGCATTCGTCGAATTTGTCGAAGAAGGAGGAGTGCTTATCGGGTTCGCCGGAGCTGTTCGAAGCTTGGCCAGCGAACCGCTATCACTTCTATCTACCCGAGCTGAGAAAGCCTGGAGCGATCCAGATTCGGACGGAGTCAGCATTGCCGATGAAAGCGAAGGTCTCGCTGAAGGAATACGCCTTCAGAGTGAAGCGGCGTATAATTCTGCCGTCGAAGACGAAGACCGTGTCCCGGATAGCGTGCCTGGTGTCTTGTTGAATGCTGTCGCCGACTCCGATCACTGGTTGTCCGCGGGCTATTCGAGTGCAACTGCACTGTTTTGGGGGAGCGATATCTTCACACCACTCACGTCAGAAAATGGAACAAATGTCTTTCGTTTCGCCGATCCTGACAATGTTCTCGCAAGCGGTTATCTATGGGAGGAGAACAAGGCCCAACTGGCATTCAAACCTTTTGTCATGGCCCAGTCCAAGGGAGACGGTATCACCATTGGGTTCGCAGAAAGTCCGGTCACCCGATCATATCTAGATGGTTTAAATCTGCTTTTGCTGAATGCGGTCTTGCTGGGCCCCGCACACACGGATTAACTATACCCAAATTTGATTTTGGGAGTCGGTAATGGTGCGTTCAGGCGTTTTATTTAGGGCGACCGCATTCGCCCTCGTTTTGGCGGGATGCGAAACACTTGACCATCCGGAAGCTGTCGATAGCGGTAACTCTGGCGTTGCTCCCGAAGTAGGCGCAGTTTCTTCCGTTGAATCATCTGCTGAAATTAGCCTTCTACCCCATGAGAAATTTGAATTAGACAATGGACTGGATGTCATCTTCCATATCGACCGGTCTGACCCCGTGGTTGCTGTGTCCATCACTGCCCATGTGGGCTCGTCCCGCGAATTGCCGGGTCGGACAGGTTTTGCGCACCTCTTCGAGCACCTACTGTTTCTGGAATCGGAGAACTTGGGTAAGGGCGGCCTTGACAGATTGAGCGCTCGCATCGGCGGCTCAGGAGCTAATGGATTTACCAGCCGTGATCAGACGACCTATCTCCAAACCGTTCCAAACAACGCACTGGAGAAAATGCTCTGGGCCGAGGCCGACAAACTGGGTTGGTTCATCAATACGGTAACCGATCCTGTGCTCGCGAAGGAAAAGCAGGTTGTAAAAAACGAGAAACGGCAAGGTATCGACAATCGACCCTATGGCCACATGTTCTCAGTGCTTCGAAGCAACCTCTATCCGGAGGATCACCCATACAATTGGGAAGTGATCGGCAGCCTAGAAGACCTGCAAGCCGCAACGCTGGACGATGTGAAGAACTTTTACAGGGATTGGTACACGCCAAACAATGTTACCCTTGTTGTTGCCGGTGACTTCGATCCTGTCGAAGCCAGGGGCTGGGTGCACCGGTATTTCGACGAGATCCCGCGGGGCGCAGACATTGAGGCGCAAGAGCCGCGCGCGGCTGTCTTGGAAAATTCGAAGAGTTTCGTTCACGAGGACAACTTCGCCGAGCAGCCACGTCTAGCAATGCTCTGGCCAACGGTTCCTGAATACCATCCAGACAGTTACGCGCTTGACGTGCTCGCGGAAATTCTGACCGACGGCAAAAGTGCGCCGTTGAATGAAGTGCTCATTGACGAAGCGAAGCTGACATCTGTCGTCAACAGTTTCACGCTGCCGAATGAACTCGCGGGCGAGTTTCTGCTAATGGTGACGGCGTTCGAAGGTACTGATCTGGACGAGGTAAAAGCGGCGCTTTCTGAAGCACTGCTCAGATTCGAAACCAATGGCGTTTCCGAGACAGCTCTCGAACGAGTGAAAATTGCGCAGGAAGTAGAGTTCTTGTCCGGTCTTCAAAATGTTCTGGGCAAGGGAGCAAGTTTGGCTGGTTATTCTATCTTTGCAGACGATCCCGGGTTTGTGGATCAGGATCTCGCCAATCTTCAGTCGGTGACCGCAGAAGATATCATGCGTGTGTATGAGACCTACATCAAAGATCAGGCGTTCGTTGCCGCGAGTTTCGTGCCGAGAGGATCTCCGGAATTGGCGCTCGAAGGAGCCGTCACCGCTAATGTAGTCGAGGAAGTAGTGGTTGCTGGCGCTGAAGGCAGTGTCGATCCGAATATTGTCGCCACTTATGATCCAACACCTTCTGAAATTGATCGGAGCATCGAACCGCCAGCCGGGCCTACTCCAGTTCTTGCGGCTCCTGAGATCTGGGAAGCCGAGCTAGCTAACGGATTAAAAGTCCTCGGTATCGAAGACAACGAGCTGCCCTTGGTGGCATTCCGCCTTTCGATCGATGGCGGTCACCTGCGAGATCGCGTGGAGACGAACGGTACTGCAAATCTCATTGCGGAAATGATGACTCGGGGAACCCGATCGAAAACACCAGCTGAATTCGAAGAAGAGCTCGCACTTCTCGGTGCCGAGTTAACTGTGGATGCAGCCGACGAAGCGATTGTGATCCGCGGTGAGACATTGGCGCGGAACTTTGACTCCGTGATGTCCTTGTTGCGGGAAATGGTTCTCGAGCCCCGTTGGGATGAAGCAGAGTTTGAGTTGGCGAAGTCTGCCGCGCTCAATGATATTGTTGCCCAGCGAGCTGATCCAATAGATCTGGCAGGGTTGTCGTCTAACTATGTATTCTACGGCGAGGGCGATATTCGAGCTCAAAGCTTATTGGGAAGCGAGACCAGCGTCGAAAGTCTAACAATACAAGGACTGATCGAATACTACGACGCCTATATGAGACCTGATCTTACCAGTTTCCGCATCGTTGGCGACGTTACTCAGGCACAGGTCTCCGAAGCGCTTATTGGACTCGAGGTGGGGTGGGCTGCAGGCGAAGACGAACCTGCATCTGTAACCCGAACCGAAGCCGCTGGTGTGCCTGCCGTCTACTTTTATGATGTGCCGGGGGCAAAACAATCGGTCTTCGCTTTCGGACATCCATCTCTGCTACGAACTGACGAGGACTACTACGCCGCGACAGTAGCGAATTATATTCTTGGCGGCGGAGGATTTGCCTCGCGCCTGACCCAGCAGCTCCGAGAAGGAAAGGGATATACCTATGGGATCTTCTCTTTCTTTGACTCGACCGCGCGCGATGGTGCGTTTCGGATCTTCAGCCAGGTTCGATCCAATGTGACTTATGAGGCGACTGCGCTCGTGAGAGATATCGTTTCTGATTACGCTGAAACACTCACTGAAGAGGATCTTTCGACCACCAAGAGTTTCTTTCTGAACTCTCGCGCCAGAGAGTTTGAGTCCTTCAACGCGAAGCTTCAATTATTGAGAGACGTCGATTTATATGATCTGCCTTATGATTACGTGGCTGAAGAAACGGCGATCGTGGAGGCAATGACGCTCGACCGTCTCAAGGAACTTGCAGGAACCTATATCAAGCCGGAAGCGCTCACTTATATTATTGTCGGTGATGCAGAGACGCAGCTGCCGGGTTTGCAGGTCTTGGGCTTCGGCGACGTTACGGTTGTGAACAATCAGGTTGATAGTCTGATAAGCGGCGAGGTCAGCGAATAGGCGCGTAGATATCGACTGGGGTGTCCGCTTCACAAACTGGGCCGAGCTCGACGGGAGCGGCAACCTGAACGGGGCCGGTCATCATAAAGATCAGTAGACATGTTGCGCGCATAAACATCATTACGGCACCAGAATAGCCGCTGTTAATGATTTGTTAAGCTCGTACATCTGATGCGCGAAGGCGCAAGATACGGGTGGTGCGCGTTTCTAGATACAGGCAAAGGTTTGCTTATGACTCAAGCACTTTCCTTATCCGAACGCTCCATCGCCTATGATCGCATGGCGAAGATGCTTAATCACCTCGGGGAAACGTGGCGCGAATGGCCTGATCTCGCGTCCTGCGCTGCAGCCGCTGGACTGTCTCAATATCACTTCCAGCGCGAATTTACTCGATGGGCAGGGCTGTCCCCACGGCAATTCCAGGCTGCAATTGCCCATGTCGAAGCAGGTAATCTCTTGCGAGAAGGTGCAAGCGTGATGGAAGCCACTTATGAGGCAGGCCTTTCCGGTGTGGGACGATTGCATGATCTGTTTATTGCCCATGAAGGCCTGTCGCCAGGAGAGGCGAAATCGGGTGGAAAGGGAGCTGACCTGACAATGGGACGCGCACCAACGCCCTTTGGGCTGGGAGCTTGGTTGACATCGTCCCGTGGATTGGTGGCGCTCGGCTTTATCGATGAGAATCCTCCCGAAAGAAGCGGCTTCGAACATCAGGGGCGAGTGGAAGAGGATGCCTTTGCGGATCTGGCTGGTCGCTATCCTCAAGCGTCGGTCCGTCGAGATGACGCCGAGGCTGAGCGCTGGGCTGCTCGAGTGTTCGAGACCGGTGAGCCTTTACCGGTCGCGCTATATGGCACGCCGTTTCGCCGTCAGGTATGGCGAGCGTTGCTGGATATACCGCCAGGAGGAACCCGCACTTATGGAGAGTTGGCCAGATCGATCGGGCGGCCATCCGCTGCGCGAGCGACCGGGACGGCTGTTGGTGCGAATCCGATCAGTTGGTTCATTCCCTGCCATAGAGCGCTCGCAGCCGATGGCCGATTGCACAATTACCATTGGGGTGTGGCGAGAAAGCGCGCGATGTTGACATACGAGCGCGTCCGGGCAGCTTGAGGCGATACTTCGAAGGACATTTTACGTGCTGCAGTTTGTTTATCTTATTCTTTTCGCCTTGATTGCGTGGGTTGCCGTTCTCGCAATCAGGTGGCTATCAACCAGCCGCGCTGAGGCGGAAAGCTACAGTGAGTACGTGGCATCAGGTCAACTCAACACGGCGGTTAGTCGAGAGGCTTTCAGACGGTCTTACATGCGCTCGGAGGGCCCTCTCTTCGGAACGGTGCTATTGGGATCGACGCTTGCCGCTGGTTTCCTTCTCCCCGTTCTGCTGACGCTATTCAATCTTGTCTGGAGACAGGTCTGGGAAAACTCGGGTCAACCACCACTTTTGGAAGTCGGAGAGCTGCCGCATCTGCTGATCTTGACGATCGTAATGGTTGCTGCGCTCTTCGCGATCGCCTGGTGCTGTATGTATCTTTACCATAGCTATCGTCCGCCGAAGCTACGAAGCGAAATCAATCGGTTGAACAGCGAGGCGGAGGGGCAGTAGTGCGCGGTCGCACGGCTAGGCTTTAGAAAATTCTACCTCGCTTCAATGAACTATCAGAAAGCTTCTACCCCGCATTGACAATCCACCCGGAGAATTGATTTCTGATGTTAACAGATATGGGAGCTAAGGATCATGCGCGAAATCGATCATTTTATCTCTGGAGAGATAAGTCGCGGAGCGTCGGGCCGCTTCGGTGAAATTTACGATCCGAATACGGGCGAAGTTCAGGGTAAGGTACAGCTTGCGACGGAGGGTGATGTAGATGCCGCTGTCGATGCGGCCAAAGCTGCTCTTCCGGGTTGGGCCGCGACAAATCCCCAGCGGCGCGCTCGGATCCTATTCAAATTCAAGGAATTGCTCGAGGCAAACATCGACGAACTCGCCGTGCTGCTGTCATCTGAGCACGGCAAGGTCGTGGCCGATTCCAAAGGCGATGTTCAACGCGGCATAGACGTAGTCGAGTTTGCCTGCGGTATCCCGCATTTGCAGAAAGGTGAGTTTACACAAGGTGCGGGGCCGGGCATCGATGTTTATTCGATGCGCCAACCTTTAGGGGTCTGCGCTGGTATCACGCCGTTCAATTTTCCAGCCATGATTCCATGTTGGATGTTCGCCGTTGCCGTCGCCTGCGGGAATACGTTCGTCCTCAAACCGTCCGAAAAAGATCCGTCGGTGCCGCTCCGACTGGCGGAGCTATTTATGGAAGCAGGCGCGCCTGCCGGTGTGCTGAACGTTGTTCACGGTGACAAGACTGCAGTCGATGCGATTTTAGCTCACCCCGACATCGAAGCCGTGAGCTTTGTCGGATCATCCGACATTGCACAATACGTGTATGCGACCGGTACAGCACATGGAAAACGAGTGCAGGCCATGGGCGGTGCGAAGAATCACGGGATTATTATGCCAGACGCCAATATGGAACAAGCCGTCAAAGACATTGTCGGTGCCGCATATGGATCTGCTGGTGAACGATGCATGGCACTTCCCGTTGCGGTGACCGTCGGACAGAAGACAGGTGATGAATTTGTTGAGCGTATGATTGAGGCCGCGCAGGGGCTTAAAGTCGGCACTTCTACCGACGCTGATGCTCATTTCGGGCCGGTCGTTTCTGCAGCGCACAAATCAAAGATCGAAGACTATATCCAGATGGGGGTCGACGAGGGTGCTGACCTGAAGCTCGATGGCCGGGGGCTTACCCTTCAGGGACACGAGAACGGATTTTTCATCGGTCCATCCCTGTTCGATAACGTACAACCAGGCATGCAGTCCTATACGGATGAAATCTTCGGCCCCGTGCTTCAAGTCGTTCGTGCCGAGACACTCGAAGAGGCCGTCGCTTTGCCATCGAACCATCAGTATGGAAACGGTGTTGCTATCTTCACTTCAAATGGCCGCGCGGCCAGGGAATTTGCATCGCAGGTTAATGTCGGCATGGTTGGCATCAATGTGCCAATCCCGGTGCCGGTGAGCTACCACACATTTGGCGGCTGGAAGCGCTCTGCCTTTGGCGACACGAACCAGCACGGGCCAGAGGGCGTTCGCTTCTGGACCAAGATCAAGACGGTCACTGAACGATGGCCTGAGGGCGATATTGGCGATCAGGCCTTCATCATTCCAACAATGGACTAGTTGGGCCAAGTTTCGAATCAACCGCCTCACTTGTTGAAACCGTACCTGGGAACAGACACATGTTTCTGATGGACGATGCCGATAATGTTATTTCTGTCCAGGGGCTGAGTTTTGCCTATCCGGGGTCGCCTTCTCCGACTATCGAAAAGATATCCTTTGAAGTTCCCCGAGGTGTGATCTTCGGGCTGCTCGGGCCTTCCGGAGCCGGCAAAAGTACTATCCAACGCATTCTGACTAGGCAAATCCGGGGGATCGACGGAGGCCGAGTCAACGTTTTCGGCAGAGATCTCTCAAGTTGGGATCACAGCTTGTTTGAACGCGTAGGCGTTGGCTTTGAGCTTCCCAATCACTATCCGAAGCTGACGGCGCTGGAAAACCTCGAGCTGTTTGCATCATTCTATCAATCCGAGACCAGTGACCTCACCGAGTTGCTGGAGCGCGTCGGATTAGGCAACGCGGCTAGGCTACGTGTGTCAGATTTCTCCAAGGGCATGCAGGTTCGGTTGAATCTGGCAAGGGCGCTTATTCACAATCCCGAGCTTCTCTATCTCGATGAACCGACTACCGGGCTGGATCCCACCACCGCACAGTTGATCCGCGATCTTATTGCAGATCTAAAGTCTCAGGGAAAAACGATTGTTCTGACCACCCACAATATGCATGATGCTGACGCGCTTTGTGACGAAATTGGTTTTCTCGCCAAGGGTAAAATGCGCATTGTTGATACGCCGAAAGCTTTGAAGTTGAGATACGGCGAAGCAAGCGTGAGAGTAACATTGAAGGAAGATGGAGAGTCGGTCCCCCGACATTTCCCCCTTACCGATTTGGGGCAGAATTCTGATTTTCTGGGCCTTATTAACAATGGCCATGTGGAGACAATCCATAGCCAGGAAGCAACGCTGGATAAGGTCTTTCAGATTGTAACAGGCGAGTCTCTCGACGGAACGGTCTCGAAGTCATGAATGCAACTCTTCGAATGATCAGATGGGACATGCTGCTTCAGATCCGAAGCCATCTTTACTCAGCGACCGCTATGGCAACGCTCTCACTTTGTCTTGTTGGCGCGCTCCTCCATCCATTGGATATCTCGGAAAAACTACTCGCTTTACTGTTGTTTGCGGATCCTGCCGTGATTGGCTTAACGCTCACTGGCGCATTCGTGCTTATGGAGCGCGGCAACAACACTTTGCTGGCCCTAGCGGTATCACCGCTCCGTGGCTCGACTTATGTCTTCGCGAAGATCGCTACCTTTTCAGGCTTGGGGATTCTATCTGGCATAGCTGTGGCGATCGCGGCATCTGACGGTGATCTCAGATTTGCGATAATGCTGCCGTCCCTGTCTTTAACAAATGCCGCTGCTGTTCTTTTTGGGTTTGCACTCGTCACGCGAGCGAATTCGGTGAACAGCTTTCTTGTTCACATGTCCGTCGCACTCCTGATCATGGTTGTTCCATTCATCCCATACTTAGACGAGACGTCGAACAACGCACTCCTTATGCTTGCCCTTATCCCATCATATAGCATGCTCGTTCTGCTCGAAGCGGGTTTCGCGGAAGCGAGCATTTCGCTTGCACAGTATCTTCTGAACTGCAGCTACGTGATGGTGTGGATTATAATCGGCTGGTTCTGGGCGGTCCGCGAATATCAAAACCACATCCGTCTTGGTGGGGCTTGAGAGAGATGACGTGAATGGGCTGAATACATCTCTTACCATGATCAACTCTGATCTACGGACACTCGCACGGGACAACTTCCTCACAATGGTTGCCGGTCTGACCGGGCTGCTGCTCCTCGGCATCTCGATCACCGGTATTTACCGTGATGCCCTTGGCTTGAATCATTTGCAGCCTTGGATTCCTTATATTCTGATCATGTTCCTTATCTCGAATACTGCGACATACGGCATGCTGTTCGGATTGGTGTTTGTGGAGGAGGTCGAGACCCGAGTACGCGCAGCGCTGGCAGTGATACCAGTGACCTTGTTCAAGCAAACACTCATCAGAACAATGAGCGTCTTCTTGTGGTTGATTATTCAACCTGTTCTGTTTGCCGGCACCGTAGCGGCTGGGTGGGATGCGGTTCCATTCGGAGTGTTTGAGTGGTTCGTTCTAAGTGTATCGCTTGCGCCACTTGGAGCGGTATTCGTGATTGTCTTATCCACCGTGGCCTCAAATCGCGTCGAGGCACTTGCAATGGGTAAATTCTTTTCGGCTGCAACAACACCGCCAATGCTACTTTATCTCATTGCGGAAGATGCCTGGTATAGAAGCCTGTTTCTCGTCTTTCCGACGACGCCAGCGGTGGAGGCGTTCGAAGCATTCAGAACAAATGATACTGCGGTAGCTATTCTCTGGCTCGTTGCGGGGATCGCCTATGCTCTGGCGCTCGGCGCTTACGCAATGCGCCGCCATATCCGAAAATCCTATATGATTTCTGCCTAGCGCTGAGACTCTAATCCATAGTTGAAACTGATGGACAGACGGGGGTCCTCCGACCGGTTCGGCATGACTTCATGACGCAGCCAGCTCTCCCAAAGCAGAACATCGCCAGCCTCTGGATTGCGTGTATAAAATCTTTGATGCGCATTCGGCGTATCAGATTTTACGGGCGGTGCCGCCATCATCTTGTCGAGGCGAGGATCTTCGAATTTGATCGCGCCTGCTGCGTCGGGCAGATCAATATAGGCCGTGCCTGACACAACTGAGTTGGGATGAATATGGGAGGAGTGAGCCGCGCCTGGTGCCAGGATGTTCACCCAAAGGCTATCCAGAACAAGCTGCTGGCTGGAAAGGTCCCAATATAGTTTCTCTGCGAAAGCCGATACGAATTGGTCGAGCTCCTCCTGAAGCTCGGCGAACGCCGTCGCGCGCGCGGGCAGGTCGTCCAGCGATGCATAGGACGTATATCCATCATAGCCTTGTTGCTCACACCACGCCGCGCCGGCTTCGTCTCCATCCTCGAGCATCCAGATTGCGTCTTCCAACGCTTCTATTAGGCCCTCGTTTTTCAAGCGGTAGATCCCGATAGTGGTCGGAAACATGAGAAGGGCGGAAGGATTTGGATCTGTCATACCAGCGTCAATGCCACGGCCTCCGAACATAAAAAAGCCTCTACAGACCGACTGCAGAGGCTTTCAAATTCAATATAGGGAGCGGGCCTAGGAGCCATCACCAGCTGGAGCCGCGGCGGTCTCGAGTGGCTTAACGAACTTCAGCGTGAACCGATCGCTTTCACCAATGTCCAGATATTTCTGCGCGTCAAAGTCATCTGGAGCATTTCCGTCCCGGTCTGTCATCGCGCTGACGGGGGGCAAGGTCCACACGCCGAATGGATGATCTGCTGTATCATTCGGATTGGCATTGATCTCCGATTTGTCGGCTAGTTCGAAACCGACTTCTGCAGCGAGAGTTATCATGTAATCCTCATGCACATACCCCGTTCGCGCTTGCGGATCCTGATCTGCGCTCGAGGGAAGACGATGCTCAACCAGGCCGAATACACCGCCGGGTTTCAGTGCTGCGTACACATCTTCCAGTACTTTCTGTTCGTAACCCCGACCCATCCAGTTATGGACGTTACGAAACGACAAAACGGTATCAATGGTGCCTTCGTCAGCCATAGGGCCAGAATCGGGAGTGAGTGTAGTCATGCTCACTGAACCGAATACCGCCTCATCAGAGAACCTTTCTAGGAATTGCGCGTCTCGTTCAGCGTTGCCAAAATTGGCCGCAATGTATGTGCCGCCGCCTTCATTGATCAGGGGGGCAATAACTTCAGTATACCATCCACCGCCCGGGTAGATTTCTATGAGCGTTTCGTCACCGTCTACATCGAAGAATTCAAGGGTTTCTTTCGGATGCCTGAATCCATCACGGGCCCTGTTATCTTCGCTGCGCCAGGCACCGGCGAGAACGGCTTCGATAGGATTTGATGCGACCTCTTCTGTCGCGGCATCTACCTCAGCGGATACTTCAGGAGCATCAGAGGTGCTTGATCCCGTCTCTGTACAGCTCACCAGCGTAAGGCCGGCTACTCCCACTAATAGTGCGTATTTCATTCTATTTCTCCGATATGTCGGCCCCTTGAAGGAGCATTTATTCATTCCCACTTAGTAGATGTCAGCGCGCCGCAGACCGGGCGTTGGCCGACCTCTTTCAACCTTCGCCGGGGTACGGGAAGCGCGAATTGGGGTCAAAACTCAAGAGGCTCACGTTTTTGTGAGCTTCAGTTGCTTAATCTAAGGACTGAAAAATATGACTATTCCTACTGATCTTACCCCACTTTACAGAACTATGGTCGGTTTTGATCGGCTGGCCAACATGATCGACACTGCATCTCGGCTTGATGGCGCGCAGGGTTATCCTCCCTACAACATTGAGCGGATTGACGAAGATGCGTTTGCAATTGAACTCGCCGTTGCTGGATTCTCCGAAGCAGATCTCGACGTTGAGATCAAAGATGGCCTTCTTACCGTTTCTGGCCGTATCCATAAAGATGAGGATAGTGAAACACGTGAGTTCCTTCACCGAGGTATTGCGGAACGTGGTTTCATCCGTCGTTTCCAGCTGGCAGACCATGTCATTGTTACTGGTGCGGAGCTGAAAAACGGGCTTCTGCGGATTGCGCTGACCAGAGAACTACCTGAAGCGAAGAAGCCCCGTAAGATTGCTATCGGCACGGATGCGAAAGCACGCGCAAAGCCAAAAGTCATCGAAGGCAAAAAAGGCGAAGCTGCATAATCCCCCTTCTTTGCACTTCGTCATACGGGCTCCAGATCTAACTGAGTTCTGACCCGGGATTGGCGCGCTCCAATCGTCCCCCTGGAGCGCGCCATATCTATTGATTTTCGCGCAATTCTAAATGACCATATGGCTATGGATGGTGTTCGCCTTCGTCAGCTGGTTATCGTATCTGATAATGCAGGCATCGTTGACGAACTGCAGGACCGTCTTGGACTGGGGGACCCCTTTGTCGATCCAGGCGTGGGTGAGTTTGGATTGACCAACGCTGTATTTGCGATTGGCGATCAATTCCTGGAAGTCGTTGTACCTATGAGCACTTCCGCTCCTGCAAAGCGTTTTCTCGATCACTCAGGCGAAGGCGGGTACATGGCAATTTTTCAAGTGCCGGATATCGCCTCAGCTCGCCAACGAGTTGATAATCTTGGCGTTCGTCGTGTTTGGGACATCGATCTAGACGACATCTCTGCCAGTCATCTTCATCCAGCTGATATTGGTGGTGCGATTGTGTCGATCGATACGCCAGTTCCGGCGGAGTCGTGGCGCTGGGCCGGGCCGGAGTGGTCTCAGCGAGGTGTTAAGGGCGGCATCGTCGGTGCAACATTATCAAGCGCGATGCCGATCGAGCTAGCCTCGAAATGGGCGACTGCGCTGGGCGTCGGAGTCGAGCAGGCTGGATCGACTATCAAAACAGACGGAGAGCTCGTCCAATTCGAGGTAGGCGAGCGTGAAGGCTTTTCCAGATTTCACCTTATGCTGCCAGCAGCGCGTCGAAACAACGGCGCTCGTAGCTTTACCATCGGATCTCTCGAGCTGATTTGGTAGCTGTCAGTCACGCCGACCGAACTGGCAAAGCGGCTTCGGTGTAAATGGCATCAATTACCGTCATGTTTGCGACTGCGTCGCTGGTTGGCAAAATCGGTTTTTCTCCTTCACGAAGACAAGCAAGAAAGTGCCGAAGTTGATAGTCGTATGTCGTCTCGGTACTGGGGCCTTGCTCTGATAAGACTTCAGTCAGGCCGGACCGTTCGAGCGTGATCTGATATCCAAAGTGTGGGGCAATGGGGTTTTTCATCATGAGAGTTGCTTTGGAGCCAACAACTTTCAACCATGCAGATCGAGTAGCACCGGGCCGCATGTCGGTTTTAATGTGTGCTCGCACCTCATTATCAAACTGAAGAACAGCTTCTGTTTGAACATCTATATTGGGCCGTCCGGTTACGCATTCTGCTGATAGAACCTCTGGTTCGCCTGCCAAAAGCGAACGCGCCCAGTGAATTGGGTAGCATCCAAGATCCATAAGAGCGCCGCCACCGAGTTCGAATGTATGTCTTAGCTCGCCGGGTCGGTCTGGGATCTCGACAGAAAACTCTGCTTCAAAGCTCGTTACTTCTCCAATTGTACCAGCTTGAATGACATCCGAGGCGCGACCGAAGGCTGGATGAAAGCGACAGTGAAAGGCTTCTAGTAGGAGTGTCTCCGTTTCTGACGCGACTTTCGCCATTCGCATCGCTGCCGTCGCATTCATCGCGAACGGCTTTTCACACAGAACAGGTTTTCCTGCCTTCAGCGCCAGGATTGAGAGGTCTTCATGTCGATTGGGTGGAAGTGCGTTGTAGATTACATCGACGTCCGGCCGCTGAACGAGCGCTTCGTACTGCGTTTCGATGCCAGTAATATCATGCTCATTCGAAAAGGCATTGGCTTTGGCGAGATCTCTTGATGCAAGAGCGCTTACATGGGCACCTTCAATCTTTGAAACGGGGTCCAGCAAAGCGGTCGGCGCTATTCTTGCTGCCCCCAGACATCCAAATCTCAGCATGCTGAGTTACACCTCAATTGAAATTCTCATCTACTAACTTTGTCCGCTCTAAATGGTCCAAGTGTTAACAGAGAGCCCGTTTTGATAGCCGGACCTTTACGGCGGTTAACTCTCAAGCTGGCAAAAATAAACAGAAACCGCAAATTTGGTAACTTCTCGGCAACGGATGGCAGGTCATAGTGATCATTCGGCGCGGGCAAGTTGTTTGCGTGTCCCCAAGGAGTTGACGCGTTTCATGTATAGAGACTTAGTAAAACATGTCGGTATCCAAACCGGATTGACGCAAGCAAAAGCCCGCGCTGCACTTGGCGTGGTCTTCAATGCCGCCGAGCGCCAGGCCTCACCATTTGCTGGTAGGATGTTCAATAAGTTGCCCGGTGCCCGGACGGCGTCAGCTAAAGCTGGCTCGGAGCTTGGCACTTGTACTGGTGAAATTGCCCGGCTTATCGAGCAAACGCCTGGCGGCCGAAAATATGTGGCCTCCAGGATGTTTCGTGACCTCCACGGCCTTGGGCTGGGCCATGATGAGATTGGACGGGTTCTCCCGGCTGTATCTGAGTATATGTCGGATGTGTACGGAATAGAGGACTTCGGGCATCTTGGTGACCTGATCGGTACCAACCTCGACGTCTATGGTGAAACAGCTCGGTCGTCTTCTAAGAGCCACGCTGCTTAGTCTTGGCGCGCAATGCCTGCTTCCGTCGACGCTAGGCTGTTCGACCTCCCAAACCCGTGATGACGTGTGATTGGATTCCGACAACGGTCGGTGCCATATCGCGTGCTGAAACACAAACGAGCAATTTCTGGAAAGCACACCTTCCCAAGAAGCATTTTCTTCCCCCTCCCAAAAGATGCTTCGATGGATCCCGCATGTCCCCCTCAACAGGATCCAGTGTTAACCAGAGACCCAAGGCCGGTCTGCTAGCGATAGCGGGCCGGCCTATTTTCGTGTCAGGCAGCCAGCTTTATTTTACATGGGCTTATCGCGCAGTGGCAGAAGGTCCGGAAATTTGGGATCGCGTTTCTCTGCCATGGCTGTAAATGCCTCTTGCATGTGGGGCGCGGGAAGCATTCCAGCGTTCCAGACTCCGATGTAATCCAGTGTGTCTGCCGTATTATGGTCACGCCCATAATTGATCAGGACTTTGCATCCCGTGACAGCTACTGGGTTCTTGGACGCGATTTCGCGGGCGGTTCCCATTACCGCTTCCATCATATCCTCATGCGTTTCGAAGATGTCATTGACGAGCCCTATTTCTTTGGCTTTACCGGCTGGAATACGCCGCCCTGTGTAAGCCATTTCCTTGACCCAACCTTCCGGTATGTAGCGCTGCAGCCTGGGGAAGGTGCCAACATCTGCTGTCATGGCGATGTTTGTTTCCTGGATGCAGAAGAACGCGTCTTTCGTGCACCAGCGAATATCGCCAGCTGTAATCATATCGATCGCACCCCCTATGACACCGCCCTGGATTGCAATCAGCACAGGAACGCGCGCATTTTCTAGGGCGTTGAAGGATGACTGGATCTGGCGGATGTTCGAGCGAAATTGCTCTGCGGCGACATATCTGTCTTGGCTACCAGAGTGAACAGCCCCATCCTGAGCAAAGACGGACAGATCCATTCCCGCCGAGAAGTGATTTCCTGTGGATGAAATGACAATAACTCGGGCAAGGGCGTCATTATCAATTGCCCTAACGATTTCCGGCAACTCGTTCCAGAAATCGCGCGTCATGGTGTTCAGGGCATCGCCGCGGCTAAGGGTGATGTGAGCAACCTTATTTTCGATCGACACATTGAAGCACTCATAAGTCTTCTTGAGCATGGTATTTCTCCCGCAAATCCGACGTTACCCTAACATGTCACCTCGCGATGAACAGAGCTTCTCTCCTTTGCGTTATTTGGTAAATTGGTTTCTAAAGAAGGCTGGGGAGCTTGAGGAGTCTGAATTCAATGAGATTTTTCGTTGTGGCCGCAGCGATGTTTGGCTTCGTAGCCTGTGAAACAAGTTCGACAAACGGTTTGGGAAGTGTTTTCGGCGACGTCATTTCAAGCATCGGAGGTGAGACGACTGGCGGTGTTACTACGACAGAAGTCGAAGCGGGGCTGCGAGAGGCGCTCACGATAGGAACCGAGCGGGTTTCAACTCAACTCGGCGCTACCGACGGGTTCTTTGGAGATAATGAAATTCGAATACCATTGCCCGGTCGATTGGGTGAGCTGCAAGACCAGCTTGGAAAGGCCGGGTTATCCGCACCTCTCGATGATTTGCAATTACGTATGAACCGCGCCGCGGAGGCGTCAATGCCTGAAGCCCGTCGCCTAGTTGTGTCGGCCGTTCGGTCTATCACATTGAATGATGCAATAAGCATACTTAACGGCGGAAACACGGCCGCTACCGAATTCCTGAGAGGGCGGACAGAAGCAAGTCTGATTGACGCATTCCGCCCATATATCGATACGTCCCTGGCAAATTCCGGTGCCTTTCAATCTCTGGATTCTGTGACATCACGATATGGTTTGTCAGCCATTTCAAACGATCTTAGAGGTGATCTCACGGACCATGCAGTCGGCATGGGGCTTGATGGCTTATTCTATTATGTCGGTCGAGAAGAGCAGAGGATCCGTGAGAACCCTATCGCTAGGACAACCGATCTGCTTCGCAAAGTGTTTGGATCTGTCTGACCATGCTTCGGCGCACCAAATTCAGTACGCCCGATGGCGAGATGGCAGCTATGGAGTTCGGAGATCCGTCGGCTGATCTGTCATGTCTGTTTATCCACGCCACCGGCTTCAACGCCATGACTTACCAATCAATTCTGGCACCGCTCGGTTTGCGCGCGCGTGTTGCTGCAATTGATGCTCGTGGTCACGGTAAAACAACCTTGCCTGCGAGTCGGCGATTAGGCTCTTGGCACAAGTTTCGAGATGATGTGATCGAATGGCTGGAACACTATTCGCCCGGAGGAGTCGTTCTGGGCGGCCATTCGATGGGGGGGTGCGTCTCCCTTCTCGTCGCTGGCAAACGGCCCGATCTCGTAAAGGGGCTCGTTTTGGCCGACCCCGTAATTCTAAGCCCTCGCGTCTATCGCAACATGCACATCGTGCCTTTCATGCGGCTCGCCATGACGAGGTCCAGGATGGCGCGTAATGCGAGAAAGCGGCGTTCGGAGTTTCCGTCGGTCGATGCCGCAAAAGAGTCCTATTCCGGACGGGGCGCTTTCAAGACGTGGCGAGAACCGTTTCTGGACGATTACTTGCTGGACGGTCTGACGCGGACAGATGATAGCGCCCTACAAGCTACGAGTCAGACCTGGTCGCTCTCATGTCGTCCTGAATTCGAAGCTGCTGTTTTCGCTGCACAAAGAAATCGCCCGTGGGGCGCGCTCAAAAAGGTCAGGAAATACGGAATTCCGCTCACACTTCTGAGATCCGAACGCGACTCAGTAATGTCCGACGCATGCAGCAATCGGATTCTGGAGCGGTACCCCGAGGCGATTGTAAAAACGATACGCGGAACAAGTCATTTCCTGCCAATGGAAGCGCCTTACGCTCTTCGGGAAGAGTTATCAGGATACTTGTCTCGACTGTTTGAGGGATTTTCCGCCGAAACTGAGGGTCCAGTCCGGCGATCGCTTGATCCGAAGGAAGGTAATCGTATTGTGCGAAAATCGACTTAGACTTGCTGCCGGCACCCTTAAATTCTAGAATCATGATTGCGAATACTGCTCGAACTCTCTTCGTGGTACGGTCCTTTTAGATAGCCCCAGGCGGGCGCTTGCAACTTAGATAAAAGACCCGCCGACCTCTCTGGAATTCTGTGCTTCGAAAAAATCCGTTCAAAGACTGATTTTCCGGGAAGGCTTCCCGGGCGAGAGACAATCGCAATAGGAACATCCAGCGCGATCTGCTTCCAATCGCGCCAAAGGTGAAAGCTCTTCAAGTTATCTGACCCCATTATCCAGATGAAATTGTCCTTGCGGTGCAGATGGCGGAGCACACTAATTGTATCGATTGTGTACGTGAGACCTTTCTGAAATTCCACTTCGCAGAGTTTCATCCGCGGGTTTGATTCGATAAGGCGCGCCGCAGACTTCGAACGCTCATCATAGTCGCCGTGATCGGATTTCAGGGGATTGCCTCTGGCTACCACGAACCAAACTTCGGTCAGTCCCAGTCGCTTAAGCGCGGTGGATGCGACGTGCAGGTGCCCCTTATGTGCGGGATTGAATGACCCGCCTAGCAGACCGATTTGGCGGCTCATTCATTCAGGGCCGTATCTGGCCCGTTCCTCTAACGACATATTTGAAGATCGTAAGCTGCTCGGCTCCTACCGGGCCTCGCGCGTGAATTCGCCCTGTGGCAATGCCTATTTCAGCCCCCATGCCGAACTCTCCGCCATCGGCGAACTGTGTTGAAGCATTATGTAAAACAATGCTCGCATCCACTTGTTTGCAGAACTTGTCTGCGGTTGCCTGATCCTCTGTCAGGATCGCCTCGGTGTGACCCGAGCCGTATTCGGCAATATGGGCCAGAGCGCCCTCAAGCCCGTTGACTGTTCTTACGGCGAGTATTGGTGCAAGGTATTCCGTGGACCAATCTTCAGCCGAAGCCTCCTCCATATCAGGAACGGTGTGTCTCGCTTCATTATCCCCACGCAGTTTGCAGCCTGCCGCCGTCAACGCATCTGCGATTACAGGCAGGTGGCTGCTCAACGCCTGTTTATCCACCAGAAGCGTTTCAAGTGCTCCGCAGATGCCTGTCCTTCGTAATTTTGCATTCAAAATGATTTCAGCGGCTTTCTCCACATCGATTGTTCCGTCCACATACATGTTTACGAGACCTTCGAGGTGTCCGATGACCGGAACACGGGCCTCTTTCTGAGCTCGCGCGGTAAGCGTTTTTCCGCCTCGCGGAATTATAACGTCAATAGTCCCGCTAAGGCCGGATAGCATTTCGCCAACAGCCGCTCTGTCCGTTGTCGGGACTCGCTGTATGGCATCCTCGGGCAGTCCATTATCTCTCAGTGAGTCCCTCAAAACATCGACAATCGCACCGGAGGAGTGAGAACTTTCCGATCCGCCTCTCAAGATACAGGCATTTGCTGTTCTGAGGCAGAGCGCACCGGCGTCTGCAGTAACATTCGGTCTGCTTTCGTAGATGATCCCGATCACACCAAGCGGGGTACGCACGCGTGCGATATCGAGACCGGATGGAACGGTCCATCGCGCAATCTCATTACCAATAGGATCGTTCAACTCGGCTATTGCAACAATGCCATCGGCCATCGCATTGATCCGCTCGGGGCTAAGCTCAAGTCTATCCAGCATTGCTGGGGACAAGCCTTTTTCGCGTGCCGCAACCATATCCATTGCGTTGGCATCAAGAATGATGCCGGAGGCGTCTCGCAACCCACTGGCCATGGCGCGGAGGGCCGCTGTCCTTGTTTCTGCATCGGAAGTTGAAAGGTCACTGCTGGCACTACGCGCACGGGTGCCGATCTCCCTCATCAATGCTGCAAGCTCAGCCTCGGAAGGTGAAATAGGTACGTTCATTCCATCTATGTGTCTCATACGGTCGCGCCATGCAAGAATTCGCCTGCCGTAGCGGGAAATTGACGCGTTGCGGAATTTTACTCTAGGTCAGAGGCAATTATCTGGAGACGCCCTATGACGAGTCGCACGCCGCGAAACTTCTTTAAACCCTTGGCCGCTGGTGCACCTGATCCATTGCGCGAGCTGCCCATCAAACTGGAGCGGATGATTCAGTTTGTTCCGCCACATTTAGAAAAGGTTCGCGCGAAGGTTCCGGGCATGGCGGACAACTGCGATGTGGTGCTTGGAAACCTTGAGGACGCCATTCCCGCAGACGCAAAGGAGGCCGCCCGGGCCGGTGTCGTGGAAATGGCGGGAATGGTAGACTGGCAATCGAAAGGCACGGGGTTTTGGAGTCGGGTTAACCCGCTGAACTCTCCATGGTTTCTGGACGATATGTCTACCCTGGTAGAAAAAGCTGGCCACCAACTCGACGTATTGATGATCCCCAAGGTCGAAGGCCCGTTTGACATCCACTATGTCGATCAACTGCTTGCTCAACTAGAGGCGAAAGCACAGCTAACCCGCCCGATCCTCCTCCATGCCATTCTGGAAACGGCCGAAGGTGTGGCGCGCGTGGAAGAGATCGCGCTGGCAAGCCCGCGCATGCAAGGTATTTCGCTTGGTCCAGCTGACCTCGCCGCATCCCGGAAAATGAAGACTACGCGAGTGGGCGGTGGACATCCATTTTACCGGGTCATCGAAGATCCTCGCGAAGACAAGGCTCCCCGCATCTCAGCCCAGCAGGATCCTTGGCATTATACCGTCGCCCGCATGGTCGATGCATGCGGTATGGCTGGAATCAAGCCGTTCTATGGCCCGTTCGGTGACATTGCGGATCTAGAGGCTTGTGAACAGCAATTCCGAAACGCGTTCCTCCTCGGATGCGTCGGCACCTGGACACTACATCCAAGCCAGATCGACGTTGCAAAGCGTGTCTTCTCGCCAGATCCAGATGAGGTGGCATTCGCCCGTCGTATTCTCGAGGCGATGCCCGATGGCCGGGGGGTCGC
>JBCCIW010000008.1:0-31217 GCA_039028055.1 Pseudomonadota bacterium | reverse complement strand
CCGGTGAATGAAATCCAGGCGCGGCCCAATGGTGCTTCGGGATTCATGGCAACAAGCAGATAAAACCCCAACACCGTTGGTGGCAAAACGAGCGGTAAGGCGACAACAGCTTCAAGTGCAGGTTTCAACCGCGACCTTGTCTGGGACAGCCACCAGGCTAGCGGTGTCCCGATGAAAAGAAGAACGATAGTGGTGACAGCCGCAAGTCTGAGCGTGAGCAATAGGGCTGTTGTATCCGGAATGCTCACGGGGTGTCATAGCCGTATTCTTGAATGATTTCCTGGGCTCTTGGGGACTTCAGGTAGGCCATAAAATCAATGGCGGCAGTGTTTTCTGCGCCGGCTCTCAATACGACCGCCTGTTGCATGATCGGACTATGAGCGTCGACCGGTATTGGCCAGTTATAGCCTGCCTCATCCTCTGGGAGTTGCAGGATAAGTGACGCCGATACCAGACCGATATCAGCGTTGCCGCTGTGCGCAAACGCGAATGCCTGACCAATACTTTCGCCAAAAACGAGCCGATCCCTGACGTCTTCAAGAAGCTCAAAATGTTCAAAAACTTGGTTTGCTGCGATGCCGTATGGTGCGCCCATTGGTGTCGCTATGGCTATTCTATCCACGTCTGGATCCAGGAGTTTTGTCGCATCGAGCTCCGAATGGCTGCGGCTCCACATCACCAATCGCCCGATGGCATAGGTGATTTCCGATCCACTCTGGGCGCGTCCCTCGTCGAGCAACCTTTGAGGGTGAGCTGTGTCTGCACTCAAAAACACGTCAAAGGGCGCACCAAACCGAATTTGACTATAAAGCTTCCCCGTCGCCCCCGATGAGACGATCAAATCGTGTTCGGATAATGCTTCGAAATCCTGTTCAAGCTCCTCCATGGCGGGATCGAAATTTGAGGCGACAGCTATTCTTGCTTGTTCTGCGGAGGCGACGAGCATCGGATGTAACAAGCATAGCAAGAGCCTGAAACTACAAGCTAACTTCAAGTCCACGCGGCTGGTTTCCCTATCTGCCCCTTTTTATGATGCAGCTAGGTCGGTCACCACGTCAAGCGGAGCGCGCCACATTGGCTCCATAACAGGGCCTCCTTTGCCAACGTTGAAGGTACCGAGGGATTCAAATCCCTGGGATCTATAGAATCCGGTGTTCACAGGATTGGAGTTTTCAAGATAAACGGGCAGGGAAGCCCTATCGCAGGCTTCCAAAACTGGAGTGAGCAGAGCTTTGCCGTACCCTTTTCCGCGTCCCGATCTTCGTGTGCCTACGGTGAACAAATAGGCATGAGGTTCCTTTGGGTGATATTTTTCCATGAGCGCTGCTAGCCTCGTTGCCCGATCTAAGGAACCGCGTCTGCCTTTGAAGGCTATCGCCAAAGCGAAACGCAATTTGGCTATAATACTCAAATTGGTTTTCTGACCCGGTAATGCCCACATTGTCGCTCCGAAATCTTCAGCCAAGTGGCAAAGTCCTTTTTGACCGTAAATATCTCGCGCCATAATTTCGAAGCATGCTTTAATCGCGCTTTGGGTTCCGAATATCCACTGGTTCACCGGATCGTCCGCGAACGCCTCAGCTGTAATACTAGCGACCTGCGCCCAGTCTGACTTAGCCGCAACGGTGATATCGCCATCCAAGTCTATTTTGAGTTCAGCCATTTGCAGTTCCAATTCTTGGCGGCGATAGCTAACACAGCTTTCAGATCACAAACAAACAGTCCCGAGAGCTTGAAAGGTTTTAGATGCGAGACGGCGGTAGAATAGCTGCAGCTATCGAAGTGCTGAGCGATGTCATGACCCGACATCAGCCGGTGAAATCAGCGGCGCGCGATTGGGGCAAGCGCGCGCGCTACGCTGGCGCAAAAGACAGAGCGTGGGTCTCAGGATTGGTTCTGGATGCACTCCGCCGTCGTAATTCAATCGCCTCGGTAATGGGAGGTGATGCACCCAGGAAGCTGATACTCGGCGCGCTGTCGTTTGCCTGGGATTGGGACATTCGCCGAATTGACGATGCTATGGATTCGGAACACGCACCGGATACACTCTCCCTTGAAGAACGGGAGAGGCTGGTGATGGCACCAGACGCAACGGCGGCCGCCTACGTTTCTGGAGATTACCCAGACTGGCTTAGCCCCTATCTGCAGCGTGTTTTCGGCGAAGAATCTGTGATCGAAGCGCAGTCCATGGCTGTCCGCGCCGATGTTGATTTGCGCGTAAACACATTGAAGTCGGAAGCGGAAAAAGCGGGTAAGGCGCTTAGATCCATAAACGCAGTGCCCTCTCGCTTGTTGAAAAATGCCTTTCATATTCCTGCCCCAGATCCATCTCAACGAGAAGCAAGCCTTCAGTCGATCCCGGCCTACTCTAAGGGGTGGGTTGAAGTGCAGGATGCCGGATCGCAAATTGCGGCTGCTGCTGCCAACCTCAGACAAAGCGAGCAGGTGCTAGACTACTGTGCGGGTGGTGGTGGAAAAACGCTTGCGATGGCAGCCGCTCTTGGCGGAAAGGGGCAAGTTTTGGCCTACGATATCGATGGCCGGCGTCTTAGCGCCTTGATTCCGCGATTGAAGAGGTCAGGCGCTCGTAATGTTCAGCTCTGCCATCCCCGAGAGCCAGAACAACTAGAGGCTCTGAAAGGCGGAATGGATGTTGTATTTGTCGACGCGCCTTGCACCGGTACAGGAACGTGGAGACGTCGTCCCGACGCAAAGTGGAGACTGAAGCCAGCGGCGCTTCAAAAACGGATGCAGGAACAGTCCGACATCCTTGAAGCGGCTTCAGCATATGTGAAACCGGGTGGGCGTATTGTCTACGTCACGTGCTCTTTCTTGATGGAGGAAGATGAGGATCGCGTTGCTGGGTTTCTAAATAATCATTCTGAGTTCGGGCAAGAAAGCGCGGCCGATGCAGTCCTTTCTTCTGGAGAGTTGACGGAACAAGGCGCAAGTGTCGTGAAAATGAACGAGGGGCCAGCAGGCGGAGTACGGCTTACGCCGAGGCGCGCGGGAACGGACGGATTTTTCTTTGCTGTGATGCGACGGAAGTCTAATTGAATGAAAATTTGGAATTTTGGGAGTAAACCATGAAGACACTCGCTTTTGTCGCAAGCAACAGCCGGAACTCGATTAATCGAATGCTCCTCGATCATGCGGTTAGATTGCTGCAATCTGAGATTATGGAGACGGACGTCGAGACCCTTTCCGTTCGCGACTTTGACGTCCCGATTTATTCAATTGATATAGAGAATGAGAGTGGGATCCCTCAGCCCGCGAGAGATTTATTCGAGAAGATCGGCGCGGCAGATCAACTTCTCTTCGCTTATGCCGAACACAACGGATCATATACCGCAGGATACAAAAGCCTCTTCGATTGGATGTCACGGATCGATATGAAAGTATTCCAGGGCAAACCCATGCTTGCCATTGCAACATCTCCCGGCGGCGGCGGAGCTGGCAGTGTTCTCGCGCAGGTTGAAGCCTCGGCTACATACTTCGCTGCCGACATGAAGGCAGTTCTTTCGCTCCCGAAATTCTATGATGTATTCGATAGCGATGCTGGTGAAATCAAGGACGAGGCTCTGCGCAAATCACTGCTCGATGCACTCGCTGCCTTAAAGACTTAAGCAGACTTCGTTGGGTATCACTCACATCTTGCCAGAGCTAAAGAGACTCAGCTAGACGAGCCCATGGCAGAACAAAAACATGAACGCGCTCTGATCGTCGACTTTGGCTCGCAGGTGACACAGCTAATCGCTCGGCGTCTCAGAGAAAGCGGTATCTACTGTGAAATCCATCCTTATAATCGAGTTGATAGCGCGTTCCTGGATGCCTACAGTCCGCAGGCTATTATCTTATCAGGCGGCCCATCAAGTGTAACCTGGGACGATAGCCCTCGCGCTGATCAGACGCTGTTTGAGATGGGCGTACCCATATTGGGCATTTGTTACGGTCAGCAGGTTATGATGGAGCAGCTGGGCGGCCGGGTGGAGAGCGGCACCAGCCGAGAATTTGGACGAGCCTATATCGAGCAGGTTGTCGAAGACTCCGTTTTGGACGGACTATTTGAAGCACCTGAGGGAGAACAGGTCTGGATGAGTCACGGCGATCATGTTGCTGAAATGGCTCCGGGATTTGAAGTAATTGCAAGGTCGCCAGGCGCACCATATGCGGTTATCGCGGATCGAGACCGCAGCTTTTACGGCACGCAATTTCATCCGGAGGTCGTGCATACGCTGAATGGTGCATCGATGCTCCGAAATTTCACCCACGGAATAGCAGGTCTCAAGGGGGACTGGACGATGGCGGCCTATCGCGCAGAGGCCGTCGATAAAATCAGAGCACAGGTCGGCGATGCGCGAGTCATATGTGGCCTTTCTGGCGGTGTGGATTCGTCCGTGGCAGCTGTCCTGATCCATGAAGCTATCGGAGAGCAATTGACTTGTGTTTATGTGGATCACGGACTTATGCGACAGGGCGAAAGCGAGCAGGTCGTCGGTCTTTTTCGTGAACACTACAATATTCCACTCATTCATGTGGACGCATCAGATTTGTTTCTCGGAAAGTTGTCCGGCGTGTCGGATCCGGAACGGAAGCGCAAAATCATCGGCGGGCTCTTCATTGATGTTTTTGAAGAAGAAGCGGGCAAGGTTGGTGGAGCCGAGTTTCTTGCCCAGGGTACTCTGTATCCAGATGTTATTGAAAGTTTGTCTGCTCTCGGTGGGCCGTCCGTTACGATCAAGTCCCATCACAACGTGGGGGGGCTGCCGGAGCGGATGAATATGAAACTCGTAGAGCCCCTGCGAGATCTATTCAAAGACGAAGTTAGGGCCCTCGGTCGTGAACTGGGTTTGCCCGAAACCTTTGTCGGGCGCCATCCGTTTCCGGGGCCCGGGCTTGCCATTCGAATTCCAGGTGAGATTACCCGCGAGAAGGCGGACACCCTGAGAAAAGCAGACGCAATATATATTGAGGAAATCCAGAAGGCCGGCCTTTACGATGAAATCTGGCAGGCTTTCTCGGTCCTGCTCCCGGTGAACACAGTTGGTGTGATGGGAGATGAGCGGACCTACGAGGCTGTCCTTGCATTACGAGCCGTTACATCAACTGATGGTATGACGGCTGACTACTACCCGTATTCACATGAATTTTTGGGACGTGTTTCTACGCGCATCATCAATGAGGTTAAGGGCGTTAACCGTGTCGTCTATGATATTACCTCAAAGCCACCTGGAACGATCGAGTGGGAATAACCCACTCGATCTGATTACGTTCTCTATCTCAAGCGGGTTGCAATTTTACTCATCACATCTGCCAGCGATGCAATTTTAACGCTATCAGGATTCTCCGAGTTTAGAGCTGCAACAAGCGTGTCTAGATTGTCAGCAATAGATGCGCTCGTACGTCTGAATCTACGGTCGAGGCGAGCTTCTGCGTCATCCAAAACCGCTCTGAGCTCTGTAATTCGATCTTCGGACAGAGTTACGTCGCGCTCTAGCTGGTCAACATAAGCCTTGGCGACAACAGGCTCTGCTGGCCATGTGACTTGAAATTGCTGTTGTGGATTGAACAGGTCGCCTTGATCAGCGAGGGCAGCAGCCGCGATTTCGTTTTCGGTCAGATATTCGCTTGGCTCGAGGGCAAATACATCAACTCCGCGAGCAATTTCGGTTCCGTATATCTTGCCGTTGTACCAATAGGTTGACCAGTATCCACCTAGAACAAGTTGCTGCTCATCGATCGGACCTCGATCAAAATAGGCTATTTCAGTGGCTGAGGTGGCATCCGTGAAGTCCACAACTGAAAGGCCGCCCTGATACCAGGCTTGAGCGAAAATATCGCGGCCCGGAACCGGAATGATTGATCCATTATGTGCAACGCAATTTTCTTCCTCGAGCTGAGGAGCAGCAATTTTATAGTATCCTTGGAAAACAAGCTTCCCATCTTCGATATTATAAATAGCATCAGCGCCCCAATCCAGCGGGTCCTGAGCACGGCACCTCGGGCGAGATCCGCCTCCCCACTCATCTGTGAACAGAACTTTTGTTCCATCGTTATTGAATGTGGCCGAGTGCCAGTACGCAAATCCTGCATCGACGACATCATCGAGCCTTTTAGGGTCTAAAGGGTCTGATATGTCGAAGATAATCCCGTTGCCCGAACAAGCTCCGGCCGCCAAGTTGAGTTCCGGAAAAACCGTAATGTCGTGACAATGGTTGGTAGAATTCGTGGTTTGGGTATCGTCGCCATGATCTCCGCCTTGCCAGAGACCCGCCAAACGTCCTGTCTCTTCATCTGCGAAAACAGCTGGGCTACTGACTATTCGCGATGCTGCTGGATTCGCGACCGGAATTTCAATCACATCTACCCGGAAAAGTGCCGTACGGTCATCGCCGGGAACTTCCCCAATGCAGCCCTCGAGTTCTGCTTCGTCCCGGACGATCGCCGTGCCTGAATTATATACGACAATCCGTGTCTCATCACTCGAGACGACGGAATGTGTATGCGATCCGCGGCATGTTTGTACCTGTCCGACCTGAACCGGTCTGGTTAGGTCCGAGATATCGAATATGCGAAGGCCGCGAAACCGTTCATCACTAATATCCTCGCCAACGCCCTGAAGACCACAATCCACGCGCCCTCTGAGTTGCTCGACGGACATGATCAATAGATCACCAACGACCGAGACGTCCCCTTGGCCGCCCGGGCATACGACCGAACTCATCAGTTCCGGTTCGCCATTGTCGTCCAGATCGTAGATATTGAAGCCGTGATAGTTTCCAGCAATCATCTTGTCGTCGAAGAATGCCATGTCGGTATTCGAGAAACTCAGGAATGATGTGCGTTCGCTCCACTGGGTACCGTCCAGGCTTTGCCCGTCTTCATCGTCACGTTCCTCATCATTATCGGCTTCTGCCTCGTCTCCGGCCTTTTTCAATGGTTGAAGCCCCGCTGGATTTGCCGGGTCGAAGAAACCGGCTGGCCTCGGTAGGCTCGCAATCTTCTCAAGATTTAAAATGGCTTCGCCGGCATCGAGATAACCCGGTGTTAGTGAGGACCGGGGGTCTGGAGATAACTGCGCTAACATCGCGCTCATCTGTTCTATTTCGCGTGTTTGATCATTTGTAATATCTGTCGTGAAATCGAGCAGTACCGGATCATATGCAGACCCTGGCTTCTCCAGAAGCTCGGTAACCATGTCCACAGCACCTTCATGGTGGCGGATCATCAGCGTCAGAAATAGCTGATCAAATCCAACACCTTCAGATGCCTCTAGCTCAGCCATCTGGGCCATGGAAGCCATTCCCATGGCAGACATCATCTCTTCGGATAGTCCGGAGTGGCCTCCCTGTTGGCCATGCGCATTATGTCCATCGCTTCCTTCGGTTTTGGCGTTGCCCTGTCCGCGTGCTGCCAACCACCCGCGCATAAAGTCGATTTCATCGGACTGCGTGGCTTTGATTTTGCCTGCAATCGTCACGATACCTTCGGCAGCTGTCCGTCCCTCCACAAGGTTTGCCATCTCGATGGCTTGTCCGTGGTGCGGGATCATATTCCGCATGAATCGTACGTCATCTGGAGAAAAGCTCGATGCTGTAATAGCAATTGCTTCCTCTGCACTTAGCGAACGCACATCCTCACCTGGAGCGCCGGGGAGAACGATCGGAGCGTCCTCCGCTGAACTGATCATTACTGAACCTAGCAAAATAGCGCTCGCTGATGCACTGCCAAACAAACGCGCAGAAATACCGTTCAATCTCATTACGACCGATGCTCCTTAATAAATTTGGGCGGACGGATTCCGAACAGACCCCCTGGCCCATTTACGATCCCACTGTTACAGATGATTTGCCTGCCGACAACGCCAAATTGGAGCCCGCATACATGAACAGTCTTGGAACTGACCGCTCACGTTGACCAGGACTCCGTGCACGCTAAATCGCATGCAGGAACAAAGGATAGCGCCCGTGTTGGATCAGTTCGAAACGCTCGGCCGGGTAGATAAATGGTGCAGAGATCAATTGCAAAGAGCGTGTGCGGATCCGCGGTCACCCTTTCGATGGCCGATATTGTGCACCGCAGGGCCGTTACCGAGTGGAAGGGTCGTAGTTCTTAGGAAATTTGACTCAGAATCGGGATCTCTCATCTTTTACACGGACCAGAGAACCGACAAATGTCGTGATCTTGCCCACCAGGACCGGGCTGAGTGCGTGTTTTTCGATCCAAAGAAAATGATCCAGCTCAGAGCTCAAGGTATCGCCCGTCTCATCTCAGACGCCGGTCTTACTGAAATGCACTTCCAGAGAGTGAACGACAACGCGAAGAAAGACTATGGCTCGAAGAAAGCCCCCGGTACGGTTCTGGAAGAACCACCCTGCGTTCAATCTTCGGAGCAGGGCTCGGCGAGGAACTTCTCGGTAATCGAGTTACGCATTGAAGCAATTGATTGGCTGAAACTCAGTCGCGAAGGACATAAGCGAGCCCGTCTGGATTGGGTGGGTGATGGCACATCAAATAGTTGGATTGTGCCGTGACGGAGCACCCAAACATCTTCACTGTATACTATGATGGATCATGCCCATTATGCATCAAAGAGATTAGTTTCTATCGTAGGCTAAAAGACGCCGACAAGATCCACTGGGAGGATGTATCAACCGGTTCATTAAGCCTCGAGGACCTTTCTTGCGATAAGGCCATGGCGCGCTTTCACGTCCGTGATAAGGACGGCACTTTGATTGACGGTGGCCGCGCCTTTATCGCTTTGTGGAAAGAGCTTCCCGCCTTCCGGCTATTGGGCACCGTTTGCTCGATTCCTATAATTCGATGGTCCGTGGATAAGGCATACAACATTTTTTTGCCCATTAGGCCTCATCTGCAGAGGTTTGCACAAAAGAGATAGGCGGCAAGCCAGCAACTGGCAGGACGACAATCAGCTGGAAACGGGGAACATTTGTGCCGCAAGCATTGGGCGATAGGTCAGCTGACTTTGCATTGCCAAAAATACAATCTATACGCGCGCGAATGTCTGTATTTCCCTTTAATATTCTCGCGACAGATGGAAAAGCTCGAACAGGCGAGCTTGTCACTCCGAAGGGCACCATCCGAACCCCCGCATTTATGCCGGTTGGTACGGTTGGATCTGTTAAAGCGCTTTACGCAAATCAGGTGAGGGACGCTGGCGCCGACATTATACTTGGAAACACCTATCACCTGATGCTGCGACCAGGCCCCGAGCGTATGAAACGCCTCGGCGGTCTGCACCAGTTTATGGGGTGGAAAGGGCCGATCCTGACAGACAGCGGCGGTTTCCAGGTCTGGTCTCTGTCTCAGCTTCGCCAGATGGATGCTGAGGGCGTGACCTTTCAAAGTCACATCGACGGTTCAAAGCATCGTCTAACACCGGCTCGTTCGATAGAGATTCAGGCTGATTGTATTGGGTCTGATATATCGATGCAGTTGGATGAATGCACGGACTATCCATGCACGAAGGACGAAGCCGCTCGCTCCATGGAGCTGTCTCAAAAATGGGGAGTCCAATCCGTTGAAGCCTTCGGAAAGCGAGAAACCCAAGCGCTGTTCGGGATTGTTCAGGGGTCGAATTTTGAAGACCTGCGCCGGGCGTCCGCGGAAGCAGTTTCAGCACAAGGATTTGACGGTATTGCATTAGGCGGGCTGGCTGTGGGCGAGGGGCATGACCAAATGTGCGCCAGCATAGAGATGGCAGAGCCTTACATTCCCTCCGCCTTGCCTAGATATGTTATGGGGATCGGCAAACCAATTGATCTCATCGAAGCCGTTGCACGCGGTATGGACATGTTCGACTGCGTCCTGCCGACCCGCTCGGGCCGACATGGACAGGCATGGACGTGGGCGGGTCCAGTAAATTTGAAGAATGCCAGATTCGCCGAAGATCAGAACCCGTTGGAGCCAGAGCTCGATTGCGCTGCAAGCCGCGACTATTCGAAAGCCTATTTGCATCACCTCATTCGATCGGGTGAAACGCTGGGGGCAATGCTATTGTCTTGGCACAATACCGCGTTTTTTCAGTCACTCATGGCGCGTATCAGATCGGAGATCGGAGCTGGAAGCTTTGAGACTTTCAGGGTGACCTTTGCGGAGCGCTGGGCGGAAACGAAGTCGGAGCCAAGGCAATCGGGGGACAAGGCCTGGAAACCAAAACGAACATGACCTTGTCTGCGATAATGCGACCCACATAGACCAGTTGACCCGCCCTGCCGCGCGCCCTAAGTAGCGGGTCTGTTCGGTAAGCGCCCATAGCTCAGTCGGTAGAGCAACTGACTTTTAATCAGTAGGTCACAGGTTCGATCCCTGTTGGGCGTACCAATTCATTAAACTCAGTAGCTTCGGCAAATCGCCTGCTGATTATCGAAGGCGGGCAGTCCACCCGATTGAATGGCAAGGTAAGGAACTCAGCTGTTCGCCCACCACATAACGATCGGCACCCAAATAAGAGATGTTGTCATAGTACCTTTTATCGTTTGGTAGGCGATCCACGCCCAGAACACTTCCCTACGGCGATCTTTCAAAGATCGAAGCCGAGCGAGGGGCTTCGTTTTCGAAAGACGATTGGCGGGAACTCGGCAGGCCAGTATTCCTACCTCGGTCATTGTCTTCTCTCTCATTCTCTACCCACGCCACTCATAGTAATTCGCGCAAATTGAACGAGGGCCAGGAGCGATAAAATCCGGAAGACTACCTAGTTGAACCCGCCCGTCTAACGACTTTTTCAGGATAGAGGGCGGTCGTCGTCTGTATCGATTAGAATGCGATAAGCTGCTCCCTCTGGATCATCGAACTGACCAGATTTGACTGCCCATATAAATGCCATCAGGCCTAAACCGCCAAGCATAAGTGCGAATGGGATCAAGTAGGCAATAATCTGCACAAAGGGTGCCCTCGTAAAAAGATCGCGTACAAACGAATTAAAGCGATCGAAGGTAAGTGTTTTCTTATCGCCATAGCAGCCCGCGTCATGATAGCTGCAGCTTTTTAAGTGCGATAAAATCAACCATGTTGCCTTCTATGGCGTAAATAGAGACAACAGCCTCCCATTCTCCATTTTCAAGTCCACCGACGTTCGTTCGGTATTCGCTATTATCGTTAGGCTGCATCAGAATTGTCGTATCGCTTGCCGTTGTTGCAGGCCGGCGCATCAAAACTTCCACTTTCCGCCCGCCAATTGGATTTCCGTCTTTGTCTATAATGCGAAGTACGAGTTCCTGCCGGTCGATGCCTAGTTGAGCCGTCCACTGAAGTTCTGACTGACTTTTTCTCTCACTTAGGACCGTGTTGTAATTAAGTCCTTGTACATACGATTTTGGCGTATCCTCTCCAGGATAAGATGTAATGGCGTGGTATAGAAAAACACCGTTAACGGCGAACATGAGCGAAAATAACCCAATGAGCCATGCTAGGGCATGCCAGCCAGTAAATAGTTTCGTGTTTGATTTGTTCGTCATTTCGCCGGTGTCCTGAAAGGTACACGATTGATGATTGTTTCACCACTGCAAGTATCGGTAATCGTGAAACTGACATGGCTTTGAGCTACGCCACTGGGCGTGGTCACAAGGACGCGGTACCGGTCAACACCGTGAGCAGCGACAGGAAGGCTGGCGCTTGTATCCGTATCAGTTTCGAGGCCGACGATGCTGAAAAAAGTTCCATCGGCTGCACCAATTGCTAAACGCATGGTCCTTCCGGCACTGGCCTTGTTTACAAGTTTCAGGGTGTATCCATTACGCACGTCACCATTGGAGAGTTGGACAAACGGCGGTGAACGATCTTTGAGAATATTCACTTCATATGTCGCTTTGGTCGCCAGTCCAAATAGCATCAGCGCACCAATCCCGACCATGAGAATTATATAGAGAACTGTACGTGCGCGTATCAGTTGGTATTTTTCCGGTGTTTCTTTTTTAGAACGTGCTGCGACGGCGATATCTGTATCGTATGCTATAAGGCCGGTGGGTCGGCCAACCTTCTTCATTATCTGATCGCAGGCGTCGATGCATAATGCGCAGTGAATACATTCGAGCTGGGCCCCGTCTCGAATATCTATGCCCACGGGGCATACCTGAACGCATTGTTTGCAATCAACACAATCGCCCCGATTTTCCCAGCTATCTTTTTTGCGTTTCACTCCTCGTGGTTCACCTCGGTCGTATCGGTACGTAACATTCAAAGCATGCTGATCGGTGAGCGCGCCTTGAATGCGAGGCCAAGGGCACATAAACGTGCAGACCTGTTCGCGCATCGTCCCAGCCAGAAAATAAGTTGTAAGGGTTAGAATACCGGCAAACCAATATGCCGTGAGAGGAGCTTCTCCAGAGAACCACCCTCTCGCCACAGTAGGAGCATCATGCCAGTAAAGAATAAAAGCTCCACCGGTCCAGAATGCGATAACAAGCCAGATCGTGTGTTTACCGAACTTCCTCCACGCCTTGTTGAGTGACCAGTTAGCTTTGTCTAAACGAATGCGAGCGGCGCGGTCGCCTTCGAAGGCGCGTTCCACCCAAATGTATAAGTCGGTCCATACGGTTTGTGGGCAGGCGTAGCCGCACCACACTCTGCCAAATAACGAGGTAACTAAGAAAAGAGCGAGTGCCGCGAGGATCAGAAGCCCTGCGAGATAATAGGCTTCTTGCGGCCAGATCTCGATTGAAAAGAAGTAGAACTTTTCACCAGCGAAGTCAGCCAGAACCGCCTGGTTTGGTATTCCTTCACCTCGCTCCCATCTCAGCCAGGGAATTGCGTAATAAACTAGGAGCGATAGGCCCATCACGATCCACTTGATCGTCCGAAATTTACCGTGGGTAAGTTTAGGATAGACCTGCTTTCTTTTCGAATACAAATCTCTCGGTTGAGGCAACGGAGCGCTCCCCGTGGATTGGGGGCCGGGGACCGTGTTAACAAGATTAATCAGATTTGTGGTGGATCCCATCTGAACACCTACTCACCTCCGCCCAGGGAGTGAACATAAACTGAGAGAGCCTTGATAGTGGCTTCGTCGAGGCGGTCATTCCAAGCCGGCATGTGCGCGTTTCGGGCAACATAAATAGAATTATACATGTCAGACTGCGAACCCCCGAAAGTCCATTCCGCGTCAGTGAGGTTTGGGGCACCTTGCATAGGATCTCCTTTGCCGGCAGCGCCATGGCATGATGAGCACTGCTCGGCAAAGGTCTGCTCTCCTCGGAGCGCTGCTTCAGCGTCGCTAGTGCGACCAGATATTGAGAGAAGATGTGCGACCACATCATCGATCTGTTCGTTCGTGAGGATGCCATCACGTCCAAAGTTTGGCATCAGAGAATAACGCGTATCATAATTACCTTCATGGCGGATCCCATGTTTTATCGTCGTCTCTATGCCCTCTAGAGTTCCGCTCCATAGCCAAACATCGTCTGCAAGCGACGGGTACCCGACAGCGCCTCGTCCCCCAGATCCGTGACAGGTAGCGCAGTTATCGCCGAACGCGCTTTCACCCATTGCGAGCGCAAACTGTTGAAGATCACGATCGGTGCGTATTTCTTCAAGACTTGCACTCAGGAGGGAGGCCGACATACCCCGGCGTTGATTATTCAATTCGGAAATTGCAGTGGCGACTTCTGATCGATCGGAATGACCCCGCGCACCAGTTGTATTGGTTTGGTCCGTAAACGGTAGACCTGGTATAGCCGGCATAAGGATCATATAGGCGATTGCCCACGCTATCGTCATATACCAGATATTGAGCCACCAACGAGGGAGGGGATTATTCAGCTCGGTAATTCCGTCCCAGCTATGGCCCGTAGTCTCAACATTTGAGATGGGATCGACAGTCTTGTTCTGATGCTTATCGGTCATTCGCCTGGACCTTCGTCTTCCAGCGGTGCCCGGGCAGCACGATCGAATATAGATTTATTTGCTGGCCAGAGCGCATACGTCAGTGCCCCCAGAAACATCATTACGAAGTAGATGAGGCCGCCAGTTTGAGCAAAGCTTGCGAGTAGTTCGTACATAATCGTACCTATCGCCTGTTGCTGAGGTCTTCAGCTTCGTAAGTCGAAAAATCGACTAGAGTGCCAGTCATGTGCAGATAGGCGACGAGCGCATCCATTTCCGTGATGCGTGTTGGGTCGCCATCATAGTCTCGGGCCTCCACCGTTCCTTCCCGTCCTGAGGCTTCGGTGTAGGCATCAATTAAACTATCGACATCATCATATCCGCGTTCATTGGGATCAGCTTGGGCCACAAGGTGGGGCGCTGCATTATCAATCATTTCATCTGTATAAGGTACACCTACTAAACGTTCGGTTCGGAGCCGATCTTCTATGTTTTCATAGCGAAGGCGCTGTTGAGCTAGGAAGGCATACGGGGGCATAATTGATTCTGGCACTAGAGACCGAGGTGCTATCAGATGCTCAACTTGCCATTCGACAGAATATTTCCCACCAACGCGTGCAAGGTCTGGCCCGGTTCGTTTTGATCCCCATTGGAAGGGATGATCGTACATGCTCTCTGCAGCGAGGGAGTAATGTCCGTAACGCTCAATTTCGTCCCTTAGCGGTCGAACCATTTGAGAGTGACAAACATAACAACCTTCGCGGATATAGATATCGCGCCCGGCGAGTTCGAGGGGCGTGTAGGGCCGCATTCCTTCCACCTTTTCGATCGTATTATCCATGTACATTAGGGGTGCCATTTGAATTATGCCGCCAATGGAGACGACAACCAGGATACCAATTGTCAGGAGAAGCGAGTGGCGTTCAAACAAATCGTGGCGGTCAAGTACAGTCATCCGTTTATGTCCTATTCCGCGGGCATGAGTGCTGGTTCGGTTTTTAATCCGGCGGGACTTTTTTGGGTTTCGGTGCGCGCTTCACCGCGCCCAAGAGCGGTCATGATGAGATTGAAGGTCATCAGGACTGCACCTGTAAAATATAGAAGGCCGCCAAAGGCGCGAATAATGTAGCTGATATGCTTGGCTTCGACGGTCTCAACGAAACTGTATTCGAGAAAGCCGAATTCATTGTAGGCTCGCCACATCAGCCCCTCTGTTATCCCAGCAAACCACATGGAGATCATGTAAAAGAGAATGCCGATTGTAGAGATCCAGAAGTGCCACTCGACCAACCCTTTGGAGTACAGACCTGGACGTTTCCAGAGCCACGGAGCGAGGCAATAGAGGGCACCGAATGATATATATCCTACCCAACCTAATGCACCGGAGTGAACATGGCCGATGCCCCACTCTGTGTAGTGGCTGAGTGCATTCACCGCGCGGACACTCATCAGCGGTCCTTCGAACGTCGCCATGCCATAGAACGCCAGACTGACCACCATCATACGCACGACCGGATCCGTGCGAAGTCTGTCCCACGCACCTGACAAGGTCATAACGCCGTTAATCATGCCACCCCAGCTCGGCATCCAAAGCATGATCGAAAAGGTCATGCCTAGTGTTTGCGCCCATTGAGGAAGAGCTGTGTAATGCAGATGGTGTGGCCCCGCCCAGATATAGATAAATATCAGGCTCCAGAAGTGAACGATGGAGAGTCGGTAAGAATAAACCGGGCGACTAACGCGCTTCGGAATAAAATAATACATAATGGCGAGGAAGCCGGTGGTCAGGAAGAAGCCAACAGCATTGTGACCATACCACCACTGTGTCATCGCATCCTGAACACCCGCAAAGAGCTGGACGGATTTCGATCCCGTGAGACTTACTGGTACTGAAAGGTTATTTACGATGTGTAGCATCGCAATGGTGACAATGAAGGAGAGATAGAACCAGTTTGCGACGTAGATATGCGGTTCTTTGCGTTTCCAGAGGGTGCCCAGAAAGACCATTAGGTAGGCAACCCAAACGAGGGTGAGCCAGAGATCCACATACCACTCAGGCTCAGCATATTCCTTTGACTGAGTGACTCCCAGCAGATAGCCGGTCGCCGCCAGCACAATGAAGATCTGGTATCCCCAGAAAACAAACCATGGCCATATGCCGCCAGCTAATCGTGCGCGACACGTACGCTGCACGACATAAAAGCTCGTGGCGATGAGTACATTTCCGCCGAAGGCGAATATCACGGCTGAGGTGTGAAGGGGCCGGAGGCGTCCAAAGTTCGTCCACCCAAATTCCGGAAAATAAAAGAGCGCAGGCCAAGTAAGTTGAAGCGCGATGACGACGCCAACCAATAATCCAGCAAGGCCCCAGAAGGCCGATGCGAACACGCCATATTTTACGATTGTGTCTTCGTAGATGCTCGGGTCAAACGGGTTACGGTTGCCCAGTCTTCCACCCCAACCGACCATTCCGAGAATAAAGCAGGTGGCAAGGCCAAGGAATGTTAGTGCCTGTGCATTCATTCCTGGATCTACAGCATTTCCTGCGACAACCGTAGCTAATAAGGCGAAGAACCCCATCATAAGCCCGACAGTGATCGTGCTGGAATGATCTGCCCTCATGTCAGTTGCCACTGAGTGCATCTGGTCTTCTCCCCGCCGTTATCTTCGACGCTCTACGGATTGGTTCTACGAGAAGTCAGAAAGGCCGCGTATAGGGGAATCTACGGATAGTAGATCTTCCGCTTCGCCTTAAGTGCGAGAGGTATCGGAGGTAAAAAAGATGGTCCGAGAATACTCGCTTTTACTTGGGTTTTTGCTTATGGCCGCTGGATTAGCGAAACTAGGATTACACCTGAGTACCGGCAGTGCCATTATCTTGGAGGGGTGCCAAGGCGGCAGCTTCTCTGTGCCAATAGGTCGCGCCTCAGTTCACTGCTGGGGGTGTTACGCCGCTGCGCTGGGCGCTCTAGTGTGCATAGTAAATCTACCGATTACTGACACCGCGAAACAACATGCTCTGTTTCACAGAATTATCACCTAAAGATCTGCGTTTCAGGCGCGCGCTTTTATGAGCGAGTTTCTTCCCGATCAATCGACCGAAGACCTCAGTATACTGTTCGATACAATATTGCAGTCTGTGCCGGATGCCATGATCCTGATTGATGAGGCGGGAAGAGTCATGGCCTTCAGCCAATCGGCTGAAGAACTCTTTGGACTCAAAGCTTCTGAGATTATTGGCAGAGACGTCACATTACTTATGACGGGAGCCGACCGCGAGCATCACCATGACTATATCAGAAACTACATTACCACTGGCGAGAAGCAGATCATCGGCAAAGGGCGAATTGTCAAGGCGAGGCACTCGACGGGTGAGATCATCCCTGTTCACCTTACAATCGGCGAAGCTCAGATTGGTCAGCGTCGGTACTTCTCAGGCTACATTCGGGATGTGACGCCTCAGCAGGCAGCAGATCATCAGATTAGCCAACTGCAGGCAGAGTTAACGAATTTTTCCCGACTAAGCACGGCAGGAACAATGGCCTCTGCGATGGCACATGAGCTCAATCAGCCTCTCACAGCTGTAGCAAACTATCTTGAGGCAGCACGGGATATGCTGGAGTCTCCGGAACCTGATATTGTCGCTATGGTTCAGGAGGCGTTGGATTCAGCGGCTAACCAATGCGTTCGTGCAGGGAAAATAGTTCGGAAATTGAGAGATTATGTGTCGCGCGGCGAATTCGAACTTACTCGAACGAACCTTAACGAACTCGCTGAACAGAGTATTTCTTTGTCAAAGATTGGAGTTAAGGGCGCTGTGCCAAGTGTTTCTCACAAGTCCAGTCTGGTGGACCACGGTGTATGGTGTGATGGCCTTCAAATTCGGCAGGTTATTCTAAATCTGATACGCAACGCAGCTGAGGCTACAAGATCGGTTGCTACGCCGCGTATTGAGATTGAAATCGAGGCGGTCGCTGGAAGTAATGACTTCGTGAAATTGAGCGTTGCAGACAACGGAACTGGAATTGATCTTGAAAATGGACGCTCACCTTTTGAGCCTTTTCAGAGTTCAAAAACTGAAGGCATGGGATTGGGCCTATCGATTTGCCAGACCATCATTGAAGCCCATGGGGGTGAAATTTGGGTAGAAGACAGTCCATTCGGCGGAGCTCAAATCAGTTTTACGTTACAAGCCGCAAATTCGGAGCAAGCCAATGGATATGCGTAACGTTCTCATTGTTGATGATGATGAGGCAATTTTATACTCGACTAGCTTTATGCTGCGGAATGCTGGTTTCTCCGTCAAAACCTATTCCGACGGTGGCTCGTTCTTGGACGATTTGGAAAGTTTAGCCGGTCAAACCTGTGCTCTTCTGGATGTGCGAATGCCAGGAATGGATGGGATTTCCGTCCTAAAGGAGGTGCGGTCTCGAGGGGTTAGTTTACCGATAATAGTGCTAACCGGCCATGGCGATGTTTCGACCGCGGTCTCGGCCATGAAAGCTGGCGCGACTGACTTCCTGGAGAAGCCATACAAAAAGGAGACGTTGCTCAATTCGATTGAAATGGGTTTTCAGCTATTGGAAACGAGCCAGACACAATTATCCCAAAGACAGGCAGCTGAGGCGCGTATCAGCGAATTAACAAGCCGGGAGCTGGATGTGCTGGAACGGCTGACCGACGGTCTGACAAACAAAGCGATTGCTGAGGATCTTGGTATTTCAGCTAGAACAGTTGAAATCCATCGCGCCAATCTGATGTCGAAATTGAATGCTGAGACACTTTCTGCGGCGTTAAAAATCGCGTTCGCCGCTGATTTAGGATCGACCTGAAAAATAAGTAGTTTTGCGTAATGACAATGGTTCGCAACGAGGCATATTAGATGGAACAGTCAACAAAGCTATGTTGATGATATTCTGCGAACCGACCGATGCCGTCAGAGACCTTAGCGAGAGTTAAAGACCGGATTCTTTTGATCGAAGATGATAATGAGGTTCGTCGATCACTAACGCTAATGCTTCGGGCAAGAGGATGTTCGCTTGAAGTTTATGAGAGCGGCATCGAACTCCTCGCAACTGGATATGTGCCCGATGTGGACTGCTTGATTATCGATTATAAGATGCCAAAGATAGATGGCTTGAAACTACTAGGCCGTTTACGTCAGGAAGGAATATCGACTCCGGCTCTGCTCCTCACCGGGTTCTATTCAGCCGCACTTGAAAAGAAAGCGTTCGAGGCCGGTTATGCCCGGGTATTGGAAAAGCCCGTGCTGGCTGACCACCTGATGGAAATTATTCATTCTGAATCATTGCGAGCAGCCAACAATCTAGTGACCAAGAGTTCCATGTAATATTTAACTACCTTGGCCAAACGATGTTTCTGCGAAGCTGATAATTGGCCGCTCTATTAGATCGACACCTGAGCATAATCTTCCTCCTACAAATCACATATTGGATATTCTCCTCTGACGTAAGCACGGCGCAAGATTAATGTGGTCAAATTGGAAGCTGCAATCGTCTTCGTTGAGAATGAGAGCTTAGCATTTCAGCCAGTTACTTACGATCAACCCGAAAGCCTTGCAACACAATTGTGATAGTGTAACAATCAGGTTGAGGTTGCTGACTAGGTTCGCGTGCGGTGAAAGGTCGTTGATGAAGAGATTATGGAAATGACCACTGCTATCGGACAGTCGAAATCTGTTTTGCAGGCTCAAAATCTAACAAAGTGCTTTGGTGATTTTGTGGCCCTCGACAATTTGGACCTTGAAGTCAAAGCTGGTGAACTTGTCTGTTTATTGGGGGCTAACGGAGCCGGTAAGACAACCACGATCAATTCGTTCCTTGGTTTTTTGGAGCCTACGCGAGGAGCAGTCTTTATTGATGGGATGAATGTCGCGGAACACCCGCAGAAAACCAAAAAAACCCTAGCTTATATACCTGAACAAGTCGCCTTATACCCACAACTTTCTGGCCTTGAGAATATCGAATACTTTCTTCGCCTATCCGACATCAAGAGATCAACGGCAGAACTCAAAGAGATGCTTAGGCTTGCAGGCTTACCTGAAGAGGCAACCGAAAATCGAGTGTCATCATACTCTAAAGGAATGCGGCAAAAGGTGGGTGTGGCAATTGCCCTGGCAAAAGAGGCAAAAGCGCTTCTATTGGACGAGCCACTATCGGGCCTTGATCCATCGGCGGCAAATGAGCTTTGCATTACATTACGTGGACTTAAGAGCGATGGGTGCGCCATTTTGATGGCTACTCATGATGTCTTTCGCGCCAAGGAAATTGGTACAAAAATTGGCATTATGAAAAGTGGAAAATTGCTGGATTTGCTTCAGGTAGAAACCCTAGAGACCGGCGAACTTGAGCGGCTCTATCTGAATCATATGCGCAGCGCGGAATCGGCGCCGCAAACTGAACCTCGTCGTCAAAACGAAGGTGAAGCCTGATGATCGCAGCGATTGCGCAGAACGAAATTCGACTTTTGTCACGGAACGGCGTCTTTGTTTTTCTCATCATTACAATGATAGCCCTCATGACTGGGGCAAGCGCTTTGTCAGTGCAAAGACTCAATACGTTTGAGCGCGAGCGGTCAGCAGCTGAATTAGTCGATCGAGAAGTATGGAATAATCAAGGAGAAAGGAACCCTCATGCGGCGGCGCACTTTTCCCGCTACGCGTTTAAGCCAATACCCGGACTTGCCGCCTTCGACCCCGGGGTAACAGACTACGCTGGCCTTGCCCTTTGGATGGAGGCGCACCATCAAAACCCTGCCGTGTTTCGGCGAGCTGAAGACCTCGGAGATTTGGGAGGGCATTCCGGCCTATCTCCAGCCTGGATTCTTCAGTATGCGGCACCAATCTTCATATTCCTCGTATTATTTTCCGCTGTCGCCGGAGAGCGAGAGCTAGGAACACAGAAGCAGTTGATTGCGAGTGGCGTGACCGCGAGAGCTTGGCTTGTTGGAAAGTTTATCGGAGCGGGATTTTCCGTTGGAGCGATCGTGCTCCCTGCTGTCCTTCTTGGCTATTTGATCGTAGGAAATAGCGACGCCCAGCCACTGCCTGACACTGGAAGACGCGTCGCGGGTCTCTCAATAGTTTATGGAATTTATTTCATTGCAATATCCGCATTTTCTATTGGCGTTTCTGCGATCACGCGCGATAAGCGTACGGCATTCACGGTGCTGATTGCCGTTTGGGCCATCGCCTTCATTCTTGTGCCGCGCCTTTCTGGCAGCATAGCCGGAGTTTTGTATCCAACTCCGGAAAGTATCAGCATCACGGATGATCTGCGTGATGCCTCTATGGCCTATTATATTGATGAGGATCTGCAGGATCAGCTGCAGCGGTCAGTTTTGGAAGAATATGGAGTGCAGAGCACAGACGATCTGCCGTTTGATTATAGTGGATATACGCTTCAGTATAGCGAGGAGTACTCCCATCCGCTTTTTGCAGAGGTTTACCGGGGTCTTGATGAAACATTTGTTCGACAAGAACGAGTCTTGGCTGCAGCGTCTATTTTATCACCCGTTCTGGCGCTAGAGACTTTGTCGGCAGGGTTTTCTGGTACAGACCGACTTCACCACGATTCCTTTCGTCAGGCAGCCGAGGAAAGACGTCGCGTAATTGTCAAGCAGTTGAATGATGATCTGACCCAGAACGCTAAAGACGGGCCGTACATGGCTGATGAGGCACTTTGGCGTCAGGTGGGTGACTTTGAACATCAGTTACCCAGCATGGATCAGTTTTCGGGCAAGTATGCCTTCAGCATAATCGTCTTGGTATTCTACGCGGTTGCAAGTGTTCTCTTTGGTTATGTGGCTGTGAGGAGTTCGCAGAAGGAATCTGCGGCATGACGGTATTTACAAGCGCGTTCCTCGAGCGGCGGTTATTCTTGTTCGCGTCTCCCGGACTCATTGCGGCTACTTCTGTTATCATTTTGGCCGTGGTCGCTGTTCTTGCGGGAAACACAGCTGTTTCAAAAACGCTTGCTGCTCAAGCCGAATTTGTATCTAGTCAACTCTCGACTCTTGAGCAGTGGCGCGAAACGCTTGCGAGTGCTGATACTGACGGCGTTGAGCTCGGCCCGTACGACGCGCGGCCAATGAATATTCAACTGCCTGCTATTCTGCCGCCGGCCCCGCTCTCCGATTTCGGATCCAGCGGGTCAAACCTCTACCCGACGACAACCACGATAAGTGGCTGGTCAAATCCCGCGGATCTATTCGCAGAGTATGAGTTCGCCAATCCGACACCACTAAGCCTTGGTGACCTGGATCTAACGTTCTTGGTTATCTCTATCATGCCGTTGATTATGGTCGCCGTCTCATTTGATATACTTGCGTCTGACCGTGACAGCGGACGCACACGCCTCATCGCTTTGCAGGCTGGCGAACTAAGCTCGTCAGTGTGGCAACGCCTATTAATACGAAATGGGTGGGTGTGGGGTGCATTTTGCATTGTGGCACTGGTATCCGCCACCATTCTCACCACGACCGCGGATATAGCTGAACGCCTTCATTCCTGTGCGATTTGGTTGCTCGCTGCGCTAATTTATGGCTCGTTTTGGTTTGGTCTTATCGCCCTTATCGGCACCATATTCCGCAAGGGTGAAACCGTTGCATCCGCGCTTTTCGCAGCATGGGCAACATTCGTGCTGGCCTTACCAGCTATCGGTAGCGCATTTGCGGAGGCCGCATTTCCACCTCCATCCCGCCTTGCCTTCTTGTCAGAGATGCGTCAGGGCGAAGTTGCGGCAATCAGAGATACGGCTGGCTTAACAGCAGGATTTCTCGCCGACCATCCAGAACTAACGGTGAGCGATGAAGGGGTACCCGCCTTTTACAGCAGTAACTTTCTTGCAAATCTGGAGGCGGATAGGCGCACAGCCCCGATATTGGAAAGTTTCAACACGTCGCGCGAGAAGCGTTCCGAGCTCATCAACTTGTTGCAGTATCTGTCTCCAGCAATGATCGCGGACAGAGCTCTCACCGAAGTTTCAAGCGGCGGAAGCAGGCGGGCTATGCGCTTCCAGCATCAAGCGCGCGAGGCGCTATCGACACTCCACGAGCGGATCGGGCCTGCTGTTGTAGCGAAACAAAGAATCTCCATTGCAGAGTTCGATGAGATTCCGCCGTTTAGGTTTCAACAACTGACAATCAGAGAAAAGCTTACGAGTATAGCACCGCCTCTCATCTATTTGTTTTTGATCAGTGCGATGATAATCGGGATTGCCAGTAGGCGACTGTCGGGTTCGCTAGAAAACCAAATTTAGTAAGCGAAATGCAGCACGCGGCGTCGTCATCTAACATCCCCTAAGGTAAGTGCAGAGCGAACTGGTGGCCTCCATCTTCGTAACTATAAATCATTCAAGAGCTTACAGCTTCGATCAACGTTTAGCTTTTTGATCACCCCATCAACTTTTTATGTGCGCGGTATTTTGCACCAAAGAGCTTAAACCCATTGATAAGTCCAATCGCATCCGAGTATCAATTTCCTGATCGGCAAGGTTCAAAAGAAAGCGATAGAAAAATGATATCCCTGGCTCAAAGCATGTTGTTACGAGCTCTAATCACAATAGTGCTACTCTTTGGTTCGGCTTATGCTTCCGCTCAAACGTCAGAAGACATCGGTGCTGGCGGACGTCCAGTTGGTGAAATCTGGTCGCGCAGCCCTGTCTATGCCGAGCATGGAATGGCGGCTACGGCGCATCCGCTAGCAAGTCAGGTTGCGATTGATATCTTGAAATCCGGCGGGAATGCTGTTGACGCAGCGATAGCTGCGAATGCTGCCATCGGTCTCATGGAGCCTACTGGAAACGGCATTGGCGGCGACTTGTTCGCCATTATCTGGGATCCTGAAACGCAAAGGCTGTATGGGCTAAATGCTTCCGGCCGTAGCCCGCTCGGGCGTTCATATGATGAGCTGATTGAACGTCTTGAAGGCCGAGGCAGCATTCCTCCTGGTGGGGATCTCCCCGTCAGTGTTCCCGGAGCTGTAGATGGCTGGTTTGAGATGCACTCACGCTTTGGCGACCTATCCATGCCTGAGATTTTAGCGCCTGCGATAGATTATGCAGAGAATGGTTTTCCTGTTTCTCCAGTCATCGCCAGATACTTTGAGCTGAATCTCGCTCGTTTTGAAGAAGCGCTCTCTTCAATCAATGAGTTTGATAATGCACGAGCAACCTATTTCTCGAATGGAGCGCCTAGAGCGGGTGAAATCTTCAAGAACCCGGACCTCGCAAACACCTACAAGCTGATTGCCGCGGGTGGGCGCGAAGCCTTTTACCGAGGTGAAATTGCTCAGACCATCGACTCTTACATGCAACGTATAGGAGGGGACTTACGTATCGAAGACTTCGCTACGCACGTAAGTGAATGGGTTGAACCCGGATGCGTTGACTATCGCGGCCACGAGCTCTGCGAACTACCACCTAATGGACAGGGTTTCGCTGCGCTCCAGATGGCAAACATTCTGAAGCATGTCGATCTAAGCCGATGGCCTCGGGGAAGTGCTGAGGTTCTTCATTATATAACAGAAGCAAAGCGGCTGGCATTCGAAGATCTCGGTCGCTACTACGCTGATCCAGACTTTGCTGAAATTCCTGTCGAGCAGCTTCTTTCCGAAGAGTATGGAATGGAGCGTTTCGCTTCGATTGATCCTGAAACGATAAATCCAGATCCCGCGCCTGGTGATCTGAGATTGGAGGGAGAGGGTGACACGACTTATCTCACCGTCGCTGACAGTAGCGGTATGATGGTGTCTCTCATTCAATCAAATTACCGCGGCATGGGGTCTGGTCTTGTGCCGGACGGATTGGGTTTCATGTTTCAAAATCGCGGAGAATTATTTTCACTGGATCCTCAGCATCCAAACGTTTACGCACCGGGAAAACGTCCATTCCATACGATCATACCTGCATTTGTCATGAAGGATGGCCAGCCATTCATGAGCTTTGGTCTGATGGGCGGCGGTATGCAGCCGCAGGGGCACATGCAGATCCTTATTAACCTGGTAAACTATGGAATGAATCTGCAGGAGGCAGGCGATGCCGCCCGACTAAATCATGTCGGTGGACGCGCGCCGACAGGACGCCTCGATGATGACGATGTCGATTTGCGCGGCACTCTGTATGTCGAACCCGGAATACCGGCAACTGAAATTGAAAGATTGAGGGCGATGGGGCATCGCGTCGAAGTGGTCGATAATGGAATAATGTTTGGTGGTTATCAGGCCATCCACCGCGATCCTGAAACCGGCGTTTACACGGGCGCTACGGAAATGCGTAAGGATGGCCTGGCAATTGGATATTAGCGTCTAGATATCGATGGCAATATACATCCCGCATCGACATGGGGACTAGCTGCATGAACTAGTTCGGCCAGAGGACATATTCGTCATCTTCGCCGAATGGATCGGCATTTGTCTGATCAATGCGGATCGGACTTTCGACTGTATGGGGATAAAGCGGCGCGCGAGCGTTTTCGTAGTGCGCAGCGATAAGAGCCTCTAGTTCTGCGCGCTTCCCAAGCTCTATTTCAGCAAGATTGGTTTGCTCGTGAGGGTCGTCGGCGAGATTAAAAAGCCAGGCCTTATCTTGTTTCTCATTGATCTGGAGTTTCCAGTCTCCAGCACGGACAACTTTATAAAACCCGCTCGACCAGAAGATAGCATCATTAGGTCGATCTATTTCGCTTTCGCCCATGGCGGCAGGCAGCATATTCTGTCCATCAATCACGATACTTTCCGGAATCTCGGCTCTGGCAGCAGATGCAAGTGTTGGCATGACGTCGATATGGGCGACCGGATCGTCAACAATAGTTCCAGGTGAGATCCTTGCGGGCCATTTGATAAACATCGGAACGCGAATACCGCCTTCGAACAATGTGATCTTCCAACCGCGATAAGGAGCGTTAACGTCTGGAATGCCGATGTATCCAGCCCCACCATTGTCTGATGAGAAGACAATGATGGTATTGTCACTTAGGCCTTCTTCTTCAAGCTTTTCGACAATACGCCCCACACTTCTATCGATGGCGCGAACCATGGCCGCATATACGCGAAGCCTATGAGGTTCCAGATCTCCGACAGCTTCATAGTCTTCCCTCGTAGCTTGCAAGGGCGTGTGTGATCCCCAATGGGCAAGATACAGGAAGAATGGCCTGTTCTTATTGGCTTCAATCACATTCAACGCTTCGTCAGTATAGTAATCAGTGATGTAGCTCGCGGGTTCAAAGTGGTTTTCCGTTACGTCTTCGCCCGCGCGATCATAATCCGAGGCGAATTGCATTCGTGCCCACAAAAATACGTCGATTGGATCGAAGGGGAGCTTTGCGTTCACCACGCGCGGATCGTCTTCAGGCAGATAAAGGCCGCTCGACATCAGAAGGCTCTCATCGAAACCCTGAGAGACAGCCCTAAAAGGAAGGGATCGTCCAAGATGCCATTTTCCAATGTGGACAGAATGATAGCCCACGGTCTGAAGAATTTCAGCGATAGTCACCTCTTCCGTAGGCAGGCCCTTGTCTTCATAAGGAACATTGCTTGCGGCCGTCGCTTCGTTCCATACGACTGGAGGTAAACTGCTCCCCTCCCTTAAATCCTCCGACACCATCGACACAATTCGCCCCATGCCGTCAGGTGTTGGTGTGAATTCAAAACCTGTTCTTGTTGGATATCGACCGGTCAGCAGCATAGCGCGAGAGGGCGCGCACGTTCCGGTGCCAGAATAGGCATTGGTGAACATCGCACCGTCCGCCGCGAGCTGATCTATATTCGGTGTTGGCACTGCTCCGCTTGCAAGACCGCCACCGAAAGTCGATATGTCGTTGATACCGAGATCGTCGGCCAGAATAAAAATGATGTTTGGTGGGGCATCACTCTGAGTTTGCTGAGGACTCTCGGGACCGCGATTCCATTCTACCGGCCTGGTCTCGGAAACCTCCAACCTTCCTGAGTTTCCTACCAGGTAAAGGATTACGGCCTGACGGTTGAGCCAACCCGCAACTAGCGTAACAGAAACAAGTAGAGCCAAACCAATCAGAATGCGTTTTGCCATGTCGCAACTCTCCCTGGATCGACTTTGGTCCGGGCTTTGATAATCATCAAGCCATGTTTGTTTCGAAACTTCGGTTTTGCGCGTACTCGAGCGCAATAGTCCTGTTGTCTGTCAGCGCGGCTTGCGAGCGTTCAAAGAGCATGCGCTCCGAGTTGCAGTGCACATCGGAAGACGTAGCTATCGGCTCGTTTGTGAGCATTCCGGCCGGACAATTCAAAAAGGGTCTGAATGCGACATACCCGGAGGAACGTCCGGAAATAAATATTCAGGTAGGCGCTTTTCGGATACAGACCCACGAAGTCACAAATGATCAGTTTGCGGAATTCGTCGACGCCACAGGATATGAGACCACAGCTGAACAGAGCGTGCGTGATGGTGGCAGAGATGCCGGCTCCGCTCTGTTTATCCAGGAAAATGAGGAAGGCGGTACCGCGCACAATAGGTGGGAATTGGTGTCCGGTGCGACTTGGCATTCGCCCGGGGGTCCAGGCAGCAACATAGAAGGCCTCGGCAATTACCCGGTCGTTCACGTCTCGCAGGCAGACGCTGCAGCTTACGCGGCTTGGGCGGGCGGCAGGTTACCAAGCGAAGTTGAATGGGAATACGCCGCGCTGCTTGGATTATCCGACCCGTCCATGTCCGAGAGCGGCGCTTTCGATGTTGATGGCAAACCGGTAGCAAACACCTGGCAGGGCATATTTCCTCTTGAGAATACAGCAGCCGATGGATCAGTAGGGTTGTCTCCTGTTGGTTGCTATCCCGAATCTGAAATTGGCCTACACGACATGATCGGAAATACATGGGAATGGACGTCCACACCCTATGCTGCCGGCCGTCATACCATCAAAGGCGGTTCATTTCTGTGCGCAGACAATTTTTGTCAGCGTTACCGGCCCGCAGCAAGGCAGCCGCATGAAACCAACTTTTCGACGAACCATATCGGATTCCGCATCGTTCGAGAGATCGGTGCCGAATAGATGATCTGTATCAGCTGAGTAACGGTACTTTACTAACCTGTTCCCGATAACAGCATTGTCAACGCAGGCCCAAGCGGAAGGCAGTACGACTTCAGAGTGCTTTATCGCTGGAACGCATTCTGATCGCATTTAAAGTGACAATCAGGGATGAAGCGGACATCGCAATCGCAGCGATCAGTGGCGTGACATGACCTGTGACCGCAATGGGGACGGCCACCACATTGTATGCTGCAGCCAAACCGAAATTCTGAAGCATGGTTGTTTTGGCAGAGTTCGCTATGTTCAAGATCTTGGGAATACTGGACAAACCCTTGGAATAGACCGCGTCAGCCGATGCCTGGCTCACATCTATTGCTCCGCCGGGGGCCAAAGCGGCGTGAGCCAGTGAAAGAGCTGCCGCATCGTTTAATCCGTCACCGACCATGAGCACTTTCTTGCCATTGGATTTGAGGGTCTCGAGCCGCTCAGCCTTGTCTTGTGGGCTAGCAGCGGCTGTCCAGATACCTATGCCAAGTCGTTCCGCCATCGCTCCAACGGCCGTACTCCTATCCCCAGAGAGAATTTCAACGTCCAGGTCACGCGCCTGGAGTTCGCTAACGACTTGTTCGGCGTTTTCCTGGGCAGCATCCTCGAATTGGAAGGGTACGGGTTTCGCTTCGCCTCGTTTGTACCAAAGCGTCGGACCAGACGGTCGATGGTTTCCATCGGCACCGATCCATTCTGCAGAGCCTAGTCTGTGCTCAACATTCCCGACTACCGCCTTGAGACCTTTACCTGGAAACTCCTCGACATCTTTCGCAATTGGCCCTGGCCCTGCTGATGTCACGAGTGCCCGAGACAGGGGATGCAGGCTGGCCCGTGCGAGCATGGCAGCGTCTTCTAATATAGCCCGTGCCTCTTCACTGGGAGACCATTTGGGAGTCCCGAATGTGAGTGTTCCTGTCTTGTCGAAGACGACATGATCAATATCGGCAAGCCGTTCGAGTGCATCGCCAGATTTTAGATAAGCTCCCATTTTGAACAGGCGTCCGGCAGCGACCATTTGAGCAACGGGGGCTGCCAGTGCCAATGCGCAAGGGCACGTAATGATCAGGGTAGATGCTGCAATCAGGATAGCTTCGCGAACGCTTGCTCCAGCAATGAGCCAGCCAGAAAAAGCCAGAAAAGCTGTCGTATGAACGAAGGGTACATAAAGTGAAACGGCACGGTCCGCGATTCTGCGATAGGTTGACCTGCGCTGTTCTCCGACATCGAGCAATGATGCAATGTCTGCAAGGAGAGAGTCCGCTGCAGCAGATACGGCAACACCTTCGAGCGCATCGCCGAGATTAACCGACCCCGAATACATGATTGAGCCAGTGCCAGCGAAGCGCGGCAGACTTTCACCGGTCACAAGACTTTCATCAATGTCAGCGCCGCCCGATACGATTTCCATGTCGATGACGGCTTGCTCACCTGGCGCAACAAATATGCGGTCGCCAGATTTTATCTCATCTGAGCGGACGGCTTCTATGTTACCGTCCGTCAGAAGGCTGACAGTTCGATTGCGTAGCGCCGCAAGTTCGTGTGCCGCAGCGAAAGCACGGCGTTTAAGGCGTGCGTCCAGGAAGCGTCCGATAAGCAGGAAGAACAACAGCATCACGCAGGCGTCAAAGTAAGCGTGTTCCCCTCCATTTGCTGTTTCCCAGACGCTGACACCGAACGCCAGCCAGATCGCCAGAGATATTGGAACATCCATATTCACGCTGCGGTGACGCAACGCTCCCCACGCGCTGGAGAAGAAGTGTCGGCCCGAAAACAGAACAACGGGAAAGGCGATCAGACCGGAGATTGCGTGGAACACACTCCGCGTTTGTTCCCCCATTTCTGAATGGCCGCCCCAGACCGAAATAGAGAGGAGCATGATATTGGCTGCTGCAAACCCGGCCACGCCCATAGCGATCAGAAGTTTTCGCTCTTCGGACTTCTGTGATTCCGCTGCTTTATCAGTAGATTGCGCAGAGACTCCATAACCAAGATTGGTAACTGTCTCAGCAATTTCGTTTGCCGACAAGCGGTCGTCGCCCGTTAAGCTCAGGTCACCGGTCGATAGGTTTATTCTCGCGGATGTTACCCCGGAGAGATCAGTAACAGCTCGTTCGATCTTGGAGATGCACCCTCCGCATTTCGCGCCTCGTATGGACAGACTGAGTTTTCTAACGCCGCCAGTCTCTCGAACGAACGCGCTGAAATCTGTCCGATGGGATGTGCGCGTAGGAGGGGCCAGGCCGGAGGGGCACCCAATGTCTTCGTATGATGTGTCAGTCATTATAAACTCAGGTTCTTGCGAGCCACCAGATCGTTCTAAATAACCTCACTAGCATGGATCGGCGACATAGCCGACCGAACACAATGACCCGTTCAATCTTCGTTATATGTCTCGAACGCTTGGATTGTTGCTGCAACCATCGCGTTAACGCCTGTCGGAATTGCCGTATCCGCGTCTGGCGCAAATAGCGGTGAGTGAAGGCTGGGTAATCGCTCACCAGTCTCGATCTTTTCCGGTTCGACACCTCCGAGCCAGAAAATGAAACTCGGAATCTGATCGTCAGTACGGCTGTAGTGAGCGAAATCTTCTCCGCCCATAACAGCCATTACAGTTGATATGTTGTCTTCACCGATGGCACCGGCAATAGCGGTTGCGGATGCACGACTGAGTTCAGGATCATTGTAGGTCGACGGAATATAGTCTGTTTCGAATATGACCTCCGGCTCTGGCGCGCCAAACGTGGCCGCCTGACCGTTCGCGATACGAACAATTCCCTCCAGCAATGTCTGGCGCACTTCATCAGAATATGTGCGCACCGTAAGCTTCATGATCGCTTCGTCGGAGATAATGTTGTGCTTGGCACCGGACTGAATGGACCCGACGGTAACGACAGCGGGTTCCTGCGGGTCAACATTCCGCGACACCTGTGTTTGCAAGGCAGTCACGATATGAGACGCGATCACTACAGGGTCTCTTGTCGTATGGGGATAGGCCCCGTGGCCACCCGAGCCGAACACCTTTATGTCCACAGTATCTACAGCCGCGAGTGCGTAGCCCGCCGTGTATCCAACCTCGCCTGCCGGAAGTGTCGCCGAGACGTGCAGAGCCAGGTTGGCATCCGGTTTTGGGAAGCGTTCAAACAATCCGTCGGAGAGCATCGCCGGAGCGCCAAGCCCGAGCTCTTCAGCTGGCTGCGCTATCATCATCAGAGTACCCGCCCATTCTGACCGGCGCTCAACCATTTCTCTGGCTGTACCTATCCAACTTGCCATGTGGACGTCATGACCGCAGGCATGCATCACCGGG